>NZ_JAPYJX010000002.1:0-279226 GCF_027257105.1 Corynebacterium faecium
AAAGTGCTGGACTGGCAAAATCCAAAAATTACAAAGGTTCACACCAACCCCCAACCCGACGGGGCACAAAGGAGGCTGGCCAAAAAAATACGTGAAACATGTTCAACCACACCCCACGCACACTATGAACCAAACAGATGACGCGATCCATCATTGGAATTCAACCACGCCACCACCGGCACACACCCACAACAGGGCACACACCACACAGTGCACAAAAAGGCAGGCAAACACACCCACGCAACAAAAGTACATTGGCACACTATCGAGTTCTCAAACAACACCAGCACACCCAAACCAACCCACACAAGTGGACCAGTCCGAAGGTGACTTTGGAATCTATCAGCGATTGTTTTCCTGCCCGCCACACAAACCGGAAAGAATCTCATCTTCCAGCGGGGCGTTGTCGGTCTCGCTGACTCGATATAAGTTACACACACCCCACGCACAACACAAACCCGCAGCACAGAGACGCTTTTTCACACGTTCTTACGTGCTTGTTTTGGGTTCATATAGCCACCCAAGAACGCGGCGTGCATGCCAACACCGATCAGCAACAACTGCCCAGCGACAAAGAGGCAGTACAAGGCCTCCCCGTCCATGAAGGACGGCACTTCTGCAGTCTGCGAAACCGGGATGGCCAGGAACATCGCCGGCAACAACCCCATACCGCTGCGACGCACCTTCATCGCCGACCCCAGCACCGCGCACGCAAACGCCCCCGCGGCCCCGACCACCACCGCAGCCCAGCTCAAGTGCGAAACAAAGCCGACAACCAACACGTAGAGCAGCACCGACCCCGTCGACGCCGCCAGCGACACCGCAAGCCAGCGCCGTCGCGGAACCCCGTAACTCGCGCCGACGTCCGGTCCGGCGATAGCCGAGCCGTACATGCAGTACACGCCGTACCAAACCAACAGCGGCAACGCCCCGATCCACAACCTCAAAGGCTCACTACCGATGAAGCTGGCCAGGTACAGCGTCACGCAGTGCGCCGCCGCGATACCCAAAGCCCACAGCAGCTGCGGTTTCCACACCAGCTCAACAAGGAAACCGCCGGACCCCAGGCGCCCGCGAACGCGTTCGCGCCCTTCCGGCACTTCGCCGGTGACAAAGCGCTGCCCCATAATCAGACCGATCGCCAACGCACTCAGGGCGCCCAGCACGCCGACCCAATCGGGCCGCAGCAGCAGCGCCACCACCACACCGATCACGACCGCGGGCACCACAGCCATCGCGGCCAGTCGCAGCCGCCAGGCCCGGGGCATCCCGTACGCCATGTATGCCGTCTCCTCCATCGACAGCGCACCAATCACAAACAGGGTCACCATCGCAGGTGTCATCACCGCAGTGAGCGGGTGGTCCGTAATCGTCGCGCCGAGGCCGAACATCACCGCCAGCGGCACCATCCACAGCAGCCTGTACAGCGAGGGCGCGACGAACTGGTGGCGGAAGAATCCGAGCAGGGTCGTGTTCATCAGTACACCTCCAGGTAGTGCTCGATGAGGTCGTCGAAGTGGGCGGGGCGGGCATGGCGCGAAGCGGCGTCGATAGGCAAAAGCTCCCCTCCAGCCACCGCGAAGCTGTCGGCGTCCTCGGGGGCACATTGCTTTGCGACGACCCCCTCACGCCCCAGAATCACCGCCGTATCCAGCACCTTCGCCGCATCATCGATGTGATGGGTGGCCATGACAATGGTGCGGCCGGTCTCGGCCTGGGCCAGCAGGTGGCGGTAGAACACGTCGGTGTTGTGGGTGTCCAGGCCGACGTAGGGCTCGTCGAGGAGCAGAAGATCGGTGCCGGATGCGAGGCCGATCACGATGGCGACCATGGCCCGCTGGCCGCGGGAGAGCTTTTCGTAGCGGGTTTCCAAGGCCTGGTCCATGGCGAAATCGGCGGTCAGTTCGCTGGCAAGCTGCTGGTTCCAGGTGCGGTAGCGCAGGCGCGCGCCCTTGATCACGTCCGCGCCGGACCATGCGCCCGGATACGCGGTGTCCACGCCGGTCAGGCAGGTGTTGTCCATGACAAACGCGTTGTCGAAGGGGCGCTGGCCGAAGACCTCGACGGTGCCGGAGGTGGGCTTGAGCTGGCCGGCGACGATCCGCAACAGCGTGGACTTGCCCACGCCGTTGCGGCCAAGCAGGCCATGGATGCCGGGGCCCAGTTCCAGGTCGACGCCGGTGAGCACCTCCTTCGCGCGGAAACGGCGGGTGAGGTCGCGGGTGTGGATGGTCATTGGTACATGCCTCTGCTTTCTGCGACGCGGTCGATCAGGTCGTGGAGGTTGGAGCGGGAATAGCCGAGGTGCAGCGCTTCGTCGATGAGCGGGGCGACGTAGTCGCCGGCGAAGTCGTCGCGGCGCTTTTCCAGGATGCGGTCGCGGGCCCCGTCGGTGACGAACATGCCGAGGCCGCGGCGCTTCTCCAGCACGTGATCGTCGACAAGCAATGCAAGCCCCTTGCGCGCCGTGGCGGGATTAATTTCATGGAACTGGGCGAGCTGATTCGTCGACGGTGCTTGCTCGCCGGGCTGCAATGTGCCGTCGACGATGAGGTCGGCGACGAAGCTGGCGATCTGCACGAAGAGGGGCTCTGCTTCTGTGTTCATGCCCTGCCCTCCGGTTGATTGGTTGGTTACTCGAGTAACTAACTGACTATCACGGGGCCCGGGGGAGCGCAACCAGTTCGCAGGAAACCGTGACAAATACGACGTGGAATGACTGAGCTTTTTCAGGCAAGATGGTGCGTGTAACGCAACTTAGTAACGAAAAAGAATCGGAATTTAGGAGCCATGCTTGAACGCACACTTGTGTTCGTCGACACGTCATACCTTCTCGCGAGCTTTTACAACTCGTGGGAAATCGGCGCCCGCGCACAGTTAGAAATTGACTTGCCGGAGGTTGTGGCAACCCTCGGCAAAATGATCACCGACCAGCTCAACCAACCAATCCACCGCCAGTTCTGGTACGACGGCATCCCCGACTCAGGCCCGCACCGCTACCAGCGCGCGCTGCGCACCTGCGACGGCGTGCAACTGCGCACCGGCCAACTCATCGAGTGGGGCGAGCGCCGCACCCAAAAGGGCGTGGACACCCGCCTCGTCGCCGACCTTGTGGTCAACGGCGTGAGCGAAAAATTCACCGACTTCGTGCTGGTCTCCGGCGACGCGGACATGATCCCCGGCGTCGAGGAAGTGACCAGCCGCGGCGCACGCATGCACCTCTACGGCTTCGGCTGGGACTCCATGTCCTCCGCCCTGCGCCACGCCTGCGACAGCACCACCATCCTCGACCCGCGCGAAGACTTCGCCGACGCCATGCGCCTCCAGGTGCTCGAGGGCCCGCTCCCGCCCAGCATCAGGGAGCGCCCGCTTAACGACGCTGCTCCGCTCGAAGAGGCGGACGGCCCCACCGCGGTTCCAGGGCTGGGCCCCGACCCGCTCCGGCCGGACGCCAGCGCTGCGGGGGACAACTCGGATTCGGACGCTACTTCGAATGCCGCCTCTGCGGGTGCTTCGTCCGCCCCGAAGCCGGGACAGGCGCCTGCTGCCGCACCCGCTGCCCCTGCCGCCCCGAAGCCGTCGGACATCGTGGGCACCCCGACCTCGCAACAACGCACCCACCGCCCGGACGAACCAGAGATGGACGAGCCCTCCGAGGCACAGGTGGAGGCCAACAACGAGTCGAACAAGCCCGGCAACCAGAACGTCTCCAGCGAGCCCGACCGCCCGTCGGCGCCCGCCCCGTCGGCCCCGGCCCCGTCGGCACCCGCCGAAAGCGCGAAGCCGACGCCCGCGTCGCTCGCCGGCACCAACTCGGATGCGTCTGCGAGCGCGCCGAAGCCCGGCCCCAAGCCTGCGCCGAAGCCGTCGATGATGGCCCCGCGCCGCAAGCTGCGCTCCCGCTACGTGCCGCTGCCCGAGGAAGTGTGGACCTCCGCCGGCTTCCAAACCCCCTACGACGTGGGCCAGCAGTACGCCAACTGGTGGTTTGAAAACGCCGCCTCCAGCGAACAGCGCGACAACGCCCATCTCCTGTCCGGCGGCGGGCTGCCCCCGGAGATCGACCGGCCGCTGCTGCAGTTCGCCTGCGAAACCCTGCACGAGTACACCTTGTCCGAGACTCAGCGTGTCAATCTCCGCGACGGGTTCCATTCCGGCATCCGCGGCGTACTCATCAACATCCGCCGGGAGACCTAGCGCGGTTCCGGCGTTTCTACGGCGCCCCGGGGGGCTTCGGCCCCTTGGGGCGCCTTTCCGCCCCTCTTGCGGGGATAGTTCACTCGCTTGTGAACTAATCGGACTGCGGGCTTCCAGCGTCCTGGGGAAAATGAATTAATCAACCGTCCAAGTGGAACTAATTCACCAAACCGCTCCCGGCGAGTGAACAAACCTGCCAGAGGGCGCCGACACTTCGTGGCGGAATCTGTCAGGCGACCACTCGACGCCCAGTTCAGCACAAACGGCCGCCGTAATCTGTGTCAGGCGGCCGTTTGTGATCTGCTAGTTGGAGGCGGTTAGTCCTCGTCGCGCATGTACTTCTCGGCGTCGGCAAGGATGTCGTCGGTGTTGTTGGCGTTGTCGGTGTCGGAGGTCTCCGGGGCGCCGGCGGCGACGCGACGGGAGCTGCCGGACGGCTTCTGCTCGGCGGCCGAGTCGGCGGCCCCGGCGGCCTCGCCCTGCGAGCCCTCGCCCTCACCAGAGCCCGCCTCGAGCTGGCGGTCCGCGTCACCGGCGCCCGCGCCGGAGCCGGCCTCGAGCTCGCCGGACATGGACGCGCGGATCTGGTCCAGACGGCTGGCGGCGGCAGCGTCGGTGGAGCCGGACTCGATCTCGGCCATGCGGTCGGTCATGGAGTCCTTCATCAGCTCCTGCTGGCCCAAGGCGTTGGCGTAGCGACGCTCGATCTTGTCGCGCACACCGTCGAGGGTGGGCACGTTGTCGTCGTTGAACTGGTTCATCGAGTCCATGGTCTTGGCCGTCTGCTCCTGCATGCGGGCCTGGTTGAGCTGGGACTCGAGCTGGGAGACCTGGGAGAGCTGCTCCTTCAGGTGCGCCTCGGACTGCTGCTGCTTCTGCTGCGCTTCCTTGGCGGCGTGGTCGGCGGACGCGTAGGCCTGCTTGGTCTGCTCGAGCTCCTGCTCCACGGACACCAGCTGGGTGGCGATGACCTCGGCGGCGTTGTTGAACTGCTGCGCCTTCTCGGCGTCGCCGGCCGCCTCCGCCTTCTGCGCGGCCTGCAGGGCGGTGCGCGCCTTGTTCTGCAGATCCTCCTGGGACTTGATCAGGCGTTCCATCTTCATCTGCAGCTGGTTCCGGTTGCCGATGATGTTGGCCGCGTGCTCGGAGATCGCCTTGTGCTGCTCCTTCGCAGCAGCGACGGCTTGCTGGATCTGCACCTTCGGGTCTGCGTTCTGGTCGATCTTGGTGTCGAACGACTGCATGAGGTACTTCCAGCCCTTGCTAAACGGGTTCGCCATTGGAGTGTCCTTCCGGTGGTGGGGTTCGTCGTTAGGCAAGTGTACGCATGAAAAAAGCGCCCGTCTCGCGGGCGCTGAATAAAAAGGCCTACTGCTCGGAGGCGTTCTGCTCGGCAATCTGGCGGCGGACGTCATCCATGTCCAGGTCCTTGACCTGCTGGATCAGGTCGTCGAACGCGGCGGGCGGCATAGCGCCAGCGTTCTGGTAGATCAGGATACCGTCGCGGAACGCCATCAGCGTCGGGATCGCCTGGATCTCCAGGGCGGACGCGAGCTGCTGGTTGGCCTCGGTGTCGAGCTTGGCAAACGTGACGTCGGTGTGCTTCTCAGAGGCCTTCTCATACGTCGGCGCGAACTGCTTGCAGGGGCCGCACCAGTCCGCCCATGCGTCCACAAACACGATTCCGTCTTGGGTAACGGTCTCCTGGAAAGTGTCCTCGGTTACATCGATCGTGCTCAAAGTACACTCCTTAAAGCTTTTGGTTATTGTTGTAGAGATTGCAACGGGTACAACCCTAACAATGTCCGAGCTATTCCAAGCCGGGCTGGAACGAGTGGAAACCAGGAGGCGTGCAGCAGCCATGACGAAGACGTACCGGATCTCGGGCCCGAAGGACGAAGTTGCGGTCGATTCGCTCAAAGACGAGCTGTCGCTGGTGGACGGCACACACGAGGTGGATGTGGACCTCGAGGCCGGCCACCTCACCGTTGTCGGCTTCACCTTCGCCGACGAAGATATTGTGCAGGCGGCGAAAAACGCCGGCTACGTAATCGAGATATAAGGAGGACACACCATGGCTGAACGCGAGTTCAACGTTGAGGGCATGACCTGCGGGCACTGCGAAATGAGCGTGCAGGAGGAGATCTCCGAGGTCGCCGGTGTGACCGCTGTGAAGGCGGACCACACCACCGGGACTGTCACCGTCGAGGGTGACGGTTTTTCCACCGACGACATCGCGGCCGCGGTGAAAGAAGCTGGTTACACACTGGCCTAACGCTTAGGACCGGCCCGGGCCTAAAGTGGGGGTTATGACTGAAACCCCCATAGCATTGCAGCACGTCGAGCTAGGCGTGACGGGGATGACCTGCTCGTCGTGCTCTTCGCGCGTGCAGCGCAAACTGAACAAGCTCGACGGCGTGGACGCCACGGTGAACTACTCCACCGAAACGGCCACCGTCGATTTCGATCCGGCGAAGGCGTCGTCGCAGTTGCTTATCGACGAAGTACGCTCCGCCGGGTACGACGCGTTTGAAATGACTGATGACGCGGTTGGGGGTGAGGCGGCGGCGGCCGGAGGGGCGTCGACAAGCGAGAAGCTCGAAGGCGCGCGCCTGGAGGAAGCCGAAAAGCTGAAACGCACCACGATTTGGGCGGCGCTGGTCTCGCTGCCGGTGATGGTGGTGAGCATGGTGCCGGCGCTGCAGTTCACCAACTGGCAGTGGGCGGCGTTTGCGGCGGCGACGCTGGTGTTTTTCGCCGCGGGCAGCGTGTTCCACCGCGCGACCTGGGTGAACCTGAAGCACGGCGCGGCGACGATGGACACGCTGATCACGCTGGGCACGTCCGCGGCGTACCTGTGGTCCGTGTGGGCGCTGTTTTTCGGCAACGCGGGCGAGCCGGGGATGACAATGGAAATGTCCATCTTCCCGTCGCACGCGGGCATGGACGAGATCTACCTCGAGTCCGTGTGCGTGGTGATTACGTTCCTGCTGCTAGGCAGGTGGTTTGAAACGCGGGCGAAGGGGCAGTCCTCGGAGGCGCTGCGCGAGCTTTTGGACATGGGCGCCAAGGACGCCGCCGTGATCCGGGGCGGCAAGGAAGTGCGCGTGCCGATCGCCCAAGTGGCGGTGGGCGACACGTTCATCGTGCGCCCCGGCGAGAAGATCGCCACCGACGGCCGCGTGGTCTCCGGGCACTCCGCGGTGGACGAATCCATGCTCACCGGCGAGTCCGTGCCCGTGGAGGTCACCGAGGGCTCCGCGGTCACCGGCGCCACGCTGAACACTTCCGGGCGCCTGGTGGTGGAGGCCACCCGTGTCGGCGCCGAAACCACGCTGGCCCAGATGGGCAAGCTCGTGCGCGACGCGCAGGCCGGCAAGGCGCCGGTGGAGCGGCTGGTGGACAAGATCTCGCAGGTCTTCGTGCCCGTTGTGGTGCTGGTTGCGCTGGTGACGCTGGCCGGACACCTCCTGGTGGGCCATAGCGTTGCCCACGCGTTCACCGCGGCGGTGGCGGTGCTGATCATCGCCTGCCCGTGCGCGCTTGGGCTTGCCACCCCGACCGCGATCCTGGTGGGCACCGGCCGCGGCGCCCAGCTGGGGCTGCTAATCAAGGGTCCCGAGGTGCTCGAATCCACCCGCCAGGTGGACACGGTGGTCATGGACAAGACCGGCACGATCACGTCGGGCGAGATGGGGGTTACGGACGTCGTCGCAGCGGACGGCTTCGAGGCTGACGAGGTACTGCGGCTCGCCGCCGGCGTGGAGGCCGGCTCCGAGCACCCGATCGCCCGCGCGATCGTGGAGGCGGCCAGCGATGTGCCGGCCTCGGAGAACTTCCAAAATGAGGTGGGCAAGGGAGCGTCCGCGCTTATCGACGGCCACCCGGTCCGCGTCGGCCGCCCCTCCGTGACGCTTGGCGGGCTAGCCAGCGCCTTCGAGGACGCCGAACGTGCCGGGGCGACCCCGGTGGCCGTCGAGGTGGACGGCGCCCTGGCCGGGTTCGTCGCCGTGCGCGACACCGTGAAGGCAGATTCCGCCGACGCCGTGGCGCAGCTGCGGGAGCTGGGGCTCACACCGCACCTGCTCACCGGCGACAACGCCGGCGCGGCCGAAGCTGTCGCCGCGGAAGTGGGCATTGACCCGGCCAACGTCACCGCGGGCGTCCTGCCAGAGGACAAAGTGGAGGTGGTCAAGCGCCTCCAGGCCGAGGGCAAACACGTGGCCATGGTCGGCGACGGTGTCAACGACGCCGCGGCGCTCGCCCAGGCGGACCTGGGCTTGGCCATGGGCGCGGGCACGGACGTGGCCATCGAGGCCGCGGACATCGCGCTGATGCGCAACTCGCTGACCTCCGCTGCGGACGCGATCAGGCTGTCGCGCAAGACCCTGAAGACCATCAAGGGCAACCTGTTCTGGGCGTTCGCCTACAACGTCATCCTCATCCCGGTGGCCGCGCTGGGCTTCCTCAATCCGATGCTCGCCGGCATCGCGATGGCGTTCAGCTCGGTGTTCGTGGTGTCGAACTCGCTGCGGCTGCGGGCGTTCAACTCCGTGTCGTCGGGCGCAGGTGAATAAAAACTGCCAACGCGCGGGAGAGCGCGCCCTACACTCCCCGCATGAACTCTTCTGCGCAGCTCACCCGCACTGAGCGACTGGACCGCCTGCCGGTCACCCCGAAACACAAGCGCCTGCTGGTCGGCTCCGGGATCGGCTGGGCCCTCGACGCGATGGACATCGGCCTCGTGTCCTTCATCCTCGCCGCGCTGGCCGCGCAGTGGAATTTGGACAACACCACCACGGGGTGGATTGCGTCGGTGGGGTTCGTGGGCATGGCCATCGGCGCGAGCCTGGGCGGGCTGCTCGCCGACAAGATCGGCCGGCGCCAAGTCTTCGCCGCAACGCTCTTGCTCTACGGACTGGCCACCGGCGCGTCGGCGCTGGCGTGGTCGGTGGCGTCGCTGATGGTGTTTCGTTTCCTGGTGGGCCTCGGCCTCGGCGCGGAGCTTCCGGTTGCGTCCACACTGGTCAGCGAGTTTTCGCCGCGGAAGGTCCGGGGGCGCATGGTCGTGCTCTTAGAGGCGTTTTGGGCGGTGGGGTGGATCATGGCGGCCGTCATCGGCACGTTCGTAGTGGCGCAAAGCGACAACGGCTGGCGCTGGGGCTTCGCGCTCGGCGCGGTGCCAGCCATGTACGCCATCTACGTGCGCATGGGACTGCCGGAATCCGTGCGCTTCCTCGAATCAGTGGGCCGGCACGACGAAGCCGAACGGATCGTCCGCGACTTCGAGGCCGAGGCCGACCCCGCGCAGTGCGACACCGCCGCGCCAGCCCAGGAACACCCCGTCGATGGCGGAATCTGGGGCCCGGAGCTGCGCGGGCGCACCGCCGCGTTTTGGGCAATTTGGTTCTGCGTGTCGCTGTCCTACTACGGCGCGTTCATCTGGATCCCGTCCCTGCTGGTGGAGCAGGGTTTCTCCCTGGTTCGCTCGTTCACCTTCACGCTGATCATCACCCTGGCGCAGCTGCCCGGCTACGCCGCGGCCGCCTGGCTCATCGAGCGGTGGGGCCGCCGCATCACGCTGGCAAGTTTCCTCGCGGGCTCGGCGATTGCTGCGTTCGCGTACGGCATGGCCAGCACGGAGTGGCAGATCATCGCTGCGGGCTGCCTGCTCAGCTTCTTCAACCTTGGGGCGTGGGGTGCGCTGTACGCGATCGGCCCGGAGCTCTACCCCACCGCTATCCGCGCAACCGGCACGGGCGCGGGCGCGGCGTTCGGCCGCATCGGCTCAATTCTCGCGCCGCTGGTGGTTCCGCCGGTGCTCGCCTTCGGCGGCGCGACGGCGGTGTTCGGCGTGTTCGCCGCCGCCTTCGCGCTTGCCTGCGCGGCGGCGTTTACGCTGCCTGAGCAGCGCGGTGTGGCGATTGCGTAGTTCAGGCGGAGCCCGTCGCTAAGCAAAAAAGCGCGTAATGCGCGACAGCAGCGACTTGTCCTCCGTCGCCTTGTCGATCTCCTCGATGTTGCGAGGCAGGTTGAGCAGGAGCGTGTTCTCCCCCGTCTTGGCGACGGTAATGCTCGGGTCGAGCTTGGCCACCGTGCTCGCGCAGGCGGCGGGGCCGTTCATGGAACGCACGGTCATGGCTTTCTCCTTTGCTACTTCGGCGTTGTGCTGTTGAAGCATAAACGCGTTTTCGCAGCGTGTCACCGTTGGAAAGCCATGCCTAACTGTTCATAGGGCAGGTTTACTAGCCGTGCGCCATGTTGACGAAGCGCGAGTAGTGCAGCTGGTGCGCCACCGGAATGGTGTCGATCGGGCCGCCGCGGTGCTTCGCCACGATGATGTCCGCCTCGCCCGCGCGCTCGTCGTCGCGGTCCTGCGAGTCCGGGCGGTAGAGCAGAAACACCATGTCGGCGTCCTGCTCCAGCGAGCCTGACTCACGCAGGTCAGCCAGCTGCGGGCGCTTGTCGGTGCGGGCCTCCGGGCCACGGTTGAGCTGGGAGATGGCGATCACCGGCACCTCGAGCTCTTTGGCCAGCAGCTTGAGGTGACGGGAGAACTCCGAGACCTCCTGCTGGCGCGACTCGACCTTCTTGCCGGAGCTCATCAGCTGCAGGTAGTCCACCACAATCAGGTCCAGGCCGTGCTGCTGCTTCAGGCGGCGCGCCTTGGAGCGGATTTCCATCATGGTGAGGTTCGGGGAGTCGTCGATAAACAGCGGCGCGTCCTGGATCTCGGTGAGGCGGTGGGTGAGCTTCTCCCAATCACGCTCCTCCATCTGGCCCGAGCGCATCGCCGAGAGCTTGATCTCCGTCTCCGCGGACAGCATGCGCATGATGATCTCGGAGGCGCTCATCTCCAGCGAGAAGATCACGGACGTCTTGTTCTGGTGGATCGAGCAGGAGCGCATGAAGTCCAGCGCGAGCGTGGACTTACCCACACCGGGTCGCGCCGCGATGATGATCATCTGACCGGCGTGCAGGCCGTTGGTGAGCTTGTCCAGGTCGATGAATCCGGTGGGCACGCCCGCCTCGAGCGCGCCGCCGGAGGCGATCATGGTCAGCTCGTCAATAGTGGGCTTGAGCAGTTCCGACAGCGGGCGGTAGTCTTCGCCCGACTGGTTGCGGGTGATGTTGAAGACCTTCTGCTGGGCGTGGTCGACGATCGCGTCGACCTCCATGCCCTCCTCGCCCTCGTAGCCGAGCTGCACCACCTGCGTGCCGGCGTTGACCAGCTGGCGCAGGATCGACTTTTCCTCCACGATCTCCGCGTAGTAGCGCGCGTTCGCCGCCGTGGGAACCTCGGAGATCAGCGTGTGCAGATACGGCGCGCCGCCGACGCGCTCGAGCTCGTTGATGCGGTCCAGCCGCCCAGCGACAATGAGCACGTCGACGTTGCTGCCCTGCGCGAACAGGTCCAGGATGGCCTGGTAGATCAGCTGGTGCGCCGGAAAGTAGAAGTCGTCCGGGCGCAGGCTTTCCGCCACGTCCAGGATGACGTCGGGGTTGAGTAGCATCGCGCCGATGACGGAGCGCTCCGCCAGCTCGTCGTGCGGCGGCGTGCGATATTCCTGCAGCTCGTTGTTGCCGCGGTTGAAGTTGGAGTAGCGGTTGCTTGTCGACGAGCTACCGCCCCTGCCGCCGCGCCCCCTCGTGCTCCCGCTGTTGCCTTGGAACGCGTCAAAGTCGGAGTCGCTGAAGTCCCCGTAGTCCGCGGCCGGTTCCGGCGGCGGCACGTAGTCGTCGAAGCTGTCGTCTGCACCCATGGGCTCCCCTTTCGCTGTGCGTATGAGACTACCCCGTAATGCAAACCGCAAACCGAGTTATCCACAGGGGCTGTGGACAATTGGGGAATGTGCGGGTGAGTTTTCCACAGGGGTGGTGTTTGAGGTGTGGAATTCGTGTGGATTCGAGACTCCAAGCCACTGGACAACGGTACATTTCCGCAGTTCACCCTGTATATTTTCAAACTCACGCCGAGTGACGTTTTAGGTGGATAACTCGGTTGACCACGGCGTTTGACAACCACGAAATGTCCACTCGAGTGGACAATCTAACCCCTACCCAGGCTGTATAACCCACCACTTATCCACATTCCGTCACAGGGGCGCACCCGGTGTGTTTTTGTTACCGTCGTCGCATGTCCCCACGAGCAATTCTCTGGAGTTACCTCGCCTTTGCAGTGGCGTTTCCCGCAGTGTGCGTGGCTGGGATGCGAGCGTTTGGCGGCAATCTCGACTTCGCGGCCTACAGCCTCGCCTTCGCTGTCCTCGCGGTGCTTGCAGCAGCGGGAGCGGTCGGATGGGCTGCCACCTACACCGCGGCAGCGCGGCGGAGTGGCCCTGCGCACGGTGTGGCCGTCTGGATCGCCACAGCGTGCCTTGCCGTGGGCTTCGGCTCTTTCGCCGACTCGAGCTGGCAGGAATACCAGGCGGGCATGTCGCTGCCGATCATCAACCTGTTTCTGTACCTCATCCCTCTCGGCTTACTCATCCTGCTCGGCTCGGCCGTTGCGCAGACAGCGGCGGCGAGGACCTCACGCCCGCGAGGCGAACGCTAGCGGCAGCACCTCCACACCGAATCGCTCGGCGATATCCGCAGCCGCGACGGTGACGGACCAGCCGGAATCCACCTCGCCGGCAAGCAGCAACACCGGGCCCTCGCCCACGTCGAGCCCCGAGTAGTCGAAGTACCGGTCCAGCGCATTGACGCGGAAGGCGGAGTTGCGCGCCTGAACCTCGGTCTCCCCGGCGCGCACTACCCCGCCGTAGGTCATCTGCCCCACCCGGGCCAAGGCCTCGGCGGTGGAGGCGACCATCTCCGCCCGTGCCGGGTCCGCCGAGCCGAGCGCGACCACCGTGGCCGGGCGCGTGCCCCAGTCCCAGTCCGCCAGCACGGCGACGAAGCGGGTGAGCCACTGGTCGTCGCGCCAGTCCGTGACGGGACGGTAGGTGTTGTCGCGCAGGAGCTGGGCCAGGGCGGGGCCGCGGGCGACGTCGTTGAGCCGGCCCAGCGCCTTGCCGCCGAGTACGCCCTTGATCTTGCCGCGGCGCGCGGAGCCGGTCGGCCACATCTTGCGCTGGGACAATGGCACGCCGGGGGCCTTCAGGCGGGCGTCAATGCGCTCGGCGAGCGCCGGGTCCACATCGGTGGGCAGGTGGTTGCCGGTGCAGTTGTCGCAGCGCCCACAGCGCTCCCCCTCCCCGATCGTCGGATCGTCCAGCTCGCTGCGCAAAAACACCATGCGGCAGGCGTCCGTGGCCTCGTAAGCCAGCATGAGGTCTTGTTCTTGCTCGCGGGCATCCGCCAGGCCGTCGTAACGCTTGTGGTCGTAGGACCAGGGCGCGCCGGTAGTGACCCAGCCGCCCTTGACGCGCTGCACCGCGCCGTCGACGTCCAGCACTTTCAGCGCTTGGTCAATGCGTGTGCGCGACAAGTCCACGGCGTTTTCCAGCTTCGGGGTGGACACCGGCTCGCTCCCGAGCGCGCCCAGCAGCTGCTGCACCACCGGCTCCTCCGGCATGGACACGGACGCGAAGTACTCCCACACGCGCTGATCCTCCGGTCCGGGCAACAGCACCACCTCGGCGTGGTCGGTGGCGCGCCCGGCGCGGCCGATCTGCTGGTAGTAGCTCACCGGCGAGCTCGGCGCGCCCAGGTGCACCACGAAGCCGAGGTCCGGCTTGTCAAAGCCCATGCCGAGCGCCGAGGTGGCCACCAGGGCTTTGAGTTCGTTGTGTATCAGCGCCTGCTCGAGGCGCTCGCGCTCCTCCGCCTCCGTGCGGCCGGTGTAGGCGACCACGTTCCACCCGGCCGTTTCCAGCGCCTCCGCCAGGTCGTGCGCGGCGGCGACGGTCAGGCAGTAGATGATGCCGGAGCCATCCACCTGCGCCAAGTACTGCGCGATCCAGGCGGCGCGCTGGGTGGGGTCTGCAAGCTGCACGACGTTGAGCGACAACGACTCGCGGTCCAGCCCGCCGCGGAGTACGCCGGTGCCCTCGCCCAACTGGGCGACAACGTCGGCCACCACGCGGTCATTCGCCGTTGCGGTGGTGGCCAGGACGGGGGTGTTGGCCGGGAGGTCGTCGATAAGCAAAGAAATGCGCCGGTAATCCGGCCTGAAATCGTGCCCCCAGTCGGAGATGCAGTGGGCCTCATCCACGACCAGCATGCCGACGGACTGCGCGAGCTGCGGCAGCACCTCATCGCGGAAACCCGGCGCG
The DNA here is from genome assembly GCF_027257105.1 of Corynebacterium faecium. Taxonomy (NCBI): domain Bacteria; kingdom Bacillati; phylum Actinomycetota; class Actinomycetes; order Mycobacteriales; family Corynebacteriaceae; genus Corynebacterium; species Corynebacterium faecium. The sequence goes on from NZ_JAPYJX010000002.1 coordinate 14,418, forward strand.
TTGAGGCGCTCCGGGCTGATCAGGAGCAGGTCCAGCTTGTCGACGTCCGCCTGGATCTCCTCCCACTGCGTCATGTTCGCGGAGTTGATCGTGGCCGCCCAGATGCCGGCGCGTGCGGCCGCTTCGACCTGGTTGCGCATGAGCGCGAGCAGCGGCGAAACGATAATCGACGGGCCCTCGCCCGACTCGCGCAACAGCTTCGCGGCGATAAAGTACACCGCCGATTTTCCCCAGCCCGTGCGCTGCACCACTAGCATGCGTTTGCGCTGGTTAACGAGGGAATCGACGGCCGTCCACTGGTCGTCGCGCAGGACGGCGTGGGGCCCCGCGATGCCCTTGAGAAGTTCGTCCGCTTGTTCGCGTGTCGCAGTCATGGCGCACACCATATACCACGGCCCCGACACGGGTGTTCGAACAGTGGTACCGTCCGCAACATGCCCGACAAAGAACCCGAAGAACCGCTGCAGGAGACCGTGGACTTCGAGTACACGCGCCACAGCGCAGAAGTGGAACTTGACCGGATTTATGCGCAACGGAAAGAACTCATGCGACGACTTGCAGAGTCCTAGCTAACCCAGTTCATCCTCCGCCCAGTCCGCCATGTACTCGGCGATGCCGTGCGGGTCCGCCAGAAAGTCGCGCATCGCCCGGAACGCGAGTGTGTCTTCCACCGCGAGGCCGCGGTCCACGCCGTGTTCGCCGATCTCCACGATCTCCGCGCCAGGGATCCCGAGCACGATCGGCGAGTGCGTCACCGCAATCACCTGCGCGTCTTGCTCTCCGATCGCGTGCAGCTGCGCCACCAGCGCCATCTGCGCGACGGGGGACAGCCCGGATTCGGGTTCATCCAGCAAGTACAGCGCGTCCTGGGCAAACCGCGAGGTCAGCTCCAGCACTGACTCCCCGTGCGACCGTTCGCCAAACTCCGTCACGCGCGTGTGCGTTTCGCCGCGCATGAAATACCCGGCCTTCGCGCGCGCCCCGGTCCGAAGCGTCAGCGCGCCAAACATCGGGTCGTGGGCGCCAGGCTTATCGACGCCCCACGGCCCGCCCTCGACCTGAAACCCCCACGCGCGGGCAATCCCCTCCAACAGGGTCGACTTTCCAACGCCATTGCCGCCGGTGATCAGCGTGACCGGGTGTGTCAGCGGGAAGCCGAACTCCGCGACGTGCTCAACCACCGGCGCGTCGAGGGCCCACGGCGGGGCCTTCGACGGGTCGACGGAGATGTGCTGGATGAACATGGGGCTCATCCTACGGCGGGGTCAATACGTTGAGGTCGATAACTCCATGTCGATAGTTGCAGGTCAGCGCCTCTTGGCCTGCCGGGGCTCCAAAATCCGAAAAAGCTGTGACCAGCAACTATCGACCTCGAGATATCGACCTGAACGCTCAGGTCAGGCTCCCTAACCGTCCACCAGGAATCTCGCCGTGCCGGCCGGGTCATCGATGAACTCTTGGGTGGCGGTGACGGGCTCGGCCTCGTCGAAAAGCATGGGCTCCAGGGTGGGCACGGCGAGGATGCGGGCGTCGGGGACGGCGAGCAGCACCGGCGAGTGCGTGGCCATGAGCACCTGCGCGCCGCGGCGGATCAGCACCGCGAGCAGGCCGAGCAGTTCGAGCTGGGAGAAGACCGAGAGGCCGTCTTCGGGCTCGTCCAGGATGATCAAAGAGTCCGGGCCGAAGCGTTCGTGGGCCATGCGCATGATGCCTTGGCCGTGGCTGCGGCGAGTGAGGTCTTGCAACGGGTCTTCGATTCCGAGGCTTTCATGGTATTCGGCGAGGTCGAGGTATGTTTCGCCGCGCAGGAAGTACACGTCGCTCGGGTTCGCGCGGCGGGTCAACGTGAGCGAGGCGTGGAGCCGGGAATGGTCCGCTGCCTGGAACTGGGCGTGGCGGGAACCGCCCGCGGCGTTGGCGCCGGCGGCCATAGCGATCGCCTCCACCAGCGTGGACTTCCCCGACCCGTTGTCGCCGGTGAGGATCGTGGTTTGCGCGAGCTCGAGGGGCTTTTCAGCCAAGCGACGCACCACCGGCAGGTCGCGGGCGTAGCCTGCCACCGGCGCGTCGATGCGGACCTGGGTGACGAACATGACTACCGCCAATTCTCCAGCTTCAGGTTGGGCACGCGCGCAAACTCGCGCTCGTTTGCAGTCACAAGCACTAAATCATTTCGGATCGCCTGCGCCGCGATCCAGAGGTCGTTCGAGCCGATGACCTGCCCCCGATTCAGAAGATCAGACCGGAGCTTGCCGTATAGGCATGCGGACTCCCGATCGACCTCGAACACAGGGCAACCGTGCAGCAGGAGGTCGTACACCCGCCGCATAGCATCTGGCCTGCGGGACCTCTCGATTCCGGCCTGAATTTCGCCAAGAACCACAGTTGATAAGCAAAGCTGCGCACTAGCTAGCTCAGAACTTTTGCGAACAACCTCTGGATGGTCACCACGTTCAATATCGATCCACACATTTGTATCGAGGAGGTACCGCACCGAATCTCCTATCGCTCGACGCCGCGGTCAAGATCGGGGGGAAGGTCCTCCGGCAGATCATCAACTTCTTCGACCAGCCCAGATTCAATACCGTTTACGCGCTGGAACTCGCGCAACCTCGCCACCACATGCCCGAACGATTCTTCCTCCGGCCGCAGCAGCAAACCTTCCGGCACACGTTCGATCATCACTCTGTCCGAATCAAAGCGCAGTGCCGCCGGAATCCTGACGGCCTGGCTGTTTCCCGACATGAACACTGTCGTGCGGACTGGCCCGTCCTGAATTGGTTCGGCCATAGCAATCACCCCTAGTTCAAGTGTATATCCGAGAGGATATACACACCCTGACAACTACCGCAATCCGGCGGGCAGCGGCAGCAGGCCGTCCACCGCGAGCAGCACGCCGAACGCCGTTCCGGAGACCACGCCGATGATGTTCGCACTGCCATCCGGGTTGACCGTGTAGACCGGTCCGCCGGAATCGCCGTGCAGCGCCAAGATCAGCACTGCCAGCTCGCCGGTGTCCGGGTTCACCTTCAGCACCGGGCCGCAGGTGCGCGAGGTGCGCGCGCCGTCCTTGCACACAATCTGGCCCGGCTTCACCGCCGTCACCGGGTGGTAGCCCGCAACACGGCGGGTGGGGTTGATGCGCTGGACCGCGTCCGACAGCGGATTGACCGCGCCGATGACCGGGATGTCCACCGCCCCGCCGCGGACTGCCGCAGCGTTGGTGGCGTCGCCGGCGAGCGGGAACCAGGCGACGTCTCGAAGCGGGCTGCCCAACTTGTTGTCGCCGCGCATCTCGTAGCCGGACTCCCGCAGGTCGCCGGAGATCTTCGTGCGGCCATCCGCCGCGTACACCGCCACCGGCACCGCACCACCAATCGGCGCCAGGCAGTGGCCCGCCGTCACGCCGTAAGCCCGCCCGCCGCGGTGCGCCACCGTATTCAGCGAACAGCCGTAGCGGGAACCGTCGCTGTACGCGACCCGGATACTGTCGCCGGCGTACATCGCCACCGCCTGCGCCGGCACGGCGAACCCGGCCGCAGCAGCCGCCGCGAGCAGGAGGGACACAGCCAAAGTGCGCACGCGGCGCGCCACGGAAAACGTCATGGGCGGTATTGTATCGGCACACAAAAAGCGCGGGCCCCACTCCTCACAAGTGGGACCCGCGCTTTTAAATGCTGTTGTCGTTGGACTGCAGTTTTCCGTTCTCAGGCGGAGCAGTCGTCGATAAGCGTTATGCGCTTACGACCTCGAAGTTCACCTTGCCCTCCACGTCGTCGTGGAGGTTGACCTTGACCTGGTAGCCACCGGTCTTGGTAACAAGGCCCTTCGGCACGTTGATGCGGCGCTTATCCAAGTTCGGGCCGCCAGCGGCCTTCACAGCGTCGGCGATGTCGCCGGCCTTCACAGAGCCGAACAGCTTGCCGTTGTTAGCGGTGCGCACAGCAACCTTGACGCCCTTGAGCTGGTCGAGCTGGTCACGCAGCTCCTTCGCGTGATCCAGGTCGCGGACCTGGCGCTCAGCCTGGGCGCGCTTAATGTCTTCAATCTGCTTCTCTGCGCCGCGGGTAGCCGGGATAGCCAGGCCGCGCGGGAGCAGGAAGTTGCGTCCGTAACCGTCCTTGACCTCGACGACCTCTCCAGGCTCGCCAAGCTTCTCGACGGCAGCGGTGAGGATCAGCTTCATAATCCTAACCTTCCTTATGGTGAAAAATGCTTGATGTGTGGTTGTCGTTTAGAACGGTGGCTCATCGCCCGCACCGCCGGAAAAACCGCCGGCATCCGGAGCGGAACCCCACGGATCATGTTGAGGCTGGGACTGGTTCGGATTGCCCTGGGTCTGGCCCTGGCTTTGGCCGCCGAAGCCGCCGTTCGCCGGGTTGTAGCCGCCCTGGCCCTGATTCTGGCCCTGGCCCTGATTCTGGCCCTGGCCGCCCTGGTCGAAACCGCCCTGGTTTCCACCGAAACCGCCGCGCTGGCCTCCCTGGTTGCCGCCGCCGTAGCCGCCCGCACCGCCCTCACGCGGGTTGCGGGTGACAGACGCGCTGGCGTACTTCAGGGACGGGCCGACCTCGTCGACCTCGACCTCGAACACGGTGCGGTTTTCGCCCTCTTTGGTCTGGTAGGAACGCTGACGCAGCTTGCCGGTGACAACGACGCGCATGCCCTTGGTCAGGGACTCCGCGACGTTCTCCGCCATCTGGCGCCAGCAGTTGCAGGTGAGGAACAGGGCTTCGCCGTCTTCCCACTGGTTCGTTTCCCGGTTGAACGTGCGGGGCGTGGACGCGATGCGGAAATTCGCAACGGCAGCGCCGCTCGGGATGAAGCGCAGCTCCGGGTCCGCAACCAAGTTGCCGACAACGGTAATTGGGGTATCGCCTTGAGCCATGTCCTAAACCTTCCTACCTGCTGATCGTGTGGTTTCTGAGCCTACCGGTTCTTACTTGTCGGTACGCAGAACCTTGGTGCGCAGAACGTTCTCGTTCAGGTTCAGCACGCGGTCGAGCTCCTTGACCGTGTCTGCCTCGCAGTCGAGGTTGACTACGGCGTAGATGCCCTCTTCCTTCTTGTTGATCGGGTAAGCAAGACGCTTCTTGCCCCACACATCAACGTTTTCCACCTTGCCGTTTTCCTTGCGGACGATCTCCAGGAACTTGTCCAGGGACGGGGCAACGGTGCGCTCATCCTGCTGCGGATCGAGGATGATCATTACTTCGTAGTGACGCACGGACCTCATCACCTCCTATGGTCTTGGTTGTTTCGGCCATCACCCTTGTGGTCATGGCAGGAGGGTCGTTGCGTCAAGCAACCCGAACAGACTACCCCACGGTTTGACCAGCTCAAAACCTCGGGTTCCCGGTGCGCTCGGGCGGACAGTGTGCGGACTCCGCATTGCGGACAATCCGGCCGCCACCAACTATTGGTGCGGACCCACGTTGTGCACGAATCAACGCGGAAAAATGCTGACCTGGGCGTTTGCAACGCCAGAAGCGGCCGAACTGTCGATTCGTACAAAATCCGCCTAGTGCGGGTTCGGCACCGCCGAGAAGAGGGCGAGGGAGACAGGGATAACGGTCATGAAGAGGAAGGCGATCAAGCCGAAGCTTATCGACGCTTGCTTCCGCCCCTTCACCGCAAAATAGAACGAGGCGCTAAACAGGAAAAACGCCACCACGATGGAGGCAATTCCCAGGATTGTGGTGGCGTTCATCGGCTAGACCTTGGCGGCCGTGGAGCCGGCCGGCTCGGCGTCGGCCGGCTCGGCGTCGGCGGGTTCGGCCGCGGGTTCGGAAACGGGGTCGGCCGGAGGGGCGTCGATAGGCAAGGGCTCCTTCCACTGGTACGGCAGCGACATGAGGGGGTCGTGGCCGTTGTGGGCGTCGCGGACTTTGTCGCGGCGCTTGCCCAGGATCTGCTGCACCACCAGCACCATGATGGCGATGATGAAGGCGTCGCGGGAGATGATCACGATGTTGAGGAACCAGCCCGGCACGCCCATGTTGTCCGCGCCCATCATGTGCCACATCAGCACCGGCCACACGGCCATGTCCACGACCATCCAGGACAAAAGGAGGCGCCAGTACGGCAGCGCCAGCACCGCGGGGACGACGAACCAGAGGGAGTACTGCGGGCTCCACACTTTGTTGAAGATGAGGAACAGGCCGACGATCAGCGCCACCAGTTCCGCGATGCGCGGGGTCTGCGGCGCCTTCAGGCCCAGGATGAGCACGCCCAGGCAGCCCAGCAGGAACAGAATCAGAGTCACGGCGTTGAGGATCACCGGGGCGCCCTCGCCGGAGTCGAAGCCGGTCCAGCCGGTCATGCGGGAGATGACCGCGTAGATGGTGGTCCATTCCCAGCCGCGGTCCGTGTTGAGGCGGTTGAACTCACCCCAGGCATCCGGGTTGCGCAGGTAGACCGGCACGTTGACCACGAGCCAGGACACCACCATGGCGGCGAGCATCTTGCCGAACGGGACGAGGTCGCGCTTGCGCAGCGCCACGGTGAGGTACGCGCCGAGCAGGAAGATCGGCCAGAGTTTGAACGCGGTGCCCAGGCCGATGAGCACGCCGGCGAGCCAGAATTTCCGGTTGCGGGCGGCCAGCATCGCGGCGACGGCGAAGAAGATGGACGGGATGTCCCAGTTGGTGAACGCGTGGACGATCAGCAGCGGAGAGCCGGCGACCAGGAGGGTGTCCCAGACACGGTTGCCCGCGAGCTCGGCGACCATGCGGATGGTGATCACCCAGATGATGGACATGAGCAGCGCGGTGACGTAGAAGTACCAGCCGGAATCCGGCACGAAGTTGTCCACCAGGAAGTAGGTGCTGCGCGAAAGCCAAGCAGACAGCTGCTGGAACAGGCCGGCGAGCACCGGGTACTCCATGTAGCGGGTCAGGCCGTCCTCCACCCACGAGTAGTCGTAAACAAAACCGCCCTGGTCCAGGCCGCGGGCGCCGTAGAGCGGAATGATGTCGTTGTAGCAGGCGGCGGTGTACTGGCGGTTGCCGTCCCAGTTGAGCTGGATGATGCCGTTGTCGTCGGCCTTGCCGCCGGCGCAGTGCGCCTTCTGCAGCAGGCCGAAGGACAAAAAGACGTATGCGACGGCGAGGATGGAGCGCAGCGGCGTCCAGAACCGGGCGCGGCCGATCTGGGCGAAGCGGCCCATCGGCCCGCCGAGGAACTCCACCCAGCCGCGCGCGAGCGGCTCGGTGCGGCCGGGCTGGACACGGTCCGCCGGGTCCGGCCAGGTGACCTGCGTAGTCTGCGTCGGCTCAGTCATTTATTGGAACGCTCCCTGGAATTGGTCGAGGACGTCGTTGATCGTGTCGTTGAGGTTCGGCGCTGGCGCCGGTGCCGGCGCGGGGGCTGGCGCGGGTGCCGGGGCTGGCGCCGGTGCGGGTGCGGGCGCCGGTGCCTCCTCCCCGCCCGGCGCCTCAGGCGCTGCCGGGCCCGACGGCTCCTCCGCCGGCGCCGCGGAGCTCGGGGCGGACGGCGCCTGGCCGGTGCCGCCGGTGTAGCTCGGCGTCGGGTTGGAGTAGTAGCCGCCCAGGCCGGTGCCGCCGGAGTAGGGGTTCACGCCCCAGTACACCGGGTTGGCGTTGGGGAAGCTCATAAACTCCTGGCCCTCCAGCTCGGTGTCCAGGAATTCCTTCCAGATCCGGGCCGGTGTGTTGGAGCCGAACATGTTGCCGCCCCACTCGTTGAAGATCGGGGAGGTGTTGTCGGCGGTGCCTACCCACACGGCCACTGCGAGCTGCGGGGTGGAGCCGACCATCCAGGCGTCCTTGTTGTTGCCGGTGTCGCCCATCTGGGCGGTGCCCGTCTTGGACGCGGACTGGCGGCCGCCGGCGAGGACGGCGTTGGAGTAGCCGGCCACGCCCTGCATGGCCTGGAGGGTGTTGTCCGCCACCTGCTCGGCCACGCGACGCTCGGTGTAGTCGTTGTCCACCTGGTAGAGGACCTCGCCGTTGGCGTCCACGATCTTGTCCACGAAGTGGGTCGGGTGCATCAGGCCGCGGTTGGTCAGTGTGGACATGGCGGTGGCCATGTCCAGCACGCGGGACTGGTACTGGCCCAGCACGATGCCTTCGTACGGCTGGCCACCGTTTTCGCGCAGGGTCACCGGGATGCCGGGGATGGACTTGGCCACGCCCAGGGCGTGCGCCATGTCGGCGGTGTCCTGCGTGGTGTTGTCCAGCTCGTCCTGGATGCGCATGAAGGCGGTGTTCGAGGACACGGTGGTCGCCTGCGTCATGGACAGCATGCCGCCGCCGCCACCGTCCCAGTTCGTCACAGTGATGTTGCCGGGCAGGTGTACCGGGGAGGAGTCGAACTGGGCGGTCAGCGGGATGCCCTGCTGCAGGGCGGCCGCGAGCGCGAAAATCTTGAACGTCGAACCCGTTTGCAGGCCGGCGTTGGCGTAGTCCCAGCCGGACGCGTCGTCGCCGCCGTAGTAAGCGCGCACTGCGCCTGTCGACGGATCGACGGCCACCGCACCAGTGCGCGCGTCCTCCTGCAGGTTGGCCAGGCGGTCGCGGGCGATGCGCTCCATGTTGGCCTGGGAAGCGGCGTCGATCGTCGTGGTGATCTGCAAACCGCGGTTGGTCAGGTCGCTTTCGGTGATGCCGAGGGCCTCGAGCTCCTTGATCACCTGGTTCTTGATCAGGCCGTTCGGGCCGGTGGCTTCGGTGTATGCGGAGTAGGAAGCCGGGTCGCGGGTCTCCGGGTACACCATCCCGGCTCGCTGCTCCGGGGTGACCTTGCCCATCTCGACGAGGCCGTCCATGACGTAGTTCCAACGCTGTTCAGCGGCCTGGCGGTTCGTCCACGGGTCCAGCTCGCTAGGCAGCTGGATCGAGGCGGCCAGCACGCCGCCCTCCTCGACGGTGAGCTCGGATGCCGGCTTGTCGAAGAAGGCGTGCGCGGCGGCCTCGACGCCGTAAGCGTTGCGGCCGAAGTACACGGTGTTCAGGTAGGCGCGGAGGATGTCCTCCTTGGACCACTGGTTGGTCATCTTGATTGAGTAGACCAGCTCATTGGCCTTGCGCTCGTAGGAGTGCTCGTTGCCCACCAGCGCGTTCTTCACGTACTGCTGGGTGATGGTGGAGCCGCCGCCTGCAGAGGTGTTGCCGGTGATCTGTCCCAGCGCCGCGCGGGCGAAACCGGTCGGCGAGAAGCCCGAGTTGGTCCAGAAGTCGCGGTCCTCCGCGGCCAGCACAGCATTCTGCACCTCCTCGGGCACAGATTCGAGGGGCACCTGCTCACGGTTGCCCTCGGGCGGCACGAGGCGGGCGAGCTCGTTTTCGCCGTCGTTGAAGTAGATCGAGGAGATCTGCGCCGTCTCAATCTCGCCTGGTTCCGGGACCTCGGCCTTGGAGTACTTCCACATAAACCAGCCGACCGGCACGCAGGCGAGCAGGAGGAGGAACAGCAAGAAGGCAAGCACCCACTGCCACGCGCGGGACTTCTTCTTTTTCTTCACGGCCGTGGTGCCGCTGGAGCCCTTCGCCTTCGCCGTATTCTTTTCAGCGCTCTGTTCAGTCACACGTTTTCCCTGCACAATTGCACCCGCCGCGCCCGCGGGGAGGGCAAACGGGCGAGCTACCTACTACATTCCTACCGGACACCCTACCTGCCCAGTTCGGATTCACACTACTGGTACGGCTGTGACTTCTTGTAACAGATGGTTCCACTTGCACGACGGGCACACCTCCACCACGTGGACGGTCAGCGCCCCCACCTCGCCCACGAGTCTGTCTATCTCCTCCTCGCTGCGCGCGGTGCCTGTGCGCCTGCCCAACTTTTCGGAGTAGACCCAGCGCACGTCACGCATCACTTCGCCGCACACGGGGCAGGGCCGGGCGGAATCCTCGCCGTGGTGCTGCGCGGCGGCGTGGAGCAGGAAGTCGGCGTCGCACACCTCGTCGATAGGCAAATGCCCCCGCTTGAGTTCGCGCAGCGTCTGGCGGCGCTGCCACTCGTGGGACACCTCGTGCTCGTACGTGAACATCCCGGCCATCATAACCCCAGTCCTTGCTGCTAGATTTTGAAAAGTACTTGGAAGAAAGAGGTGCACAGTGGCGGCGCACGACGAACCCTCCGCGGAAGCCATGCGGATCGCGGCGGACATCCGCCCAGCGATGACCAGCCTGTACGTGGCGTACTTCCGCAACGCGGAGGACTCGGACCTGACCGGCCCGCAACTGTCCGTGCTGCACAGGCTTGGCTTCAGCGGCCCCACGCGAATTAGCAGGCTGGCCGCCGAGGAAGGCGTGCGCCTGCCCACGGCCTCCAACACCGTCAACCAGCTGGAAAAGCGCAATCTGGTGCGGCGCGTGCGTTCGGTGGACGACCGCCGCGGCGTGTCCGTGGAGCTGACAGATTTCGGCCGCGCTGAGCTGGAGCGCGTCGGCGCAGAGCGCACCCGCTCCCTCGCCCAGATGCTCAGCGCGCTGGATGCGGAGGCGCTGGAGAAGCTGGACTCGTTGACCGGGGTCCTCAACGACCTCGCCCGCGCGTACGCCACCGGTTCCGCGGACTAACCGCTTTCCCTCTCCAGGACGGCACATGTTTATGATGTCTGTATTATCTGAAAACTCGCGTATGCGGACATGTGTCAAGGAGGAAGGCCCTGAGCAGCTCCCCAAGCGCTGACAGCGCCCATCTTGCGGCCCTTGCCTTTCCCCTGCGCGTGCTTGTGGGCTGGGACGTGGCAAACACCGAGGCAGTGGAATTCGCCGCGTGGCTCGGCCGCTCGCTGCCGGTGACCGTGCAGGTGATGTCCAGCACCCAGTCCAAATGGACAAAATCCCTGGCCAACGCCACCAAGGGCCGCAAGAAGCGCATGAAGGAGGCGCAGGCCACCTTCGACTCCCGCGTGGAGAAGGCGCTGACGGAGCACATCCCGCGCGAGCAGTGGTCGAAGGACGTTTCCCGCCTCGTGGACAGCAAGGACAGGGTGCGCTCCCTGTACGAGACCGCGAAGGACTTCGGCGCGGACCTGATCCTGATGGGCTCTCGCGCGAAGACGCCGAAGGGCCGGTTCCGCCCGTCCAGCGTTGCGGACGAGATGATGCGCTCCTGCCCCGTCCCGTTGGGGCTTGCGCCACGCGGGGTGAAGCTCTCCAAGAAGGGCATCACCCGCGTGACGTACGCGATCGTGGCGGAGGACGACCCAGCTGAGCCGGAGTTTTCCGGCCTGGACTACGCCACCGCTCTGGCCTGCAAGTTGGGGCTGCCGCTGCGCATTATCGCGTTTTCCCCCACCGCCTACGAGAAGCACACGTCTACCTGGAACGAGCAGACGCTGGGCATGCTCGACCACGCCCGCGACTACGCGTGGGCACTGGCGGCGGAGGTCGCGCCGGACGTGTGCGACACCTTCCACGTCACCAGCTCCGTCTCGGCGGCGAAGAGCTGGAAGCGCTCCATTGATTCGGTGAAGTGGAAAAAGGGCGACATCATGTTCCTGGGGACCCATCCGTCGCCCCAGTTCACCAGCGTGTTTGTGGGCACGTTGGAAGGCGAGTTCATCCGCTACGCCTCGGTGCCTGTGGTGGTGTGCCCGCACTCCCCGAAGGCGCAGTAGGTTGGGCTCCATGGAGCACCCGGAGAACGACCTTCACTCCCCCGCCGACCGTTTCTCGCGCATGCGGCCCGAGCCGCGCTCCTTCGACGAGCTCGCGGACCAGCCGGATCCGCTGGAGGTGGACCGGAAAAACCGCCGCTCCACCCGCCAGGCGATCACGTTCGCGATGAGCACGGTAGCCGTGACCCTACTGCTGGCGTTCATTCTTGCGGTGATCTCGCGCGCGCAGGGCGGTCCGCTTTGCGACGGCAGCTCCGCCTGGCTCTGCACCGAGTCCTGGCGCACGTGGTGGGCCGTGACCACCTCGATCCCGCCGGTGGTGGGGCTGTTGACCTGCGCGGTGATCACTGTGCGCAAGCTCAACCGCTACGAACGCTGGATCCCCTGGATCGGCGTGTTTTGGATCCCGCTGGTGCCGTTCACCATGGCGTGGTTGATTATCACGCTGGCGATTCTGGCTACGCAGTAGCGCGCTGGGCGCACTCCCCGCAGTACGGGTTGTTTTCGCGGCAGTCCTCGCAGCTCAAGTACTGGCGGCGGCACTCCGGCTCGTTGGCGCAGTTGTAGAACTGGTTTGTGGCCGCGCCGCAGTGCACGCAGTGGCCGAGCTGCACGTAGTCCGGGTCGCCCGGCGCGCCGAACTCGGTGTGCATGCGGTCGTCGAAGACATACAGCGAGCCCTCCCACAGCCCCGAGTTGCCGAACTTTTCGCCGTAGCGGACGATGCCGCCGTCGATTTGGTAGACCTCCTTGAACCCGCGGTTGATCATGAGGCTGGAGAGCACCTCGCAGCGGATCCCGCCGGTGCAGTACGAGATGACGGGCTTGTCCTTCATCCAGTCGTACTTGCCGGAGTCCAGCTCTTTGATGAAGTCGTGGGTGGTTTCCACATCCGGCACCACCGCACCCTTGAACCGGCCGATCTCTGCTTCGCGGGCGTTGCGGCCGTCGAAGAACACGGCCTCGGGGTTGTCGGCCACCAGCTCGTTGACCTGTTCCGGGCTGAGGTGCACTCCCCCGCCGACCACGCCGTTTTCGTCCACCTTCAGCTCGCCCGGCACGCCGAAGGAGACGATCTCCTCGCGGGCCTTGACGCTGAGCTTGGGAAAGTCTTCCGCCCCGCCCTCGGACCACTTGAACTCGATGCCCTTGAAGTACTCGCGGGTTTTTTTGGCGTAGGTCTTGCAGGCGCGGATGTCGCCGCCGACGGTGCCGTTGATGCCGTCCTTGGACACGATGATGCGCCCAGTCAGCCCCAGGCCTTCGCACAGGTCCCGCTGCCACAGGCGCACCGCGTCCGGGTCGGCGATGGGCTGGAACTTGTAGTAGAGCAGGATCTTGCTGGTCATGCCTGGCAGTCTATGTCCACCCAGGCCAGCGGGGAAAGTTAGAGGTCGAAGGCCTTGAACGCGATAGCCAGCGGTACTCCCAGCGCTTCCCCGCCCTGCGTGGCCGCCCTGCCGACGATCTCCGCGCCGCTGGGGTGCTCCGGCAGCGCCTGAAAGTATGCCTCGTGGGCGTCCAGCGATTGTGCGCCTTTCTCCACGTGCCGCTGCTCCACCGCCACCGCGACGTCCGGCTCGTGGCCGCCGCTGACCAGCAGCGTTTCCGCCTGGTGGCGCGGGCCCAGCTCCGGGAAGAGGAACTCGTTGCCGGCGTCGCGCGCGGCGTCCACCGCCGCCATGCCCGCCACCCGGTGGTCCGCCTGGTTCAGGCCCCACGGGGCAACAACGCTCCAGTCCTGGGTGAGCACCACGGTGGGTTTGAAGGTGCGGATCTTTCCGGCGATGGCCTTGCGCAGCTCGAGGGTGTGTTCCAGCAGGCCGTCGGTGAAGTCGAGCATCTCCAGTTCCCCTGCGCCGACGATGTCGCAGGCGCGGCGCTGCTCTTTTGCGCGGATCTCGCGCACCTGCACAGGATCCCCGCCCGCGATGCCGTGCTCGCCGTGTGTGAGCAGCAGGTACGCCACCTCGATACCGTCTTCGGCCCATTTGGCCACGGCGGCCGAGGCGCCGTACTCCATGTCGTCGGGGTGGGCGACGACGGCGAGGACGCGTGCGCCGTCGCTAAGCGAAAGTTCCCGCACCTCAACCCCGCTTTTCCTTGAACGCGTGGGCGTCGCGCGTGTACACGCGGCGGTGGGTGCCCACCTTGTGGCCGGGCAGCTTGCCGTCGTCAATGAGCTTGACCACGAACGGGCGCGAGACGCCGAGCAGGTTGGCCACCTGCTGGGTGGTCATCTCCTCGTCCGGTTCGGGCGGGCGCACCAGGCGGCCCTCCGCGAGGTCCTCGAGCAGGTCACGGACCCACACGGCGGTCTGTTTCGGCAGCGTGACGTGGTCTTCTGCGCGCGTGCGCGCCACGGCAAGGTTGTTGTTGAGCTCTGCTAATGCGTCTTCCACCGGCGATTGCTGTTCCCGCATGCGCTCGACAATAAACCATAACCGAAACGAGCGCAATAGTTAGTGTTGGAAAACTTAGCGTTTGTGGTACAACGCCTTGCGCCAGTACTTCGGCTCCGAGGTGGCCAGCACTCCAAGGTTGCGGAAAATGCCCTCGTCCACGGACCCCAGAATCGTGGTGATGTGCGCGTCGCACCCGCGCAGCGACTTCAAGTGCTCCAGCGCCAGCGCCGCGTCCGGGTTGCCGGACGCCGACACGGACAGCGCGATGAGCACCTCGTCGGTGTGCAGACGCGGGTTCACCGAGCCCAGGTGGCGGGTCTTCAGCGTCTGGATCGGCTCGATGGAATCGGGGGAGAGCAGGTGCACGTCGTCGTCGATGCCGGCCAGCAGCTTTAAGGCGTTGAGCAGCACCGCGGCGGACGGTCCGAGCAGGTCGGAGGTCTTGCCGGTGACGATGCGCCCGTCCGGCAGCTCCAGCGCCGCGCCCGGCTTGCCGGTGCGCTCCGCCACCTCGAGAGCGGGCGCGACCACCACGCGGTCCTCCACGGAAAGGTCCGCCTTGCGCATGACGTTGAGGTTGCGGTCGGAGATAGTGGAGTCGGCGTCGGCGCGGCGTTCGTCCACAAGCGCCGCGTAGTAGCGGCGGATGATCTCCTGCTCGGCGGCGTGGCGGCACGCGGCGTCGTCGGAGATGCAGTAGCCCGCCATGTTCACGCCCATGTCGGTCGGCGACTGGTACGGGTCCGCGCCGGTGGCCTCCCGCAGCAGCGTTTTCAGCAACGGGAAGACCTCGATATCGCGGTTATAGGAGGAGACCTTCTCCCCGTAGGCGTCCAGGTGGTACTGGTCGATGACGTTGATGTCGTCCAGGTCCGTCGTGGCGGCCTCGTACGCCAGGTTCACCGGGTGCGACAGCGGCAGGTTCCAGATGGGGAACGTCTCAAACTTGGCGTAACCAGCGTCGATGCCGCGCTTGTGCTCGTGGTACACCTGGGAAAGGCAGGTGGCCAGCTTGCCTGAACCGGGCCCCGGCGCGGTCATGACCACCAGGTCGCGGGAGGTTTCCACGTAGTCGTTGCGGCCGAAGCCTTCCTCGCTGACCACCTTCGCGGTGTCGTTCGGGTAGCCCGGGATCATGTAGTGGCGCGCCACCTTCAGCCCCAGCCGGCCCAGGCGCTCCACGAACGCCTCCACGTTCTGGTTGTGGCCCTCCAGCTGGGTGACCACAACGTTTTCCACCAAAAATCCGCGGTCCCGGAACACGTCGACAAGCCGCAGCACGTCGTCTTCGTAGCTGATGCCCAGGTCAGCGCGCATCTTCTGGCGCACCACGTCGCCGGCGTTGAAGCAGATGACAATTTCCACTTCGTCCTTGATCCGGTCCAGCATGGCGATCTTGTTGTCGGGCGTGAATCCGGGCAGGACGCGGGAGGCGTGGTTGTCGTCGAAAAGCTTGCCGCCCATTTCCAGGTACAGCTTGCCTCCCACCTCCGCGCGCCGTTCCTGGATGTGCTCGGACTGCATTTGGATGTATTTTTCGCGGTCGAACCCGATCTCATACGGCATGGGTGCAATAGTACAGTCAGCGACCGTGCCTGAGGGTCATGTCATTCACCGGCTTGCGCGCCGCTTCAACACGGATTTCCGCCCCGCGCCAATTGCCGCGAGCTCCCCGCAGGGGCGCTTCGAGCCTTCGCTTATCGACGGCACTCCGCTCACCCACGCTGCAGCCCACGGAAAGCACCTGTTTTTGCAGTTCACGGACGCGATCGTGCACGTGCACCTGGGTCTGATCGGGAAGTTCTCCTTTGAGCCCGCCGACACGCTGCGCGGCCAGATCCGGCTGCGGCTCGTGCCGGACGGGGGAGCAGGGGAGATAGCCGCCCACCTGCGCGGACCACAGAAATGCGCCTACATCACCCCGGCGGAGCAGCAGGCGATTCTGGACGCCGCCGGCGAAGACCCGCTTTCTCCCGCCGCGGACCCGGACGCACTGTTCGAGCGGGTGCGGCGCTCCCGGCGCGCCATCGGCTCGCTGATGATGGACCAGGCCTACTTCGCCGGTGTGGGCAACATCTACCGGGCCGAGCCGCTGTTTCGCCAGGGCATCTCCCCGTTCACCCCTGGCCGGGAGCTGGGCCGTGAGCGTTTCGACGCCATCTGGGCCGACCTGGTCGCGCTCATGGCCGACGGGGTGGCCACCGGGCGCAT
Organism: Corynebacterium faecium; assembly: GCF_027257105.1. Classification (NCBI taxonomy): domain Bacteria; kingdom Bacillati; phylum Actinomycetota; class Actinomycetes; order Mycobacteriales; family Corynebacteriaceae; genus Corynebacterium; species Corynebacterium faecium. The sequence continues at coordinate 30,624 of NZ_JAPYJX010000002.1, forward strand.
CGACACAGTGCGCCCCGAGCACTTGCCCGAGGCGATGTCGCGCGCGCCACGGGAGGACGACCACGGGGGAGAGGTCTACGTCTACCGCCGCACCGGCGAGCCCTGCTACGTGTGCGGGCGCCCCGTCGAAAAGCAGCAGTTTGAAGGCCGCAACCTATTCTTTTGCCCGTCCTGCCAGGCACTTTAGGGCGCGGGTAGTGTGGTGCGCATGCACGCCACGACTTTCACCGCAGACCAGGTCTGGGCCGCGGAAGCACCGTTGCTGGATTTCCAGTCGCACCCCGGCGAGCTCATGCAGTCGGCGGCGCACGCGGTGTTCGAGGCGGCGAAGGCGATGCTGGCTGGAGGATCAGGCGGTTCGAGCGGCCGCGCTCTCGTGCTCGCCGGGCCGGGCGGCAACGGCGGCGACGCGCTCTACGCCGGTGCCGAGTTGCAGCTCGCCGGCCACAACGTGGATGCGTTGCTGACTGCCGGACACGCCCAAGAGCGGGCCCTTTCGGCGTTCACCAACGCCGGCGGCACTGTGCTGGAACGGCTGCCCGAAGGTTCCGCGGAATACGCCCTTGCCATCGACGGCATCACCGGCATCGGCGGATCCGGCGGGCTGCGCGGGGAACTCGTGGACGTGGTTGCATGGCTGCGGGGCGTGCAGGTTCTGGCTGTGGACGTTCCCTCCGGCGTGGATGCAAACACCGGCGTAGCGGGTGAGCTGCACGTTTCCGCCGATGCCACCGTCACGTTCGGCGGGTGGCGACGCGCCCACGCGCTTGCCCCGGAGTGCGGGGTGCAGCTGCTCGCGGACATCGGCCTGCCGGGGCGCCCGCTGCACAGTGCGCTGTTGGAAACCCTGCCCGAATGGGCGCATGAGGGACCCGCACTAGTGCTCGCCAACCGGGCCGTGCCAGGCCCCGGCCATTGGCCCAGCAGTCTCACCCCGCTCCGTGCCGCGTCGGTCCGCCCCGTCGAGCCGGGCCCTTACGACGACAAGTACAGCGGGGGAGTAGTCGGCGTCCGCGCAGGTAGTGACGGGTATCCGGGTGCCGCGCTACTCGCCGTGTCTGGTGCTGTACACGCCTCGCCGGCAATGGTGCGCTACGCCGGTCCGCAGGCCGCTGAGGTGGTGCGGGCACATCCGGAGGTCGTCGTCACGCAAACGCTCGAGGATGCGGGACGGGTGCAGGCCTGGGTGTTCGGCCCTGGCGCCGGCACCGACAAGGCAGCCGCCGCTGAGCTCTCCTGGATCTTGCGCCAGGAGGTGCCAGTGCTCATCGACGCCGACGGCCTCACCCTCCTCGCCGAACACCCTGAACTGCGCCAACAGGTGGCCAAACGGCAGCAGACTACAGTGCTCACGCCCCACGACGGCGAGTTCGCGCGCCTCCAGAAAGCGGCCGGAGTTGCCGCGGGAATCCGCTTCGAAGAGACACTCGCCCTCGCTGCAACGCTGCGCGCGACCATCGCGCGCAAGGGCCGAATCACCCTGGTCGCGCCGGAGGACGAGCCGCACCTGATCCACGCCGTCGATGCCGGCCATTCTTGGGCTGCGACACCCGGCTCCGGCGACGTGCTCGCTGGCATCATGGGTGCGCACCTGGCGCTGGCTGCGGCACGCACCCCATACGCCGACGCCGCCATAGCCGCCACAACCACCGGGGCGGTGACCGTCCACGCGCTCGCAGCGTCACTCGCCGCCGAGACCCCGTTTGGCCCCGCCACCGCGCCGGCTAGCCGCATCGCCGAATTTGTCCGCCCCGCGACCGCGCTAAGCACCCGAGGCACCCATGCTTGACGCCGTCGTTGTCGGCGCCGGCCAATCCGGGCTAGCCGTGTCGTACTACCTGCGCAAATACGGCGCTTCGTTTGTAGTTCTCGATGCCTCCGATGAGCCCGGCGGGGCATGGCCGCACTACTGGGACGCACTGACTCTGTTCTCCCGCGCGGAGTTTTCCAACCTGCCCGGCTGGCCCATGCCCCACTTCGACGGCTACCCGCCACGTGATCACGTCGTGAAGTATTTGTCCCGCTACGAGCAGCGGTACTCACTGCCCATCCACCGAGGTCAACGCGTCAAGCAATTGCTTCACGACGGCTCCGCCTTCCACCTCAACAGCCTCTCCGCACGCAATGTAGTGATGGCCACCGGCATCTGGTCCGCGCCCTTCGTCCCGTTCGTGCCGGGGTCGTTCGCGGGGCAGCAGCTGCACGCCGCGTCCTACCGACGGCCTGCGGATTTCGCCGGGCAGCGCGTCGCTGTGGTCGGCGGCGGGAATTCCGGCGCGCAGATCGTCGCCGACCTGGGGTTGTCCGGCGTGGACGCGCAGTGGTTCACCCGCCGGCCGCCCTCGTTCATGCCCGACGACGTCGACGGCGCGCAGCTGTTCCGTCGCAACCGCGAGCGCTTCGTCGCCATCGCATGCGGCGAGGGCGACCCCGGCGGCGCGGACTTCGGCGGCGACATCGTGGTCGTTCCCGAAGTTCACCGGGCCCGTGCACAGGGTCTCCTCGACGCCTCACCCATGGTCTCGTCCCTCGACTCGCTCTCTGGCTTCGATGCCCTGATCTGGGCCACCGGCTTCCGCCCCGCGCTAGCTCCGGTCCGCGGGTTAGAGCGCGGCCTGGACACGCCCGGCCTGTTCGTCCTCGGCTTCGACTCACTGAACGGCCCCGGCGCCGGCACCATCGGTGGCGTGAGCCCTTTCGCCCGGGACATCGCGAAGCAGATCGCGGGCAGGAACCAATAGTTGGCGCGCCCCCAGTTGTCCGCAATGCGGAGTCGCGGAGTCCGCAAGCCCCGCCCAGACAGAAAGCCCACCCGTTGACCACCCCGGCCAGAGAGTCCTGACCGGAAGCTCCATCGACACCCGAGACGCATAATAAACGTCAACATCTCTGAATTACGGGCGTGTAATTTATCCCGTTGACAAGCAAAAATGCCCCAGAAAGAGCGTACCTAGCACCCAATACAACCTTTTATTTCGCTTAGAAACTTGAGTTAACGTTCCGGCAACCTGCACGTTCCCCGAATTTAAACGGATCCGTCCGTTTAAGAGAGCCACGTCACCCCTCGGGCGATTGCTGAATTGTTGTCCCACTGCGCTACGCTATTGACGTGTTTAAAAATCGGAGGATCGTAGCGCTCACATGCGCAGCCGCGACCGCAGCGGCTGCGTTTGTCGTGCCGTCCGCCGGCGCAGCTACCGTGGGTCAGCCCAGCGATGGAGTTTGCTCGCTCAAGGTGAATGACGCTGAGCGTAAGTACATCGACTCGCTCGATCGCAGTGTCGGCATCGGCGCAGTAGATGAGCGGGCCCGCTGGGCTTCCGCGTTCGAGCAGCTGTACCCGGCTGCGCCTGAGACAGTAGCGCCATTTTTGGAGCTGTACACCGGTTCATACGTGAACTACTTCAACAGCAACCTTGAGGCCAACATCGAGATGTGGGCTCAGCGTGTCGCTGAGGACACTGGGGCGGACATCGATTCTTCCCGCGCGTACTTCACGCAGGTGTGGAATTCGGCGGCGGTCAGCGACCACCAGGCGTTCGACATGACCAAGTACTGGGACATCATTGATACCGCTGTGAGCAACGGCGAAATCACTGTGCCGGCTCGCGACGGCTTCGCGGAGTTCGCGTTGATCCCGGATCGCGAAGGGCTGGTTGAGCAGCAGTCCCGCGATTACCCGGCCATGCCGAAGGACCAGGTCGAGGCGTGGGTTGATGCGTATGAGCAGCTGCCGGACGTGAAGCAGGCTCGTCGTGTGTCCAGGTTGATGGTGGCGTTCGAGGAAGCTCGTCAGACTTGTGCCGCAGGTGGCGGCAACGCACTTTTGCCTACAGACGGCCCGAACCCGGACCTGCAGACCACTACGCCGTCGACGAGCGTGTACAAGACTCCGGCTCAGCAGCCGGGCAGGACCAATGATTCCGTGACTCACACGGTCACCAACGGCAACGTCACCACGACGGTGACTACCAACATGAAGAACATCTCGGTTTCCCAGACCACCCACAGGACTGAGCAGACTGCGAACACCACGTCCGGCGGTTCGTCGGCAAGCACTGGCGTGATCATCGGTGTGATCGTGGCGATCCTGGTTGCGCTTGGCGCTGCCGGCGCAGCGTTTGCGCTGTCTGACCAGTAGCCGTATCTTGGCTCGGTGCGAAACACCCAGCAATCTCCACAGCAAGCAGCGAAGTTCCCCGTCGTCCCGCTGACGGCGATGAGCTTCGCTGCTTTCGTGTATGTCACGTTCGAGATGTTCGCCATCGGCCTGATTTCCCCGATGGCGCGGGACCTGAACGTCTCTGAGGGCCAGATTGGCCTGCTCATGAGCGTCTACGCTGGCTTGGTCGCGGTGGTGACCATTCCGCTGATGCATTTCACGCGGAAGGTAAATAGGCGCTACCTGCTCATTGCCACGCTGGTGTTTCTGCTCGGCGGCATCGTCCTGCAGGCCACGGCCACGAGCTACGCCACGCTGGTGGCGGGGCGTGTGACGGCGGCGTTCACCCACGGCCTGTTCTGGTCGCTGGTCAACCCTGTTGCCGCGCGCATCGCGCCTCCGGGGCAGATGGGCAAGGCGGTCGCTGCGGTGTCGTTCGGTTCGACGTTGTCGATGGTGGTCGGCTCGCCGCTGACCACGGCGATGGGCTCGGCGATCGGCTGGCGCGCTTCCACCTGGGTGCTCGGCGCCGCGGTGGTAGGCGCACTGGTCATGATGGTGATTTCCCTGCCCAGCCTGCCCGCGAAGCCGCCGGCCCAGCAGGCTGACGCGCGGGCGACGAAGTCTGCCATTCCGTCTCTGGTCATCTACCTGGTGCTCGCCGTGATGGCGATCTTTGTCACCTTCACGTACCTGGCCCTGCTCATCGAGGCCACGGCAGGCCACCGCTTCGTGCCCTACGGTGTGGCCATCTACGGCATCGCGGGCCTGGTCGGCGTGACCCTGTCCGGCCGCCTGGTAGATGCGCGCATGATCCGCCTCAACGGCATCGCCACTGCCACGCTGGTGGCCTCCGGCATCGCGGGCCTGCTCGCGCTGCACTACAACACGGGGATCGGCATGTTCGCGGTGATCGTAGTCTTCGGCATCGCCGCGGGCGCGCTGCCCACGGTGGCCACAACGATCTTCCTGTTCGCCGGCCAGCGCAACCAGGATCTGGCCAGCTCGGTGTACGTGGTCACGTTCCAGGTGGGCATCGCCTCCGGCTCGGCGCTGGGCGCCGCCACCGTGGACTTGGGCTACCTCGGCGGCACGCTGCTGTCGACGGCGGTGCTCGGTGCGTTGGCGTTTACCGTCATGGCCACGCGTTCCCGGTCCCTCCTGCGGTAGCGCGCGGGTTCCACGAACTGCCCGGCGGCCTCCAGCTCCAGGTAGCCGCGCAGAAACTCCGCGGTCTCGCCGGCGACAAACGTGCGCTGGCCCCACTCGGGCACGCGGAAAATGCCGTGCGGCACGCGCACGAGGTCGCGGCCGCGCAGCATCGTCGCACCCATTTCCTGCAGCGAGGTCACGATGAACGCCTCGCCCACCGCGTAGGCGACCACGTTGCGGTCGAAAACGCGCAGCTTATCGACGGCGCTCCGCCCCGCCAGCCAATAGCCATCGCCGGCCACGAGGGCGTCGTCAGGCACCTGCGGAAGAGCGCGCACCTGGGGCCCGGACGACGAAAGCCCCGCCCTGCGCTCGATCTCCCTGGCTAAAAGGGAGGGGTCGAGCGGGGCGGGGCCTGTGGCGCGGTAGAACACGCGCGCCAGTTTAGGCGTAAGCGGGGGCGTTGACGCCGAGTTCGAAGACTTCGTCGCTGCTCTCGATCAAGGAGCGGTCGTGGGTGACAAAACCGCAGGCGATGTTTCGCTCGGTGGTGAGCTGGCGCAGAAGCGCCACGATCTCCTGGGAGCGGTCGGCGTCGAGGGCGGCGGTGGGCTCGTCTGCAAGCAGAAGCGACGGCTCGCCCATGAGCGCACGCGCGATGCCGACGCGCTGGCGCTGGCCGCCGGACATCCCGCCGATGCGGCGGTCGCCCAGACCCTCCAGGCCGACGGTGGCCAGCAGCTCCTCGGCCCGGCCGCGGCGGGGTTTGATGCCCCGGATGTGGTCCGTGACCAGCAGCTGGTCGCGCACGTTCAGCGCGGCGATGAGGTTGGCCTGCTGGAAGATCATGCCGATCTTGTCGCGGCGCACGTCGTTGTCCACGATCTGACCGTTGAGCTTCGCGGTGCCGGAATCCGGCTGAATCAGGCCGGCCGCCACGGACAGCAGGGTGGACTTGCCGGAGCCGGACTCGCCGACGATGAAGGTCATCTCGCCGGGCTTGGCGGTGAACTCCAGGTGGTCCAGCACTGTGCGCATTTCCTGGCCGTCCTTGAATGCGACGGTGACATCGTTGAGTTCGAGCATTATGCGACACCTCCAAGAGCCGCCTGAGGGTTAACTTTCGTGATGGAACGGGTGGCGATCAGGGCGCCGACCATGCCCAGGGCCCAGATGGCCACCGGGGGAGCGACCGCCGTGAGCGCGGTCAGCGAGAACGGGGCGCCGTCCTGCATGACAAGGCCCAGGCCGAACGCGGCGACGCCGCCGATGAGCGCGCCGATGCCCAGGATCACCGCGGCCTGGCCGAGGGCGTCCTTGAGCAGATATTTATTGGACGCGCCGATGGCCTTCAGGATGGCCAGGTCGCGGGTGCGCTGCATCGTCCACACGGTGAGGAAGGCGATGATCACCAGCGCGGCGATGGCGTAGAGGAAGCCCTGGATGAGCTTCAGCGAGCCCTGCTCCGAGGAGTACGCCGGCAGGCCGTCAAAGGCCTCCTTCAGGCTCACTCCGCCGTCGACGTCGTGGTCCGCCAGCAGCACCGAGCCGTCAGCGTCGGTGTGCATCGCCGCCTGCCAGAACTCCGTGGGCACCCACAGGATGGGGGAGTGGGAAAACGCGAGGTCCTCGCCAATCGCGCCGACGGTGATGTCGTTGCCGGCGACGGTCACGGTTTCGCCCTCGCCGACTTCGAGGGAGGGTGCGGCCACGGCTTCGTCGGAAAGCTTCTGGCCCCCGGGAAGCTCGGTGCCCTTCGGCAGCGACAGGATGGCCACGGCAGCGTCCTCGCCGTTGCCCTTGGTCATGAGCATCTGGCTGGCGCCGAGCGGGGTGAGCCCGTCGCGCGCCTCGACGCGGGAGGTGGTGAACGAGATGTCTTCCGGGTCCTGGAAGACCACGGACTTCGGATCCAGCGCCTCCAGCGCGGAGGTGTTCTGCTTGCCCAAGCCGGCGGTCAGGCCCGTGAGCACGACCACCAGCAGCGTAATCAGCGCCACGGTGCCTGCGATCAGCCCGAAGCGCCCCTTGGCTGACGTGATTTCTCTGATTCCTACGAACATGGCTTTGATCCTGCCGTTGACCTGCACCGGCGCACATCGCGCTGGCGGTTGAAATCCCGCTCAACCGATCGGTTGATCTACGCTCAGTCGCATGTTGTCCACCACCCGCCTGCTCGATTTTCTGCGCGTTAGCCTGCACGTGCTCGTCGCCGTGCTGCTCGCGGTGGGGCTCGTGGGGCAATTGCGTAGCGACGCACCCGTGACCGCCCTCGCCCTGCCCCTGGCGTTCGCCTGCGTCTACATGGCCGGCACCGTCTGGCACTTCCACGGCAAGGACTACCCGGCGTGGGCGCCGAACACGTGGCTCGCGGTGGTGGCCGCGCTGTGGGTGGGACTGGTGCAGATGTCCGAAGAGTTCGTCTGGCTGGAGTTCCCGCTGGTCATGCTGGCCTGCGTGCTGCTGCCCGCGTGGTGGGAGCTCGCGGCCGCGGCGGCTTTTTTGGCCGTGGCACTTTCCGCCACCGCCCCCGCCGGCGGGCCCGGCGCGGTCATCGGCCCCACCATCGGCACTGTGCTGGCGGTGATCATCGTGCACGCCTACCAGGCGCTGCGCGCGGAGGCGGACCACTACCGGCAGATGGCCGAGGACCTCAAGGCCGCCCAGCGCGAGGCCGCGAAGGCCGAGCACGCGGCGGGCGTGGCGGAGGAGCGGGCGCGTCTGGCGCGCGAGGTGCACGACACCATGGCGCAGGGCTTGAGCTCCATCGTGTTGCTGGGCCGGGCGATGGACAAGCAGCTCGATGAGGGCGACCCGGCGCGCGAGACGCTGGACGTGATCCGCTCCACCGCCTCCGACAACCTGGCGGAGGCGCGCCGTTTCGTCGCGGAGAACTCCGCGCAGCCGCAGGCCCCGAAGCGCGAGACGCTGCCGGTGCGCCTTGAGCGCCTGGCGCGCCACGCCCAGGACCGCCAGCGCGCGCTCGGCGAACAGCTCGAGGTCCGCGTCCAGGCCGTCGACCTGCCGGAACCGTGCGCGTCGGTGGCGGAGCGCGTCGTGCGGGAGGGCCTGAGCAACATCGTGCGCCACGCGGGTGCCTCGTCGGCGGTGGTGACCGTCGATAGGCTTGGTGCAACCGCAACCATCGACGTCTTCGACAACGGCCGCGGCATCACCGGGCCCGAGGGCTACGGCCTGAAAGGCCTGCGCGCCCGCGTCGAGGAGGTCGGCGGCGAGCTCACGGTGGAGGGCAACGTCCTCGCCGCAACTCTGCCTGTGGAGGAGAAATGACGCTGAACGTCATGCTTATCGACGACCATCCGGTCGTCCGCGCCGGCCTGCGCGCCGTGCTCAATTCCTTCGACGGCGTAAAAGTCGTCGCCGAGGCCGCCGACGGCAACGCCGAGGTGCCCGAGGGGGTGGACGTGGTGGTCTCCGACATCCAGATGCCCGGCGCGGACGGCATCGCGCTGACGCGCCGCCTAGTCGCCGCCGGCGGGCCGCCGGTGCTGATCCTGACCACCTACGACACCCAGGCCGACGTAGTCGCCGCGGTGGAGGCAGGCGCCATGGGCTACCTGCTCAAGGACGCGCCGGAAGATGAGCTGTACGAGGCGGTGCGGAGCGCGTCGCAAGGCAAAAGGGTGCTCTCCCCGCAGGTGGCGAACGTGCTGGCGGACCGGCTGGTCAACCCGGCCGAGGCGCTCTCGGCGCGCGAGATTGAGCTGCTGCGCGCGGTGCAGACCGGCGCCTCCAACAAGGAAATCGCCCAGCAACTGTTCATCTCGCAGGCGACCGTGAAGACGCACCTGATCCACATTTATTCCAAACTCGGGGTGGACAACCGCACCGCCGCCGTGGAGGAAGCCCGGCAGCGCCGGATCATATAAGCTTGCCGCCATGAGCTTCATCGAGCTGAACGCTGGCCCGTGGCGCGGGGTCGCATTCCTCAGGGGCCTCGCGGGCCCGGAAGATACGCCCGCCGACTGCAAATCCTTCGCATGGCGGCACGACGGCACCGCCCGCCTCGGCGGCGTACTCGAGCGCGCGCAGGTGCAAGTGCTTATCGACGCTGAAGCCGTCCCCGACAAGATCCAACGCGCCCAGCCGGACGCGTTCGGCCTGCGCAGCGTGACCACCGAGTCCGCTGGCGAGGCCTTCGTATTCGCCGGGCGCATGTTCGGCCGCTCCGGCTCCGTGGAAACCGACGAGCCGTGCGTGGCAGCGCAGCTGACCATCGCGCCGGAGACCGAACTGGCCGTCACGGTCTACGAGGAGTTCGAGTACGCCGTGGTCGCCCCCGACGGGGACATCACCGTGAACAACACCCCGGTGCCGGCGCACTCCGCCGGGATGCTGGACGCCGGCCACCGCACCCTGGGGCTGGTCAACCGCTCCGACAACATCGCCCACGTGCTCCTGCTCGGCGGCCAGCCGGCGTAGTTTTCCGGCTTTTGTCGAGAGATTTGCCACACCCCGCGCATTCACCCAGCGGGGCGTGGCTTCACACTGCATAATCGCAGCGTGCTTTACATTTTCTTTGCCATTCTCGCCGTCATCGCCGTCGGCTACTTCATTGCCAAGAAGGTCCACGCGGCCTCCTCCATCTTCGCCGTCGGCGTCCTGCTGCTCATGATCGCCGCGGCCACCGGGCGCATCGACCACTCCACCGCGGACATCGAGTCCTCCGGCAACGCGTTCTACGACGAGCTGCTGATCATCGAGTCCCTGTTCAAGTCCCGCTTCGCCGGCACCGGCATGGCGATCATGGTGCTGTTCGGCTTCGTCGGCTACATGCGCCACATCGGCGCCGACGCGAAGACGGTGGTGGCGCTGTCCAGCCCGCTGCGCCGCTTCCACGGCTCCTACTGGCTCGTGCCCATCGGGTTTGCCGTCGCGACGCTGTTGTCCTTCGTCGTGCCGTCTGCCAGTGCGTTGTCGCTGCTGCTCGTGGCCACGCTGATGCCGGCGCTGATCGCCGCGGGGCTGACGCCGCTGACGGTCGGCGCGATCGTGGCCACCGCCTCCACCATCGCGCCGTCGCCGCTGGAGGCCGGCCTGATCCAGGGCGCGGAGCTGACCGGCCTGACAGTCACCGAGTTCACCTTCGGCAACGTGGCCAAAGCCACCATCCCCGCGCTGGTGGTCATCGCGTTTGTGCACATGTGGTGGCAGCGCCACTGCGACAAGAAAGACCTGGTCAAGTCCGGCGCCGGTGCGTCGGACGCCGAGCTTGAGGCCGCCAAGGACAGCGAGTCCGAGCGCCGCATCCGCGAAGCCGTCGAGCGCGCCGAGGGCCTGCCCGGCTTCTACGCCATCCTGCCGCTTCTGCCGCTGCTTCTGATCATCGTCTCCGCCGCCCTGAACCGCCTGGGCGTGGTCTCCTTCGAGGCCGGCATCCTGCCGGTGACCGTGGTGTCGCTGATGGTCACGATGATCATCGAGGCCATCCGCCTGCGCGATGTCAATTACGCCGCCGACTCCCTCCAGGAGTTCTTCAAGGGCCTCGGTGAGGGTGCGGCCGGCGTGGTCTCCCTGATCGTCGCCGCCGCCATCCTGGTGGAGGGCATCACGCAGATGGGCGTGATCGAGGCCCTGACCAACCTGGCCCAGGCATCCTCCGGCGCGGCCGTGCTGATGGTGCTGGTGTTCGTGCTGGCCACCGCCGCGATGGCGCTGCTCACCGGCTCCGGCGTGGCGCCCTACTTCGCGTTCTCCGAGATGGTGCCCGGCATCGCCGCCGACTCCGCCGTGTCCGCCCCGCAGATGCTCACCTCCATTTGGGCCGCCTCCAACACCATGCGCCAGGCCTCCCCGGTCAACGCCGCAGTGCTCATCGTCGCCGGTGCGCTGCAGGTCAACCCGATCGACGTGGTCCGCCGCACCGCCGTGCCGCTCGCCGCGGGCGCGGTGACTGCCGTCGTGTGCGCCTTCCTGTTCGTGGTCTAGTCCGTAAGGTTGCCGGTATGACCGTTTCAGTGCTCATGATCGTCGAAGGCACCTCGCCCGAAATCTCCCGCTGCGTCAACGTCGAGGAGACCATGACGCTCGGCGAACTCTCCCAGATCATCGACGCCTCCCTCGGCTTCACCGGCGCCGCCACCCACCTCTATGTCAGCCAGGAGGGCACGCAGCGCTCCGTCTTTACTGCGGCCCCCGGCCCCGGCGAGCACCCGGAAAGCGAGCTCACGGTCGCCGAGATGCGCCCCATGAACTACGTCTACGACCCGGCGGCCAACTGGAACGTCCACGTCGAGGTCTTAGGCCCCTCCAACATCGAGGGCCCTACGCCCATGCTTATCGACGCTGCCGGGCCCGACGTCGTCGAAGCCTGCTCGGGCCCAGAGCTGATGACCACCTTCCGCCACCAGGCGCGCCTGCTGGCCGCCGGCATCGAACCGGACTTGGAGACCATCACCCTGATGTTCTCCTACCTTCCCGTCATGCCGCCGGAGCGGATGCTCGACCGCATGACGCAGGCCGACCCGGTGTCCGTGGCCACCCGAATCGGCAACGTCGCCGAGGAGATGTTCTTCGACGAGGTCGCCGCCGCCGACGAGCACGGCGACGGCCCCGGCCTGGCCCAGCACTTCGACGACTTCCTCCAGTCCCGCCCCGACCTGCTCCAGATCATCGACATGGACCCGCACCCGGAGCGCAACCCCACCATGATCAACGCCGTGACCGAGTTCTTCGGCGACATGCTGGGCGGGCCGGACGGGGTAGACGTTCCCGACGTGCCGGGCTCCTTCGACGACTCCCTCGAACTCACCGGAGTAGTGGCAAAACTGTTGGAGCTTTTCACCGAGGGGGTCGCCCTGGAGCAGGGGATCCTGCCGCTCAGCACTGCGCAGGCAATCACCCACATCACTGAGATACCGTTTGCCGACGACGTCTCGGACGTGCTTGTCGAGTCTGGCCTGTTGAAAAAGCGCAGCGGCACCGTCACCCTCACTAAAGCAGGTAAAGAATACCTAGACAGCGATTTCCGCACGTCGTTCTTCAGCGTAAATTTCCGTCGCCTGTTCGAAGCGGTGGTGGGACGGGAGGACTGGGATGCAACGATCGAATGGTTCATCGGGGACGGTGGCGCCGCACCGCCGGAATCAATGGACTTCCTAATCCCCTGGCTTTACGCCTTCAGCGTTGTCGAGGAAATCCAGCCCGGGCGTTCCGCCCTTACCGCCGAAGGTCGTGAAATGATGCACGAGCATCGGGAGTTTTATCAACGAGGAAAACGCTACCGCTAGCCGCCCCCACTTCTCCCTCGTGGAATTAATTCACTAGCAGATGAACCAATCCCCGACACCGGACTCCGTGACCTGGGGAAAGTGAACAAATCAACCCTGCCAGGGAAACTAATTCACCCGCAGGCCGGTGGGCAGTGAACAAATTCCCAGCGGCGGGGCAGCGGCGGGGCAGCGGCGGGGCGGCGGAAGCCAGCCCCCTCACCCCACCACCAGGTACAGCCCCAGCCCGCCGGTGCCGAGCATCATCGCGGTCAGCAGAAACACGGCGGCGGCGTTGGGTGCGCTGCGCTCATCGGCAAGCGCGGAGGCTTCGAAGCGGTACGCCCGCCGGTTCAGCGCCACGATCACCAGCGCGCCCACCGCCAGCGCCACCGACGCCACCACGATCAACGCCGGGTAGGAACCAGCCCACCGCAACAGCGTGGCCGCGCAGACGAGCATGGCCAGCGCGGTGCGGGTCCAGCTCATGGCGGTGCGTTCGGCCTGCAGGCCGGGGTCGGCGACGGCGATCATGCGAGCAGGCTCACCGCCACAACCACCGCCGCGACGAACACCACCACGCACAAGACGGGGATGATGGCGGGGGCGGGCAGGGGCTCGTCGTGACGCAAAGCTCTCTCGATTCGCACCCACCGCACCGCCGCACCTGCGGAAATGGCCATGGCTATCAGGATGACAGCGGCGGCAGCGACCTTGCGCACGCCGGGTTCGATGCCGGGCAGCTCGAACGCCTCGAGCGCGATCCCGCCGGCCAGAAACGCCAGCGCGGTGCGGGTCCAGGCGAGGAAGGTGCGCTCGTTGGCCAGGGTGAATCGCGGGTCGGGCTCCCCGCCGTCGGGGAAGACCCGCCTGGTAAACCATCCGCGCTCGCTCATGCGCTCAACCCTAGCGCCGCCCACACGGTGAGCACGACCGCTCCGGCCGCGGCGATGCACCACAGCACCGTTGCGCGATTGCTTCTCGACGTCCCTCCGGCCAACCCCGCACCCAGCGCCGCCCCGGCGACGTTGCAGAGCACGTCGTCAGTATCGCTGTAGCCCCACGCGAACACATACTGCGCAACCTCGATGCCCAGGCTGCACACCAGCCCGACCAGCACCGCGCGGGCCACCGAGCCGCGGTACGCGATGAAGCCGACCGGGGTAAACAGCGCGATGTTGCCGAACAGGTTCAGCCACGGCCCCCACCACACGCGCGCGTACTCGAAGGTCTCCAGCGGGTTCAGGCGGACCTGGCTGAGCTGGTGCGCCTCCGCCGACCACAGCCCCGGGATGGACACGAACGCCTTACCCACGGTGAAGGCGAGCACGACCAGGGCAGTCACGACCACCGCCGCGGCGTAGGCGGCGGCGTTGTTGGCTTTGCTCGCTGTTTTCACCCGCCCCACCGTAGTGTCGGCTTATGCTGGCGGCCATGAGCAACAGCTTGATTGTCACTGAGAACGGCCCGGAGATCGTCGAGACGCAGGACGCCTACGCGGGCGAGGGCGACACCCTGATCAACGTGAGCCACTCGTCGGTGAACTACAAGGACGCGATGGCGCTGTCCGGCAACCGCGGCATCCTGCGCGAACTGCCGATGGTGCCGGGCATCGACGCCGTGGGCACCCTCGAGGACGGCACGCTGGTCACCGTCAACGGCCGCGGCATCGGCGAGCGCCGCCACGGCGGCTACACCCCGCAGATGCGTATCGACGCTAAAGATGTCACCCGCGTGCCCGCGCGCTTCTCCGCGTTCGAGGCCGCCGCCATCGGCACCGCGGGCTACACCGCCGCGCTTTCGGTGGCGGGTCTGGAGCGCGTCGCGCTTTCGCCTCTCGACGGCCCCGTGCTCGTCACCGGCGCCACCGGCGGCGTCGGATCCATCGCGGTGCAGCTCCTGGCGGCGCGGGGGTATGAGGTGTGGGCGTTGACGGGGCGCGTCGATAAGCATGGCGCCTGGCTGAAGGAGCTCGGCGCCGCTGAGGTTGTGGACCGCGCCGAGTTCGCCGAGGCCGGCAAGCCGCTGCAGAAGGCTCGCCTGGCCGGCGTGGTGGACACCGTCGGCTCCACCGTTTTGGCCAACGCGCTGTCGCAGCTGCAGTGGGGCGGCGTGGCCACCGCCTGCGGCATGGCCGCCGGCAACGACCTGCCCGCCAGCGTCCTGCCGTTCATCCTGCGCGGGGTGCAGCTGGTGGGCATCAACTCCGTCGACGCGCCGAATGAGCTTCGCGACGAAGCGTGGGCGCTCATCGACGAATCCGTAGACACCAACGCCATCCGCACCGAAGAAGTCGGATTGGACGGCGTTGAAGAAGTTGGGCGTTCGCTGCTCGATGGTGGGTGGAGCGGACGCGCCGTCGTTACGCTGTAGCTTCCTTGGGCACCGGACCGCCGGAGATCTGGCGGTACGCGTGCGCCGCGGCGAGCATGGTGCCGGGCATCGTGACAATCAGGCCGACGAAGAACAGCGCCGCACCAACGATGTTGATCAACCCGGCGAGCACCACGAAGCCCAGGATCTTCAGGTAATTCGACGCGCCAGCCTTGAAACCGGCGGAAATAGCGTTGCCGAACGAGCCGTTATTATCCGCCGCGTACCACGCCTGGAACATGAAAAACGGCATGACCAGCAGGCCAATCACACCCATGACAGCCAATGCGCCCAGAATCGGACGCAACAGGTTCCACATCTCCTCCGGGGTGAGGTTTTCCGGGTTATCCGGCAGCGTGGTCGGGTCGATGGTGGTCAGCGCGCCGAACGCGAGCACCATGAGCAGGATCATGGAGACGATCATCGCTACAACGCCGAGCAACGCCGTCACGCCCAGCGTCTTGCCGTACGCCGGCGCCTTCGCCTCGTTGTACGTGAACTGCTTCACCAACGTCTGCTGCAACGCCACGCCGACCATCCACGGCGCGAGCAGCAGCATGCCGATCGAGCCGATCATCGCACCCGCACCCGGCAAAAACAGGCCCAACACCGCTAGCAACGTGTAGGCCACGCCCAACGGGATCCACAGCTTGGCGTTGGCGAACAGGGCCTTGCCGCCCCAGCTCAGCGCCTCCATGATCTCGAGCTTGCCGTTGCCCTTCACGTGGAACCAGCCGTTCGACGCCGGGTCGTTGATCGGGTGCGGGGACACGCCGTCGCCGGGGGCGTTGTCAGTGAGCTGCTGGCCGTGGAAGCGCAACGCGGAGGCGCCGGCCATCGACGCCGCCGAGTTCACCTCGAACGCGTCGTAGGTGCTTTCGGTGTTCGGGCTGCTGTAGGCCGGGTAGTCGCCGGCCCGGTCGCCGGTGCCGCCGGTGCCGTTTTCCGGGTGGCTGCCTTCCGGGTGCTCCGGGTACGGCTCGTACCCGCCGCCGTTATAAGGGGTGGACATGTGTTTATCCTTCGTGATCGTGGGTTCCGTTCACTTGGGACTTTATCAGTCACACCAGTCACAGACCCGGGCGGCAGGCGGGGTTGGGCGGGTGCTGGGCGGCCGGGCTCCTGACACATCACGGCAGCCATTTGCGCCGACCTGGGGGTTTGCGGGCCGACTGACAGATTCGGCCGCGATGTGTCGGCGCCGGCGCGGTTTGGTTAGCGGCGGTGCGGAATGGTTCATCGCCGAGTGAACTACTCCGCAACGGGCTCCGCGCGACCTGGGGAAAGTGAATTATCCGGCCGTCCAACGAGAACTAATTCACTGGGAGGCACCGGGGGAGTGAACTATCTTGCGCCCGACGCCGGCTACGACCCGCGCAGGACCCCGCCGCGAAGCCCCACGCCCGCAGACCCCTACTTGACCACCAGGTTGACCATGCGGCCCGGGATGGCGATCACCTTCACCACGTTCTTGCCGGCGATGAGGCCGGCCACGCGCTCGTCGGCAAGTGCTGCGGCCTCGAGGTCGTCCTTGGAGGCGTCGGTGGCGACGTCGATGCGTGCCTTGACCTTGCCGTTGATTTGGACGGGCACTTCCACGGTGTCGTCGACAAGCCATTGCTCCTCGAACTCCGGGAACGGCTCGAACGTGATGGTCTCAGAGTGGCCCAGCACCGACCAGAGCTCCTCGGCGATGTGGGGTGCGAGCGGCGAGACCATCTGCACCAGCGGCTCGACGGCGGCGCGCGGCGCGCCGTTCGGGTAGGTCTTGGTCAGGTAGTTGACGTACTCGATGAGCTTGGCGGCGACGGTGTTGTCGCGCAGGTGCTCGTAGTCGTCGCGCACGCCGGCGATGGTGCGGTGCAGGGCCTTGGAGTCCTCGTCGGTGAGCGCGGTGTCCACGACCGACGTCTCACCGGTCGCCTCGTCCACAACCAGGCGCCAGAGGCGCTGCAGGAAGCGGTGCGCGCCGACGACGTCCTTGGTCGCCCACGGGCGGGAGGTGTCCAAAGGCCCCATGGACATCTCGTAGACGCGCAGGGTGTCGGCGCCGTACTCTTCCACCACATCATCGGGCGCGACGGAGTTCTTCAGGGACTTGCCCATCTTGCCGTACTCGCGGTTGACCTCGGCGCCGTCGTAGAAGAACTTGCCGTCGCGCTCCTCCACCTCGGCGGCGGGGACGTACACGCCGCGCGAGTCGGTGTAGGCGTAGGCCTGGATGTAGCCCTGGTTGAACAGGCGGCGGTACGGCTCCTGGGAGGTGACAAAGCCCAGGTCGTACAGCACCTTGTGCCAGAAGCGGGCGTACAGCAGGTGCAGCACCGCGTGCTCCACGCCGCCGACGTAGAGGTCCACGCCGCCCGGATCATCGGCACCGTGCTCGTCGGGGCGCGGACCCGTCCAGTAGCGCTCGTTTTCGATGTCTACGAATGCTTCAGCGTTCGTCGGGTCGATGTAGCGCAGCTGGTACCAGGAGGAACCGGCCCACTGCGGCATCACATTCGTGTCGCGCCAGTACTTCTGCTTGCCGTGGCCCAGGTCCAGCTCCACCTCGACCCAGTCGGTCGCCTTCGCCAGCGGCGGGGCGGGTTCGGAGTCGGCGTCATCGGGGTCGAAGGCGACGGGGTTGTAGTCCTCCACCTCCGGCAGCTCCACCGGCAGCATGTCCTCGGTCAGCCCGTGCGCCTGACCATTCTCGTCGTAGACAATCGGGAACGGCTCGCCCCAGTAGCGCTGGCGCGCGAACAGCCAGTCGCGCAGCTTGTACTGGATCTTCTCGGAGCCCCTCTGCCTATCGACGAGCCAAAGGATCGCCCGCTCAATAGCCTCACCCTTGCCCAAGCCGTTCAAATCCAGGCCGTTGTCATTGGCGGAGTTGATGTGCTCCGCGTCGCCGGTGAACGCCGCCTCGGTAACGTCGCCGTCCAGCACCGGGGTGATGGGCAGGCCGAAGACGGTGGCGAACTCGTAGTCGCGCTCGTCGTGCGCCGGCACCGCCATGATGGCGCCGGTGCCGTAGCCGGTGAGCACGTAGTCGGCGATGAAGATCGGCACCTCCTCGCCGCTGACCGGGTTCACCGCATACGAGCCGAGGAACACGCCGGTCTTTTCCTTGTTCTCCTGGCGTTCCACGTCGGACTTCGCGGCGATGGAACGCAGGTAGGCATCCACTGCCTCGCGCGGGGTGGCGGCGCCGCCGGTCCAGCGGCTGTCCACGTCGGAGGGGTAGGAGGCGGTGACCAGCTCGTCGACAAGCGGATGCTCCGGCGCAAGCACCACATAGGACGCGCCGAACAGGGTGTCCGGGCGGGTGGTGAAGACCGTGATGTCGCCGGCGGGGGAGGCGAAGTGCACGTCCGCGCCGCGGGAACGGCCGATCCAGTTACGCTGCATGCTCTTGACCTTTTCCGGCCACTGCAGCAGGTCGAGATCGTCGAGCAGGCGGTCAGAGTAGTCAGTGATGCGCATCATCCACTGGCGCAGGCGCTTGCGGAAGACCGGGTAGTTGCCGCGCTCGGAGCGGCCCTCGGCGGTGACCTCCTCGTTGGCCAGCACCGTGCCCAGGCCCGGGCACCAGTTGACCATGGAGTCGGAGAGGTAGACCAGGCGGAACTCGTCGATAGCCTTGTGCTTCTCTTCCGTGGTCAGGTCGCGGAAGTTGCGGCCGTCCTTGGTGGTGCGGGCGCCCGACATGAGGTCCTTGACCAGGTCCTCGATCGGGCGGGCCTTCTGCAGGTCCTCGTCGAACCAGGCGTTGTAAATCTGCAGGAAGATCCACTGCGTCCACTTGTAAAACTCCGGGTCCGTGGTGGCCACGGAACGGCGCGGGTCGTGGCCGAGACCCAGCATGGCCAGCTGGCGGCGCATGTTCGCGATGTTCGCCTCGGTGGTCACGCGCGGGTGCGTGCCCGTCTGGATGGCGTACTGCTCCGCGGGCAGGCCGAAGGCATCGTAGCCCAGCGTGTGCAGCACGTTCTTGCCCAGCATGCGGTTGTAGCGCGCGTAGACGTCCGTGGCGATGTAGCTCAGCGGGTGGCCCACGTGCAGGCCCGCGCCAGAGGGGTAGGGGAACATGTCCTGGACGTTGAGCTTGTCTGTGGGCAGGGGCTCGCCGGTGGCAAGGTCGCCGACCGGGTTCGGGGCGTAAAACGTCTGGTCGTCGCGCCAGTACGCCTGCCACTTCTGCTCGATGGTGTTGGCCAGCTCAGCCGTATAGCGGTGCGGGGTCGCCTCAGTCATGGTTATGCAGTGTAGTTAAGGGCGTTTGGATGCAGGCGCCCGGCGCGGAGTCCGGGGCGGAGCAGGTTCTGGGTGGGCTCTCGGTGGGGGCGGGTTCTAGGTGGTTTTGTACGAATCGACAATTCAGACGAGCGTCCAGATTTAACACCGCAGGTAGAGAGCTTATGCACTGTTCCGCATGTAAACTTTTACAAAATCACAGATCCTGCCGCTCGAGTTCCGGCAGTCTCGACCCACTTTTCGTTGGCAATTACCAATAGTTGGTCTACCCGAAATTGTCCGCAATGCGGAGTCCGCAACCGCGCCAACGTACCGCGAGCCACACCGCTATGGTCGCAAATATGCAGCTCTACACCATCGGCTACAGCAAGAAGACCGCGAAGGAGTTCTTCAACATCCTCCGGGACAACGGCGTAAAGCAGATCGTGGACATCCGGCGGCACAACACGAACCAGCTCGCCGGCTTTACCAAGAAGTCGGATTTGCCGTGGTTCCTCGACACCATCGCGGGCATCGACTACTCCCACGAGCTGTCGCTCGCACCCAGCGAGGAACTCATGCGCGCGTACCGCAAGGAGGGCCTGCCGTTCGACGAGTTTGCAAAGCAGTTGCGCGCCGAGTTTGCCGAGCGCGAGATGCCCAAGCTTATCGATGGCTCCGCCCTCCTCTGCTCAGAGCCCAAACCCGACACCTGCCACCGCTCTGTGGCTGCGCAATATCTCGCCGAGAAGGGGGATGTCGAGGTCGTGCACCTCTAGGTTCTAGCCCGCGAACATCTGCCAGATGGCGACGCCCATGATGATCACGCCGAGCACGAACACGAACCAGGTTTCGGGTTTGTTGGCGTAGCGTTGGTAGTCCTTGGCGTAGCGGAACAGCAGCATCGGCACGATGTAAACCAAGAATGTGATGAACACGCCGCCGACCACGGAGATGAGGTCCAGAATGGAAGGGTTGAGGATGCCGGCGATCACCGTGGTGACGAAGATGAAGACGTAGATGCCCCAACGCAGCTTCTTCGGGTCCAGTCGCTCTGCGGCACCCGGCGCGACGGCGCGCACCAGGTAGGTGGTGCCTTCCTCGGCGCCCATGACGTGGCCGAAGTAGGACGAGGCGATCGCGCACAGCGCGACGATCGGGGAGAGGACCGCCAAAAACGGCGTGTGGGTCTCGTTGGCCAGGTAGGACAGCACGGGGATGTTCTGCTCGCGGGCGGCGTCCATCCCGTCGGCACCCAGCGCCAGGGTGCAGGACCACACGAAGAACATGGTGAACACCACGAGCATGCCGGTGGTGATTGCCTCAATCTTCGCCACGGCCTTCTTGGTGGACTCCAGGTCATCCGGGTACTTCTTCTGCATGTCCAGGGCGAACTGGGACATCGCCGGCATGTGGTTGAAGGAGAACACGAACACCGGCAGGATCAGCAGCATCGCTTTCCAGAACGGCACGTCGGACTCGTAGGAGCGGAAGCTGGCCAGGTCCCACTGGGGGATGAGGTAGAACGACACCGCAGCCAGCGCGATGATCAGGGGGTAGACCAGCAGGTTGGCAAACGCCAGGGTGGCTTTCTTGCCCAAGGCGTAGGCGCCGGTGAGCACGCCGACGCACAGGATGGCCATGAGCCAGCGCGGCACCTCAGGCCCGCCGAGCTGATTGACCACGAAGCTGTCCATCGTGTTGGTGATACTCACGCCGTAGATGAGCACGATGGGGTAGATGGACAGCCAGTACATCAGGCCCGTCATCAGGCCGCGGTTGCGGCCGGCGAGCGCGGTGACCACCTGCAGCACGTCCAAGCCCTTGACCGGGGAGGCGGCCACGATGCGGGCGTAGGTGCGGTGCGAAAAGAACACCATCGGGCCAATGAACAGGGTAATCAGCAGTAGTGGGAGAAAGCCGAAGCTTCCTGCGTCGATGGGGAGGAACAGGATGCCGGCGCCGACGGCGGTGCCGAACAGTGTGATTGCCCAGGACAGGGTTCCGCCGTCGGGGACGGTGCCGGACCGGTTTTCCTCCACCTGCCGCTTGTCGGCGACGGTGAGGTGGTCCAAATTGAACTCTTTGCCCGCTGTGGTCAAAGGTACTCCTTAAGACTTGAGTGGTTTAAGCCACACAGAATCATAAGGCACCACGACTCGCAGCAATAACTGGGGAGACCACGGGTGTACACCACAGCCTCTTGCGGACAGCCGTCTCGGCGCAGGATATATTGACTATTGTTGTTTCCCGCCCCTGAACAGGAGTTTCCCATGAAGAAGTTCACCGCCGCCGCGGTTGCCGCCACGATGGCCGTTTCCCTGGCGGCCGGCCCCGCAGATGCCGCGTCCAACACCATGGCCGGCAGCAAGAACACTCCGGTGTGCAAACTTGAGCTCGACGGCACCGGCTCCAAGAGCGTCACCCAGGAAATCGTGGCGGAGAAGGGGGTCGAGGGCGTGGAGCTGAACAAGCTCACCGGCATCCAGCGCACCGCCGCGGTCGTCGGCGAGGCATTCGGTTCCACCGACACCGCGACGCAGCAGAAGGCCAACAACGTCCAGGCTGTACAGGCGTGCCTGGACGGCGAGGACTACAGGTCCGAGCCGCTGGATGCGGGCATCAAGGGCGGCATCATCGCCACCGTCGTGCTCGCGGTGCTGGGGCTAATCGCGAACTTCGCGCTGCAGTCCGGCGCGATCCAGTTGCCGAAGCTCAGCCGCTAGGCGCGCTGCGCCCACTCCACTACCGGGTCGAGCAGCGTTAGGTCCACACGGTCCGTGTCCCGGCCGTAGCTGTCCACCATCGCCTGCTCGTTCTCGGTGCGCTCACGCTTGAGCCGCAGCGCGCCCACCAGCGCCTTCATCGTCCACCGGTGGGCGGTGGTCAGCTCCGAGTAATTCAACCTGCCAGGCAGGTAAAAGCGGGTCACTTGCCCGGCACGGTCTCCGAGGAGGGTGCCGGAAGCGTCGTCGTGCCTTGCGACGTCGACAAGCGTCATGCCCACAGTGACCAAAGCCAACGGGCGATCAATCTCCGGCAGCGACTTGATGAAGCGCACGCCCGGGTGGGAGGGCCCGTGGACGGGGGAGAGGACGACGACAGGGCCGCCTGTGGCGTCGAGGGTGGCGGGCAGCTCGCGCGCGACCGTGCCGAGGCGGGCGGCCAGCGCCTCGGCGTACTGACGGGTGGAGCCGTAGAACGTGGTGTAAAAGACGCTGGTCATAGCCTCATTTTACGGCAGGTACGGGCGCAGCTGGTCCAGAATCCACTGGAGCGTTCCGCCCGCGCCGGCGAGCACCGCCACGAGCAGGCCGAGCACGCCCACCAGCACGCCGCCGGCGAAGGCGCCGACGCTGCTGCCCACGTTGGAAGAGCCGTCGCTGGAGGAGCTGTCGTCGGTAGGCTGCGGCTCAGCGGGGACGGTGGTCGGGACCGCCACGGTGGTGGTCGCGGTGGTCGGCGTGCCGGACACCGTGCTGGTGACGGTCGTCGGGACCGCCACGGTGGTGGTCGCCGGGGCAGACGGTGCAGGCGTAGACGGAGCAGCGGACGAGGGAGCAGTGCTCGTCGGCGCCGGGGCCTTGCCGCGGGCGGTCAGCCACTGGTCCGGGCCGATCGGGTGGTCCACCATGCGGATCTCGCCGATGTTGCCGAACCAGCCATCGACCTTGTCGTTATCCCAGGCGGAGGTGCCCAGCAGCCACTTGTCGCCGTTGCCGCCCATGCCCAGCGGGCCGTAGCCGTCGCGCAGGATCGGGGAGCCGTCGACGTACATGGTCACGGACTTATCGGCCGGATCGTTGACCACGGCGATGTGCATCCACTTGCCCTTGGGCACCTCGTGGGTCCAGTTGGAGAAGCCCTCGCCGTTTTCGCCGTAGGAGTACCAGCGCAGCTCGCGGAGGCTGGACACGCCGAGCATCTGGATCGGGTCGCCGTCCTCGTCCTCGGGGTGGGTGATGGTGCCGGAGGCGTCGCGGATAAGGGCGTTGGACCACTTGTTGTTGTCGGCGTTCCAGTCTTCGTCGAGTTTGAGGAACGCCTCCATGGTGTAGCCGTTCTTGAACTCCTCCGAGTTGATGTCGGCGCCGGTGGCGGTTTCGAACCAGGCGGTGGAGTGCTTGAACTTCGGGTCCTTCCAGCGCAGGGAGCCGCGGTCCGCGGACAGCGGGTGCTTGTCGTCGGAGAAGGTCACCGCGTCGGCGCCTGCCGCTACGCGGTGGCGTGCGCGGGTCATGTCGTCGCCGTTTGCTACATCCGGGATGACGGCGCCGGCGGGGGCAGCTTCGCCGTCGTTAAGCAAAGTGCCCTCGACCTTCGTCTGGCCGGGGCGCCAGTGCACGACGGTGCCGTCCACGTACGCGTAGTCCTGCTCGTCTTTCGGCTTGTCCTTCTCGGTGACCTCGTAGGCCTTGTAGCCGTCCGTGATGGTCTGCTTGAGCACCTCGGCGTAGTCCGGGTCGTTGGCGTCGCCTGCCTTGAAGCCCGGCGCGAACGCCTTGAAACGCTCCGCAAAGTCCAGATCGATGGTGTAGGAGTCGCCCTCGCCCTCCATGAGCAGGTGGTCGAAGGAGGTGAGCTGCTCGTACTTCTTGGACTTCACCCACGGCGAGTACGCGGTCATTTCCAGCTGGTTGTTGGTGAGGTCGAACTGCAGCTGGCCCATCAGACCATTGCCGCCCAGGTAGGCCATCTGGTAGTCCTGCAGGATGTTGATCACGTCGTGGCCAGCGTCGTTCTTCTCCACGTGGTAGCCCGCGCCGTGGTGGTGGCCGGCGATGGTGAGGAAGATCTGGTCGTTCTTGCGGATCAGCTTGTCCCAGAGGTGCTCGCCGTACTCCTTGGTGAAGTAGGTGGAGCCGTCGCCGTTAATGCCGGAGATCTCGTGCGCGGTGAGGATCACGGGCAGCTCCGGGTGCTTATCGATGACCTGCTGCGCCCACTCCAGCGTTTCATCGTTGGCGCGGAAACCGAGCGCGAGCACCAGGTACTTCTGCCCCTCGGCCTCGAAGATGTGGTACTCCGAATCCACGCTCTGACCCGGGAAGGCGTAGCCGTCGCCGCCGTTGTGGATCTCGGTGGAGGCGGTGCGGCCCATGAACGTGGAGTTCTTCTTCGCGCGCTCCTCCGGGAAGTACTCGGTGAAGGCGGATTTCCCGTCGAACATGGTCAGGTCGTGATTGCCCGGCAGCACGGAGTAGTTCACCCCGGCGTCCTCGAGTGTCTTCATCGCACGGTCCGCGATGTCCCAGCTAGCGCGGTCTTCCGGCTCGTCCACCACGTCGCCCAGGTGGGTGACAAACTGCGTGCCCAGCTTCTTGTGGTTTTCGGCCAGGAATTCAGTCTGCGCGTCGTACGGGTTGGTGCCGTAGCGGTCGCCGAAGATATCGCCGGCGGCCTCGGTGCCGTAGCGGGAGTAGAACTGCGTGTCCGGCATGACACTGAGGGTGAAGCGGGAGGCGAGATCCTCCGCGTTGGCGACGGGAAGTGGGGTGAGCAGGGCGAGGGCGGTGATTGCGGCGACGTGCTTGCGCATGGCGGTCCTTCGTTTCAGAGGGGAAGTAGACAGCTCGAAACGTAGCGCCCTCAGGTTTCGCTGCGGTGAAATTCAGGTGAAATTTATGCTTCTCGACGTCAGCTCCGCCCTGTCGCCGTTTCCCGCTGTTCAGCGAATTGTTCCGATATCTTTTCCCAAGCCACATTTATCGCCCCAGACACAAAACCGGGCCCACCCCACACAGGGGGCAGGCCCGGCCGTTAGCCGCAACGCTTACGAACGTGCGTCGACGTGCGGGAGCACCGCAAGCGGCGAGAGGTCCGTCAGCGACGCGATGCCACGCTCCTCGTCGCGGAACCATGCGCGGACGTTGTTGATGAAGCCCTTCATGGCTCACCTCCTTTCGTTACCAAGGGAAGGTTGTTAACCTTCCGTTCATTTCGGGGTAACTCTAGGTTCGCGTAAATAGTTTGTCAACACCAACGATTGGCGCGCGTCTACCATTTTGGCGTTTGAGAGCCGAGAAGGGGTCGTCATCAGGCAAAACCGGGCCCTGGCACACGCCAGGGCCCGGTAGAAATCAGGAGCGGGCTATAGGAAGGGGTACGGGTCCCACCCAGTGAGGTACTCGATGCGCTCGCGCGCGATGAGCAGGAGCGCGGCGATAACGGCAACGAACACAATGGCCAGGAAGATCCACCCCAGCACGCGGCGGCCGCCTTGCGGAGCGGAGCCGTCGCTGGCGGGAGAGAGGAAGTGGATGCTCAGGGCGTACAGGGCCGGCAGTCCGGCGCCGAGCAGGATGCCGACGGCGACAACGGAAAAAAGCGATTTCAGCAGTTCAAGCATGCGGGTTGTCCTTTCCGGCTAGCCGCGCGGGTGGTGGTCGTGGATGGTTGCGGTGGACCCCGGCGCGCGCAGGCCGACGGAGGTGTCCACGAAGTCTGCGGGCTCGCCAGAGTCGCGGTGGGGCAGTTCGCTTGCAGACGCCCCTCCGGTGGTCTGCGCCGGCGAGTTGGAGTCGCCGTCCCAGTCGTCGTTGACGTTGTCCTTGTGCACCGGCTTCTGCGATGCCTGCCAGAACATGTAGCCGCCGCCAATGAGGATGATCAGCGCCAGGGCCACGCCGCCCCACACGAGGTCGCCGCCGAGTTCAGCTGCCCAGTGGCCGATCCACCAGGTGCAGAAGGAGACGAATGCGGCAACAGGCAGAGTGGTGATCCAGGCCAGAGCCATGCGGCCGGCCACACCCCAGCGGACCTCGCCCTTCGGGCCGGTCAGGCCGGAACCGAGGATGGAACCGGTGGCCACGTGGGTGGTGGACAGCGCCATACCCAAGTGCGAGGAGGTGAGGATGATCGCGGCGGAGGAGGTCTCGGCGGCCATGCCCTGCGGCGGGTGGATCTCCACCAGGCCCTTGCCCAGGGTGCGGATCACGCGGAAGCCGCCGGAGTAGGTGCCGATGGCAATCGCCAGGGCGCACGCCAGCTGGATCCAGAACGGCATGGGGTGGTCGGAGCCGAACTGGCCGGCGGCCACCATGGCCAGAAAGATCACGCCCATGGTCTTCTGCGCGTCGGAAGTGCCGTGCGCCAGCGCCACCAGGGAGGCGGTGCCGATCTGGCCCCAGCGGAAGTAGTTGTCGCGGTGGTCCTTTTCCGCATTGGCGGTGAGTTTGTAGACCAGCCAGGTACCGATCGCGGCGATGAGGCCAGCAACAAACGGGGCGAACAGGGCGGGGACGATGATTTTGTCCAGCACGCCCTGCCATACCACGCCGTCGAAGCCGATGGCGGCGATGGCCGCGCCGATCAGGCCGCCGAACAGCGCGTGCGAGGAGGAGGAGGGGATGCCGAACAGCCAGGTAAACAAGTTCCACATGATGCCGCCGGCCAGGCCGGCGAACACCACGAGTAGGAGGCGCTCGGAGTCGAGTGTGTCGTTGAGGTCGAACAGATCGAGCTTCACAATGCCGCCCGCGACCGTCTTGGCCACGGCGACGGAAAGGAACGCGCCGATCAGGTTGAGTATGCCGGCGAGCGCCACAGCCACCTTGGGCTTGAGCGCGCCGGTGGCGATGGAGGTGGCCATCGCGTTGGCAGTGTCATGGAAACCGTTAGTGAAGTCGAAGAACAAAGCGACGACAATGATTAATACGAGGAGAATAGTGATGCTCACGCGGGAGATTATGCACCTGCCGTGGCACAAACGAAACGTTCAGAAGCTAAAGTTCGCGCAAAGTTCACCTGCGCGTCACCGGCCTACCCAACGATGATGTTGCGCACCGCCACGCCCATGATCACCAGGCCCACCACCAGTACGAAGATGGTGTCCGGGCGGCGGGCGTAGTGCTTGAACGCCGTGGCCTTATGGAACAGCAGCGACGGCATGATGTACACCAAAAACGCCACGAACACGCCGCCGACCACGGAGATCATGTCCAGGATCGAGGGGTTCAGCACGGCGACAATCACTGCGGTGACAAACACGAAGATGTTGACTGTGAGGCGAAGCGTGGACGTCGAAAAGCGAGCTGCGAAGTTCGGCGCCACACTGCGCACGAGGTACGCAGTGCCCTCCTCCGTGCCGAGCAGGTGGCCGAAGTAGGAGGTGATGATCGCCGCGATGGCGATGACCGGGCTGATCCACGCCATGAACGGCGCGTGCGTCTCATTGGCCAGGTACGACAGCACCGGCACGTTCTGCTCGCGCGCGGCGTCCATGCCGTCCGCGCCCAGGGACAGCGCGCACGACCACACGAAGAACATGGTGAAGGTGACCAGCATCGCGGCGGTGACCATCTCCACCTTGGACACCTCGCGCTCAGTCGCGGCGACGTCGCCGTCCGTCTTCTTCTGCACGTCCAGCGCGAACTGGCTCAGCGCCGCCATGTGGCTGAAGGAAAACACCAGCACCGGCAGGATCAGCAGCAGGCCCTGCCACACCGGGTAGGAGGACTCGTAAGAGCGGAAGCTGGCGAAATCCCAGCTCGGGATCAGATACAGCGACACCGCCGCCA
The DNA here is from genome assembly GCF_027257105.1 of Corynebacterium faecium. Taxonomy (NCBI): domain Bacteria; kingdom Bacillati; phylum Actinomycetota; class Actinomycetes; order Mycobacteriales; family Corynebacteriaceae; genus Corynebacterium; species Corynebacterium faecium. The sequence continues at coordinate 58,280 of NZ_JAPYJX010000002.1, forward strand.
GCGCGATGATCAGCGGATACACCAGCACGTTGGCCAGCCACAGGGTGAGCTTCTTGCCAAAGGCGTACGCGCCCGTCATCAGCCCCGCCGAGGCCGTGGCCAGCACCCAGCGGCTCACCTCCGGCCCGCCCAGCTGGTTCACAATGAAGCTGTCGAGCGTGTTGGTGATGGAAATTGCGTAGATCAACACCGTGGGATAGATGCCCAGCCAATACACCAGCGCCGAGGCGAACCCGCGCTTACGGCCGGTCAGCGCCGTGATCACCTGCAGCACGTCCAGCCCCTTCACCGGGGACGCGGAGACGATGCGCGCGTAGGTGCGGTGGGAGAAAAACACCATCGGGCCGATCAAGAGCGTCGCGATCACCAGCGGCCAGAACCCGAAACTACCTGCGTTGATGGGCAGGAACAGGATGCCCGCGCCCACGCCGGTGCCGAACAGCGTGATCACCCAGCGCATGAACGAGCCGTCCGGTTCGTCGCCCTCGCGCTGCTCCTTGATCTGCTCGATGTCGGCGTCCGAGAGGTTCTCCCGGTCGAACTCTTGGCGCGAGAGCTCGAGGTGCTCGTCGCTGTGTTGCTCCGGCAGATCGGCATCATTCATAGTGATTTAGGTTACGCGTGGTGCTGTTGGGAGCGGTGTTTTGCATTCGCCTATCGACGGGCCTCCGGTTAGTGCCCGATGTCGCAGCGCCGGCGCGGTGGCTTGTCCCGCGCGATGGCTTGTCCCGGCGCGATTCCCGGCACGGCCACGCCAGCAGCGCCATCGTTCGCGCAGATGGTGAAAGGCTAATGGTGAGAATTCGAAAATTTTCGCGGATTCACCATCCTTCGTTCACCATCTGTGCGGTTTACCGGTTGATCGGGAGGATCTGCGGCACCGGCGGCAAGCCGAACTGGGTCGTGTCCACCACCTGGGTGGCCAGGAAGCCGAGACCGACCAGCACCAGCGGGATCAGGATCGCCGCGATAATGCCGCCGGTGGAGCTGCCGTTCGCCGAACCGTCGTTGTCATTTACTGCCTCCGGCTCGCCAACGTGACGGTCTTCTGCCGGAGCGACGTTGGTCTCAGTCGGAGCCACTCGGGTGGTCGAGTCCGTTTCTGTCCGCGGGGTTGCAGCTGTCGGCTCCGCAACGGACGCCGTGGACGGCACGGTCGTCGCCGGGGTCGCAGGCACTGGCTGCTCAGAGGACGGTGCCTGAGATGTGTTGGAAGCAGGCGAGGGAGAAGGCGCCTCGGTCGGGACCGGCGTGGGCTTCAGCGCTGGCTTCGAGGCAGGCTTCTTCGGGAAGGGCACCGTCATGCCGTCCGGGTTCTCAACGTTAAAGAAGTTGGCCGGGACTTGCTGGTAGTAGGTTTCGTTGCGGTCGTGGGCATCTGCAACCGCGCGGAAGTTGGTGGCCGGGTTGCCGCGGGTCATCATGTCGATGCGGGCGCCGGTGTGGAAACCGTCGACCTCACCCGCGTACACAGCGAGGAAACCCTTGCCGGGGATCCAGACCGGGGCGCCAACAGCGCGCGGGTCGGCGGAATCGGCAGAGTCAGTGAGGCCGTCTGAGAGCACGACCGCGGAACCGTCCTGGCCGAGGTAGGTGCCGCAGCGCTCGCCGGAAGCGCCGGACCCGGTGAAGGCAGAGGAGACGCAGACCTCGTCGCCGGGGTTGGCGTCGGACCACTCAACGACGTCGTCGCCGGTAACGCCGTTGGCGCCGGGCTGCACGAAAGCGGTGTCCAGCTCGACGTAAGCGAACTTGTTGCGCGTCGTGGTGTCGGCGGCGGGGACGGTCAGCTGCCCCAGGGGCTCGCCGAACTCCGAGTACAGGGTGTCGCCGGAGGGGGCGCAGTCCGAGGAGGTGAACAGCACGTCGTCCTGGATCAGGGAGATGCTGCAGCGGGGGTCACCGGAGGCGTCGTAAAGCAGATCGCCCTGGTTGATGCGCGGGTGGCGCTCGAAGGGAACCTCGCCGCCGTAATGGCTGGGGCTCCAGAAGTTGGCGGATGCGCGCTGGTAGAAGCGCACGCCGAGCTCGTGGGCGCGCTTGACCGCGGCGGCGGAATCGGTCGGCGCCTCGGAGGTGAGCATGTCGATGCGGGTCGCCTCACCGCCCGCGTCGGAGACGCCGACGAAGCCCTTCTGCGGGTTCCACAGCGCAGCGCCGGGCTGGGCGGGCACGGGCACGTCGTGGATGAGCTGGGCGCCGTCGAGGCCGAAGAACGTGCCGCAACCAGCGTCGGAGCACAGCTCGTCGCCGGGCTGCAACTCATCCCAAGCAGCGTGCTCGAGGTGGGTGTTGGCGCCCGGCTCCATGCGGCGGCCGGTCACCGCAATAATGCCTGGCGACGTCCTCTCCGTCGCCGCAGCCGGTACCTCCAAGTCGCCCACGTACTCGCCGGCGGCGGTGAAGAACTGGTCGGACTGGCAGTCCGCCGAGACGTAGAGGTGCTCATCTTCGACGCGGCCGATGATGCATGTGGGGGCACCGGAAGCGTCGTAAAGCATGGTGCCCTCATCGAGCTTGCGGGTGGGGAAGGGGACCGCCGCGCCTGCGCCGCCGGCCCTAGACCAGAAGTTGGCGTCGTTGTGGGCGAAGAACTGCTCGCCCTTGTGGTGCGCCGCGCGGATCTGCTCGGCGTTGGGGCTGGTCCAGCCGTCGTCGACCATGTCCGTGCGGGACCCGATGCCGTCGCGGTGGTAGACGCCCGCTAGGCCCTTGCCCTTGACGTGCAGGCCCGCGCCGGGGAGCACGCCCGGGAGGTTGTCGACGAGGACGAGCTTGGAGCCGTCGTAGCCCGCGAACTCGGCGCAGGCATCGCCGGCGCAAACCTCGTCGCCCGGGGTGAGGTCGGTCCAGGGAGCAACCGCGGTGGGGGAGTTGTCGAAGGTGATCCAGGCGTCGCTGGATTCGAGCGTGGCCACCTGGTTGTCGAGGTAGGAAGCGGGGTTGGTCCGGCCGATTCGCTCGCCAATGCTGGTGAAGACGGGGCTGGTGCAGTCGGACGAGGTGTATCCGATGCCCGCCGCGGACCAACCGAGTTCGCAGACCTCGTTGCCGTACTCGTCGAAGAGCGGGTCGCCCGCCTGCAGCACGCGGTGGGGCAGCGCCACCTCAGGGCGGTTGTCCGGGGCATCCGGGTCGAAGCGGTAGATGTTTGTGCGCTGGAAGTACGGCTGCTTGAGCTCGTGAGCCTTCACAATGAGCTCGAAGTTGGGTGCGGCGAAAACCGGGTCGTTCGCATCCGGCGTCGGTGCGAAGTCAATGCGGGTGCCAACGCTGTGGCCGTCCAACGCAAAGGAGTGCACACCGACAAAGCCCTTACCGGGGATCCACATCGGCGTGCCGGGGAGAATCTTGTCGCTGTACGCCGTCTCCGCGATGAGCCACACGCCGTCCACGCCAGCAAGAGTGGTGCACTCTGGATCGCCGGTGCCATTGGCGGCGGCGCAAAGCTCGTCGCCAGGCTGCATGTCCTGCCACCCCGCGATGGTGCTGAAGCCCGGCGCGTTCGTGCCCGCGACCATGCGTGTACCGGTGACTCGCAGCGTTGCTACCGAACCGTCGCCGGTCTGGGCGTGTTCCATCGTTCCCACCGGGCGCCCCAGCGCCGAGTAAAGCGTGTTGTAGCCACAATCCGAGGAAACGAACAGGCGCTCGCCCTGCACGTAGCCGACGCGACAGGTGATGTTGCCGTTGTAGTCGTAGAGCGGGTCACCCTGGTTGAAGGTTTCCATCGCGGTGGGGAACTCTTCGCCGCGCTCGCCGAGCAACGCTCGGAAAATTGGAAAGACCTGGTAGTAGGGCACACCCATCTGGATGGCGCGGAGAATGCCCAGGAAGTCGATGCTTTCCGTGTTGTCGGTTTCAAAATCCGGGCGGGAGGCGGTGGCGTAGCGCTGCGCGTTGTCCCTCTCTCCGGTGGAGCCGGAGTACAGCCCAACGAATCCGCTGCCGTCCTTGGCCCAGACCGGCCCACCCGAATCACCCGGCTCACCATCGACCCCGTCGTCCATGAGGATCTCCGCGCCGTCAGTGCCGAGAACCTTGCCGCACCGAACCCTCTTGGTGGTCATCCCCCAGGCGCACACCTCCAGACCATTTGTTATCTCTTCAAACGGAATGATGGCGTCGCCCGACCGGACATTCTCGCCCGCGCGCACCCATGGCGTATCCATCTCGATCCAGCCCGCATCGTTGCGGAGCTTCTTCAGGCCTCCCTCGTTCGTTCCGAACGTGCCGACCTTCGTTTCCAAGGAAAGAATCTCTTTCTCGGTGTCGGGATCGATGCCCCAATACTTCACGGTGTACATCTCGGCACCGGGCTCTCCGCAGTGACCGGAGGTGTAAAGAACACCCTCATTAATCCATCCGATGGTGCATCGGCCGAGCATGCCATCCGGCTCAAGCGTGCCGATTCTCTCTCCCTGGTTGAGCACGGGAACCGGCGGATAGTGGATCTGCTCGGCCTTGCCTGTGTCAGGTGCGAAGGTGAACACCTCCGCGTGCTGGGAAAGGTCGTCCGCATCGCGTTGCACAATGTGGTCCGGGTCCACCGGGTACGAGCTTTCCGCGATACGGTCCGGCCGGGTGACCAGTGAGTAGCCGTCGAGTTCACCGGAGTAAAGGCCCACCATCCCCAACTGCCAGTGGTAGACAGGTTGCCCCAGAATTGGTTCCCCACGTCCATCTTCAGGTTTAACAACCCCGGCCGTTCCATCGAGACCGTGGTAGTAGCCGAACCATTCCCCATCATCCGCTACTGCGTACTCCAGCCATCTTTTCTCGATGTCCTGCACAGACAGCTCGCGCTCATTAACCCCCTCGGCGACGTCCATGTCCAGCTTGATCCAGCCGAAGTCGTTGCGGCGCGTCTCCGGGTCGTAGAGGGTTTCGAAGCTGCCCAGCACGTTGCCGTCGATGTCGCTGAAGGTTTCGCCGTCGGCGCCGCACTGGCCGGCGGTGAAGGCGTAGCCGCGGTGCAGCCAGCCCACCGCACACTCTTGACCTGTGGTTTCGTTGTATATCAGGTCGCCCTGATTCACTGTTGCGACAGGGGCTGCTTCGGCCACGGGAGCGAGCACTTGGCTTATCGACGAAACCAAGGCCACCGCCGTCAACGCAGCGAGGGAACGGGACGGGACACGAACGGACATGGGCGGACCTTCGCTCTCAGTAATAGTGACAAATCAAGACTAGGCCCATTGCCACCCGACCCCAAGCCGAATACCAGCTTTCGGGCAGGTTCTTACCAACTCCTTACCCAACCTGCCCCCGACCCACCCCCACTTAACATCCAGTTGTTTGCCAGGTTGTGGTGATCTAGATTTTTAAAAACGTCACCGTTTGGCCCGTGTCCCGAGAGGATCGCACCACCATGTCCCGTTCCCGCATCGCAACCGCCACGCTGGCCTGCGCGCTCGCCGTCGGCACTGTTCACGTCCCCGTGGCTGAGGCGCAGTCGTCAGGAAGTTCTACCACCACCGTCGATCAGCAAAGTTTCGACGCGGCCACCGCGAAGTGGCAGCAGCGTTACGACGACGCATCCGCCTCCCTCCAACAAGCCAAGGACGACGCCAAAGCGGCGCAGGCGCAACGCGACTCCGCAAACGCCGCCGTGCGCGACGCCAACGCAGAGGTGGAGGCCGCGGAGGCTGCGCTGGAGAAGGCCGAAAAGGACCTCGCGCGCGCGGATGTGGAGAAGCGGAAGGCCGAACTGGATGCTGCCCGGGCTCAGTTGGAGCGGGCGGAGCGGGAGCTCGTCGCAAAGCAAAAGGAGCTCGACGCGGCGGAGGAAGACACCGCCGCCTTCGCCGAGGACGTCACCTTTGCGGAGGAAACGGCCGCCACGGCAAACGAAGCGGCAACCGCCGCTGCGGCCGATAAGGCCGACAAGCAGCAGGCCGCGGACTCCGCGCAGGCCAAACTTGCCGACGCCCAGTCCCGCGAGGCCGCCGGCGCCGACTACACCCAGGAGGACTGGGAGCGCCTGGTCGCGGACGCGATCGTGGAGATCACCAACGAATACCGCCAGCGTCACGGCATGCACCCGCTGGTCAGCCACGACGTGTTCAACGACAACGCCCGCGATTGGAGCGGCGTGATGTCTGCCGACATGCAGCGCGGCGGCAACGACTACTTCCGCCACGCCAAGTTCGAGGACTACGGGCACAGCGGGGAAAACATCGCGTACAACTGGCTCGGCTGGCCAGATGTCTCCCCGGCTACCGCGGACCGCACGCAGTGGGCCGAACTTCCCGAGGCGCTGTTTACCCAGTGGCGCAACTCCACCTCAGGGCACAACGAAGGCATGCTGAATTCGAGCCAGACCGGCATCGGTGTCGGCGTGCGGGTCGCGCCCAACGGCCAGGCGTTCGCCACGATGCAGTTCTACAAACTGTCCTACCCGACAACGTCCTACACCTTCGGCCCGGACGGCGGCTCCCAAAAGGCCAACGAGAGCGGTACGCCGTACTACGTCTCCACCGGCGCGCGCGAGACGCTGCGCACCCCCGAGCTCACGGTGGACCTAGACGACCGCAAGCGCGCGAACCCGAACTACGACGGGCTGAAGCGCGACGAGATCCGGGCCATCCAGACCCGCGTGACCCGCAAGCTGGGCGTGGCGGTCTCGCACGACTACGCCGCCGAGCTTTCCGCCGACGAGGCCGAGCTTTCCGCCGCGCAGACGGACCTCGCCGCAGCCGAGCAGCACGATGCCGCCGCGCAGGAGGCGTTGGCGCAGGCTGTTGCCGTGCGTGATGGGGTGCAAGAGCGGTGGCAGGGTGCCGTCGATAGGCAAGAGCTCCTGGAAGACGAGCGGGATGAACTCGCTCGCACCGAGGCCGAAGCCACGGATGCGAAGGACGCGGCTGAGGCCGAGTTCGCGTGGGCGCAGGCCGCGGACCAGGACGCGCTGGCCGCGGCGGTGGAGGCCGCGCAGGAACGTCTGGCGGAAGCGGAGCAGGGTGTCGAGGACGCGTACGAGCTTTCCGCCGCCGAGCAGATGACCCTCGACGAGGCCGAGGACGACCTCGCCGAAGCCGAAGCTGAGCTGACGCAGGTCAACGCGCAGCGCCCGACGCTGGCGCAGTACACCACCACCGAAACCAACACCGTCGCGGTCGTGCTTGGCGTGCTGGCCGCGCTGGCGGTCGTGGGCATCGGCGTGGTGGCGTTGGCGCCGCGCCTCGGCATCGAGCTGCCCTGGCAGTAGGGGCTCAGCCCCGGCGGCCGGCGGCGTCGGCGAACTCGTCGAGCAACGCGAGCACGTCGGGGGAGCGCCACCCACGCTGGCGCTTGTCCAGCTGCGCGGAGATGACGATCCCGTCAACCTCCAGCCGCTCCAGGGCGTTGCGGGCCGTCTCGGCCGACACACCAAACTCGGCTGACACCGTCGCCGTGGTCAACACTGGCCGCTGCAGCAGCAGGTCGAGAACGCGCCACGCCAGCGCATCGGCGCGGGCGGTGAGCTGCTCGTTCCACTCTTCACGCAGGGCGACTAGCTCCGCCGCCAGCCATGATCCACGCCCTACGGCGTCGATGGCTGCGCGGGCGAACAGCTGCACGATCCGGTCCACGTCGCCGCCGCGGTAGGCGTCGAGCGCGGCGAAGTACCCCGCTGTGTCGGTGAGGAGGCCGGCGGAGAGGGGGAGGGCGGAGCTCGTCGTTAAGCTGCGCTCCCGCAACACCACATGCACAAGCGCACGCCCCGTGCGGCCGTTGCCGTCGGCGAACGGGTGAATCGTCTCAAACTGCGCGTGCGCGACCGCCGCCTGGGCGAGCGCCGGGAGATCATCGCGCGCCATGAACTCGCCGAGATCCGCCATCAGCTCCCCAAGGTGGCGCTGGTGGGGCGGCACGAATATCGCCCCGGCGGGGGAGTAGTCGCTGCCGCCGATCCACACCTGGGCGCTACGCAGCACGCCCGCGATCTCGGGAGCGGAATCCGTAAGCAGGATCCGGTGCATCTCCACGATGCCGTCCACGCTCGCGCGGGCCCGCTCCACGGCGGCCTCCATCTGGCGAGTGTTCGCCGCAATCAGCGCCGCATTTCCCCGCCCGCGGCCAGTGACCTCCGCCTCCAGCACCTTGCGAGCCGTCGATGTGAGCTGCTCAATACGGCTAGACGCGGCCGACTCACTGCGCAGCAGCAGCGGGGTGAAGGGGACCACGCGGTGCGCGTCCGTAGTATCGAACCGCACGGCCGCGACCGTCGCCTGTTCCACCAGCGCACGGGTTTCGTCGCTGAGCGTGAGCTGCTGGCTCGCAATCTTCGGGACCACCGCAGCCTCGTACTCGCGCGGCATCCTCTTCGCCGCCCGCCGCGGGTACGAATCGGGCGCAGGCGACCACGGGAGCGTCTCAGTTTCCACCCGCGGCCAGTTCATATGAGGGAGAATACCAAACTTAAGCTGTCATCTTTGGCGGTTGCCCGCGACCGCAAAACTTATCGACGGCTAAAGTGTCCCCACTCCCGGTACGTGTCCTGCAGATTGAGCCACAGCTCTGCCGAGGTACCAAGCGCTGCCCCGACCAGCTCGGCGGATCCCCGCGTGATCTCACGCTCACCCGTGATGAGCTACGCGGGCCGCGTCCCCCAACTGCTGAACCGGTGCCGGTCTACTACCTCCTCCACGGCGTACACCATGTCCCGAAGGGCACCGTATCCCGCGAGCTTCGCCTCCAGGTCCACGATCACTTGCAGGCCATCGACCCACATCTCCATAACCACGCGCGGTTCCGCCGTCCCCGGCGCAAACAGCGGCAGCGGGAAGTACGCTGAGCCGGGGTCTTTACCGATTTCGCGGCCATCTACCTCGCTGCACTTGTAGTTCAGGCCCATCTCCGCCAGGCCGTCGCCAGCCAATTCAGCGCTAGGTTCCGGGAACTCAACCTCCCGGATTTCCACCCGCATCGCGCGGTCCGCTTCGCCCGCGTGGGAGAGAGGTTTCGGCAACACGCTAGAGATGGTGTCGCAAAACGGCCCCATCATGTCCAGACGGCCGGCGTCGGCGCATTCCCGGGCGGAGATCGCTAGCCCGTATACGCCTGCAAACCGCGGTTCCTGCGCGAGCGCCTCCCCGCTGATCTCCACCATCAACCTGGCTGCCGAACCCGCTGATTCGACGGTTGTAGCTTGCCGCATCAGCAGCAGCGGCAAGCCAGCCATCAAGACGATGCCTGCGAGGTTCTCAGCCACCTCACCTGTTTCCGGCTGCTTCATACTGACCCGCCGACACTTTCTGGCCGCCCGATTCAGTCCGGCAACAACCGCTTGCCCAAGCTCCCGCCCGAAAACGCCTATTCCACCGAAACGGTTCGCAACAATTACCCGGCCCCCAACGTGCGTTCCCGCCGCCTTGGCCCCAATTTTCCAAGTTTTCATCCCCATGCCCGGCAGCCTACGTCGCACCCCGCGCGAGCACAGCCCCTCACGTGCTCATTTCAGTGGACATCCGCCTATCGACGCACCAAAGGTTGACCACCTCAAACAGTTGGTGCACACCCAATTGTCCGCAATGCGGAGTCCGCAAGATTTAACTGGAGACAGTCACCCAATCGAGGTCACCGAACCTCGCAAAACCTTTGTCATCGCTCACTAGAGTTGCCTCCTCTGCAATGACGTTCGCAGCAATCCATGCATCGGGAATATCAGCAGCGTGAAAGTGGTAGCTGCGCGTGAGCTCCGAAAAGATCTCCCAACTCAAGCTTGACCCATGAATCAAGACGGCGCTAGAAGACCGCATGATCGTCTCGATGGCTCCAATCGCCTGGTCAGTCGATAGAGGTTTCTTGAACACTCGCGCGTTCGTCATAATCCGAACAACGCCGGTAGCCACAACATCAAGCAAGCCCAAACGATCGCCGTCCTGCAGCGTTCTGGTCAACCAGGCTCGTGCCTCTGCGTGACGAGGGGACTCGGTGTGAAGTGCATTGATTAGCACGTTCACATCAGGAATGATCATCGAGAACCTTCCACAGAACATTCTTGTCGTCGAGATCGATCAATGGCGCCCCACCGCAATCGAACGCTGGTAGCTCAACGGGAGCACTAGCCTGCGTTGACTCCCCAGCCCTCCCTAGCGCATGACGGACGGCTTGTTCGACATACGCGTCTAATGTGAGGTCGCTCTTTTCAGCCGCCACCTTGGCTGCCTCGAGAATATTCGAGGAGAGATTGATGGAGGTGCTCATGCCGAAAAGCCTATTGAGCGTCAACGTTTCAGGCAATATCCCCATGCCCGGCAGCCTACGTCGCACCCCGCGCGAGCACAGCCCCTCACGTGCTCATTTCAGTGGACATCCGCCTATCGACGCACCAAAGGTCAGCCCCACAACTTCCTCCGCCGGTCCAGCACCCTCCTGAGGTCACGCGCACGGCGCGGATCGAAATCGGCCGCGGCCACGATCCGCTCCGCGGCTCCATCGGTTACCCGCAGGGCTTGGGCCATAACGCGCTCAGTTGCGCTCACCGTCAATCCGATCTCCGCGCAGAATGCCCGGAACGCCTTGCCACTGATGTTGTCTTTGCGCCCCTGCACCGACAGCGCCATCGTGGAATCCCCGTAGGGCACCGTTGATGGGATGTCGTAGATAGGGGACATCTCAGCCCCGCGGCCCCTCCAGATCAACGACATGTTCTTCGCATGCAGATCGCCGTTTCCAGTGAGCCAGGCAAGTGCGACCTGGAAAGCGATTGATCGGGCAGTCAAGCTTGGCGACGCACTCACGCCCATCAACGCCTCCGCCACCTCCTCCATTGCTGGGCTGTACTTCGCGCTCGGGTACAGGCCCATGACCTGCGCAGCGTCTTCGACGTGGAGCCGGGTGCCGTCTAACCGGTCGAAGCGGGTGATGAGGAGTCCGGGGCGACCGGAGGCGTCGATAAGCAATTGCGTTTCAGCGAGCGGGTATTTGGCGGCGGCTGCGATGGCGAAGCACTCGGCCTCATTTTCTACAAGCTTTGGGTACTCGGGCGGGGACACCTTGAGAATGTATTCGGTGTTGTGGCCGCGAACTGGGGCCGCAATGGTGCGTGCCGATGCCTTGTCCTGCACGCCGGGAACGGCAATGGGATCCGCGATTCCGGCGTCAGTGATGGCCGCCGAGAAATCGAGCGGGCCAGACAAATCGATCACGGCGGGGGAGGGCGCGAGCGGCTTGCCGTGCGCAACGACGCTGACATCACCGACCGTGTCGGAACCGACAGCGACGAGGAGGGCTAGCTCATCGTCGAACGACGCCTTGACCGAACGCTTCAGCGTGGAGAGCCGCCTGCCCTCAGGCAGCAGGTTGGCGAAAAACGGCGGGAGCGCACCTGCCGAGGTGACATAGGGCGCGCCACTGATCGGCAGCGTTGAGGCCACAGCCTTCGTGGCGCCCTCCACGTAGTCGAACTCCGTGCGGCCATCGGCATGGGTGGTGAAGCGGCCGGCCAGTTCCTCGCCCACGTACACGTCTGCTGCAACAACCGGGGACGTCACAGCAGATCACCCTTATGCACAACAGGTTCGAGGTCGTAACCGAGAACCGCAAGCACCTCGATCACCTTGCCGATCTCCGCCGTCGGCTTGCCATGCTCCAGCTCCCGGAGGAACCGGTCCGACACGTCGGCGAGCTCGGCGACCTCCAGTTGGGTCAGCCTCCGCTCCTTGCGCTGAGCGCGCACAAAACTGCCGAGTGCCTCAATGTCCACGCGCCACGCCTCCTCGCCGATCATATTACGGAACGTTCGCACCGAATCTGTTCCAATAGGACGTGAGTTTAGCGTAAAACAGTACATTTCGGTGCGTTCGCTCTGGTTTTGAGGTGCAGCGCCGTCGGCCAGCGGTACATACGAGCAAATCGGTGCGTTCGCTCCATTCACCTCTCGCCAAGCTGCAGTGGGCCTCCGCCTATCGACGTTCCAAAGGTTGCCAACCGCAAACAGTTGGCCCGCACCCAGTTGTCCGCAATGCGGAGTTCGCAACTGCTCCCCGGCAGCCCAACCTTTCAAGCCCTAAACTTCTCCGCATGTCGCACAGCACGGCTCCTACAGACATGGGAGAGCAGATCACTCTTGGTCAGCTCGTTCAAGAGCAAGCCCTGAAAACCGTGACCACCCTTCTAGAGCTGGAGGTGAACCGCACGGTTACCGCCGGCTGGCCCGAAGAAGATGCTGCCCTGTTCAATCTTCCATCTCTGCCCAGAGATTCGCGGTCCGGGGGATTTCACCCCATCCCCGAACCGGACGACCAGCTTGCGGCCGCGGTGCTCCCGATGATCTCGGACTGGCAGTGGATGCGCCGCCGAGTCGACTCCCTCCAGCTCATTGCTAACGGGCAAACACGCCGCCGCCTCAGCTTCGACTTCGAGCTGCCGCATGAGGAACCACTCCGTTACAGCAACGGTAGCGACCAGGTCATGGTCCCCCTGACGTTCCTGCGCAAGGGCATGCTGATCAACCTCGACCTGGAGTTCAACGGCGAATCCACCTCGTCGATGCAGATGAGCCGCAACGGACACCTGCCGTTCCAAGCGCTGCGATTGCTTGCCGACGAGCTCTCGCTTTCCCAGCGCCTCCTCGAGGTCCTCGACGTCCCCTGGACCGAACGCCAGGCGGATCTGCTGATTAGGCAGGGCATCCTGGACATCATCTACGACCTGCGCTGCCACCCATCGGCGGAGTTCGAGGATCTGGTCTACCCGGTGCAAGAAGGCCACCGCCACCAGCTCTTTGCCGCACTCGCGCTTGCAGCGTCGCACCAACGCAGCAAACCCGACCCCCATCTGACCGTGGCGGATATCGACCTCTCGTTCTGGGTACTAGAAGCGGGCCAGCTGATCCCGGGCGGCAAGGTGGTCGTGGACGGGACCAACCTCGAAGAGAGGAGCGTCCTCGATTCTTCGTTGCCGGTGCAGTGCCTGGCCCTCGCCATCCTTCATGCGTTGTCCATGAGCTCTGGCTACGCGGACAAAGAACACGCACTCCGTTGCCTCGAGATCATGTGCTGCCTGCTGTCGACCATGAGCATCTCGTATCTGTTCTCCGTCGTTGTCGATGCGGATGCTGTTTGGACGGGTACGGGAAACAACGTGGTTCCCCGCCGCGCGTTAGCAAAACTCACCTGCGATGCCGAGCAATCCAGCTTCAATGACCCGGAGGAGGCGGAGAAAGAGTTCCTGAGCAACCCCAACCTCAAGGAGTCGACCGAACACGATCAGGTCAGCGAAAAGGAGAAGAACAACCGGAAGATCCGGCGGGTCAGCGATGAACTGGAGCGTCTTACCCAGCGCTCAAACGTTCGCCTCCGCCCGAAAAGGGTCATCCCGTACACGTCCGGACCGGAGGACTGGGCTGGATCAATGAACCTCGCGTACTCCACCCTCACCGCGTCGAGTACGCACTTGGAGATCCAGCCTCCCGAGGGCGCCAATCTGATCGCCATGTATGGCCTAGTCACCCACGAGGATGACCTGGAAGGCGAGTTCTCGGTGCCCGAGGCTCGTGGCTACCTCGAGCCCGGCACGCCATCTTGTAAGCGGCTGGTAATGCCTGGGGGAGGGAAGAGCGGAGCCGTCGATAAGCAGATGCTCTATCGCTTTCGCCACAGGATGGGGAAGCGGCATCCGCACGGCACGTCGCGCCCCTCGCAGTCGCGGGTGCACGTGTACAACCCGTCGCCTGAGCGGTCCCTGGAATGGCTGCGAGTGTGGTTCGCGCCGACGCTGGGGGCATCACCGTTGGCGGCGGCATGGCTCATGCTCCTTTCGTCGATCGCGGCATGCCTCATGTTCGCGGACCGGGTGTTGTGGAGCGGTGTACTGGATCTGGGCAATCTTCTGGATATCAACGCCATCGCGCTACCGCTCCTGCTCGCGCTGTTCGGTTTCATGTGGTTCACCACCGGCACGCACCGGCTCGCCCGCGAGATCCATGCCACGGCCAAACTTCATGTGGTCTGGAGCGCCGTGGTCTCCATGCTGGTCTTTCTACTCCCCCTAGTGGCCATGCTGCTAGACGAGAGCAATGGGCCGCCGAAGTGCCGCCCGGATCGGCCGCAACATGTTTATCCGCCCTACGACATCATCATCGGGTTCCTGCTGGTGGCCTTCGTTGTCCACGCGGTGTTGGTGCTGATCTGGGTGCACAAGTACGAACGGTTCTGCAACCACGATTACGAGAACAAGGAGTACATCATTCGCAGTGTGCTTCTCGACGGCACCCTGCAGCGCGAAGCCATCTCAGTCATGGAAACCGGTGCTTGGGATGTGGAGTACCTGACGGACCGGTACTGCTGGTTTTACGCCGGCAAGTTCGATATCCGCGAATACTTGCGAGATTTGCAGGCGACTGCGTTGAAGGTCGCAGCTAAAGTGCCTAAACCAGAGAATGAACCGGATTCCTATCGGAAGGAAACACCGTGATTGAGCTGCAGGATAACCAAAGAACCTTCCGTGGCCGCGCCATTGTGGGCCTGGACCTCGACGGAGTGTGCGCCGATTACACCGACGGCATCCGCGCTGTAGTCGCCGAGCGGCGCGGTGTCGATCCGTCGACGCTGCCGGAACCCGAGGTGTACTCCCTGCACCGCGCCGGATGGGGCTTCGACACCGTCGAAGGCTTCCTGGAGCACCACAAGGCGGCCGTGGCGCAGGGCCTTTACCGAGATCTCGACCCCATCCCCGGGGCGCCTGAAGCGATGCGCAAGATCGCGGCCGCCGGCGCGCACATCCGCGTAGTGACACACCGGCTGATCTTCGGCGGCTCTCACGCAAAGGTGGTGTCAGACACCGCAGCCTGGCTGGACCGCATGGACATTCCGTACATGTCGCTCTGTTTCACGGGGCTGAAGGACTCGGTGGGTGCGCACGTGTACATCGACGACGCCCCAGACAACGTTGACAGCCTGCGCGAGATGAACATCCCCACCTTCGTCTACGACCAGCCGTACAACCGAGACGTGGCAGGCCCCCGGATCACGGACTGGGAGACCGGCGCCGAGCAGGTGATCGACTTCCTGCGTGAGGCGGGGCAACTGGGGTAAGGGCCCGCCCCGCCTGCCGCACGGAGTCTAAAAAGGCAGCGCGTTCGCGATCTGCGGCGGAAGGCCGCCCGCCAGAGCGAATGCGCCTACACCCAGCGCTGCGAGAAGCGCCACCACCACCCCAATGATGCCACCGGTGCTGAGCGAAGAACCGCTGCCGTCAGCCGGGCGGTCAGCCGCCTTGGTCACAGTTTCGGTCGCTTTCACGACCGTCGTCTCCGTAGAGGTTTCTTTCAACGTCGAGGTCACCGTTGCAGTCACCTTATTCGGCGCTGGTATCACTGTGACAGTCGTTGCCTTAGCTGCAGGGGTGGCCAACACAGTGCTCAATCGATCGACGGTCACCGTCGGAGCCTCCACCGTGCTCTTCTCTACGCGAGTCACCGTGGCAGTTACCGTCGCCGGGGCAGCTGTTGCCGTAGCTGTCACCGTCTTTGGAGCGAGGGCTTCTTTGGTAGCGGTCACCGTGACCGGTTCACCCGGCACCTCCACGCGCTCCGTCAGGGTAGCGGTGACAGTCTTGGGTGGGAGCGGCTCAGCAGTGGCGGTCACCGTGACCTGCTTTCCCGGCACCTCCACCTCGCGGGTAATGGTTACCGTGCTAGGGCTCGTTGTTGCCGAACCCTTAGAAGTCGTTGAAGGTACCGGATTGCCAGTAACTAGCGACTTCACTGGCCGGATGGGGAGGAGGCCGGATACCTCTTCAGATGACCCGTCGTTGTAGGTCACCCGAACGGCTACCGCAACCTTAAATTCCGCCGGGTAGATTTTCTTAGGCTCGACTGCGACGTTAATCCAAGCGCGGTGGTTAATCAGTGCGTTCTTGGGAGCCAACGAGTAACTGATCGGGTACGGGGAATCGAACTGCAGGACCTCGACATCTGCCATCTCTGGTCCCTCTCCACTTACCAGGTAGGCATAGCTCTCGCTCGGACCAATGTCGTAACCCCCGAGGGTGGAGATTTCGGGATCATAGATGTCAGCCAGGGTGAGTTCATCGTCGGAAGAACGCGTCGGCACCGGCTGGGCGGCGGACGTCGTAACAACTGGCGGGGCGACGGTCGTTGTCGCCGTGACAGTGACGGTTTCCGTCTCATAGGAAACTTCGGGGTACGGCTCCGGGTAATACTCAGTCGACGTGGTGGTCTCCGCTTGAGTTGCCGTTTCAGTCGTGGTGGCAGTTACCGTTTCGGTTTCAAAGAAAATTTCAGGGTACGGCTCCGGGTAATACTCAGTCGACGTGGTGGTCTCCGTTTGAGTTGCCGTTTCAGTCGTGGTGGCAGTTACCGTTTCCGTCTCATAGACCGGGTATGGCTCTGGCTCCGTAGTAGTTTGGGTCACCGTTTCTGTATAGGTTTCAGTCTCAGTGGCGGTGGTGGTTTCCGTAACGCTCACCGTGGCGCGGGGCGTCGTGGTCGGCTCGACTGGTTCTGCGGGCTCACCGGCAACCAACGCCTTGAGCGGGCGCACTGTGAACGAACCCTCCACATACTCGCTGGAGCCGTCATCGTAGTGAACCGTCACGCCCGTCAGGACATCGAACCGTTCCGGGTAAATCTTCCCGCCCTCAAGGCGAAGCTTTATAGCACCGGGATAAGCGTACGGAGAATTGTCTAGCTCCGCCTTCAACCCAGGGTACGGAGACTCGAACAGGTTTAGATCGACCGAAGCCAGCCGGGGACCTTCGCTACGTGTCAGGTAGGCAGTGTATTCATCCGGACCAAGGTCGTATGCGCCACCGATCGTCGGCTCATACAGTTCGGCGGCGGTCATTTCCTTCGCATCGGCATTTCCAACGGCAATAACGGAGCCGGCAGCGATCGCGATCGCCATTGCGGGCGCCAAGACACGTTTATTCATTTGGGGAACCTCCACGGGAGCTTAAGAACGACTGTCAAAACTTTAGACCGCAGAAGCCCCTCAGGCTGTTTAACATTCAGTTCAACGGGTCCGATTGCCTCGACCGACCTGCAAGACCCGCCAAGGTCACTCGTCGAGCATTCTCCGGTTTCGTTCCATCATCCGCCGAGCTTGCGCCTCCATTCTCTTGAAGTCTTTCCTGCTGAACTCTTCAGATGGGAGGCGGTCTTCTTGCGCCTTATTCCGTCGGAGATGGCGCTGGGATTGCGTTCGCCGAAAGTTCTTCTGTCTGCGTGGATTAGCCATATGCGACCCCCTACCCCTCCGGCAGCAGCTCCGACCGCTCGCCAACGGTCGTGATCACCAACGCATCGCGGGCGCGCGACGCCGCAACGTACAACAGCGAGCGCTCACGCTGGAGGGCTGCGCGAGCGTCTTCCTCGGACAGGTTCTTCAGGCGGAAGCGCAGCGGCATGATCTCCTTGCCCACGCCCATGAGGATCACGTGGGTGAACTCCATGCCTTTGGCGCCGTGCATGGTCATCACGGAAACCTGCTCGTGGGAGGCCAACTCTGCGTTTTTGGTTTGGACGGCGTCGATGCCGTGGTCGGCAAGACCGGAGACCACGCGGGAGAGCTGCCCGCGGGTGCGGCACATCACCCCGACGCGGACTTCCTTGCGCGGCCCGTCTTCACCCGCACGCTCGGCTTCCTCCAGCCAGCCGTTGATCAACGCAGCCGCAACAGAGAACTCCTCGTCCTCCGACGCCGCGGTCACAATCATCGGCGCCGGTCCAGTGCGCGCGGAGCGGTACCCACCCACCGAGTCGACCTCGCCCTCGCCGTCCAAGAACTCCATGTCGCCGCCAACCAGGATGCGCAGCGCGTAATCCAGGTTCTCTTTGGTGGTGCGGTAGTTCAACGTCAAACGCCGCGACGCGCGCCCGCGAGTGGAAATGCCAAAGTGCGACAGGGTCAACGGGTTGCCGTAGATGCGCTGGTGGGAGTCCTCGGCGATGAAAACGTCGTTCGGCCCCTCCGCCACGCACGCGCGCAGGAAGCGCCAGTGGCCGGCGTTGAAGTCCTGGGCCTCGTCCACAACCACGTGGTCGAACAAGGACCCACCGCCGCGCTCGTAGCGCACGTTCAAGATCTCCGCGCCCACGGCGGACATGGTGGGCCAGAACAGTTGCCCGTCGATGGCCTGGGTCTGCATCAGCGACTCCAGCACGGCCCACACCT
This sequence comes from Corynebacterium faecium, assembly GCF_027257105.1. Lineage (NCBI taxonomy): Bacteria > Bacillati > Actinomycetota > Actinomycetes > Mycobacteriales > Corynebacteriaceae > Corynebacterium > Corynebacterium faecium. The sequence continues at coordinate 76,405 of NZ_JAPYJX010000002.1, forward strand.
GCTTGCGTTGCCTGCGGTTCAGCGGCGTGCCACGGCCGGTGCGCGCGACCTTGAGGTACTCCGCCAGCGTGGTAATCCCACTGGCCAGCACGACAGTTTCGTACTCGGCCTGCAGGAACGCCTCGTTGGCAATCTCGCGGGGCATGGATTCGTCGGTAGCTTCAAGCGCGCCTTCCCACACCTGGCGCGCGGCGATTTCCGTGTAAGGACGCACTCGCAGGGCGGCCACGCCGAGCACGCGCCGGGTTGCCTCCGAAACCTCCTCGGGTGAACCCAGGGAGACCACCTTGCGCACCACAGCGTCGATGTTGTCCACCCATACGCCGTCCTCGCCGGGCTCGCCGGCTTCCGGGTACACCGGATTCAGCGCGTTGAGCTGGGACTTCAACCCCTGCGCCAGACCCTTCGTAAACGTGGTCAGCAGCACGCGCGGCCCCGCCCCGGCAACGCGCCCCATGGCCAGGTTGTTCGCACGGTGCACCGCCACCACCGTCTTGCCGGTGCCGGCGCCGCCGAACACGCGCGCGGAACCCTTGTAGGAGTTCTCCGCCATGCGGCGCTGCTCCGGGTGGATGTACACACGCCACTTCTCAAAGCTGCCGGACTCGATCACGCTGCGCAGCGACTCGGTCTCCACGTCGTCCACGTACGCGAACTCCAGCTCCGCAGCCGCCTGCCGCAGACCAGCCAACAGGCGCGCGTCCTCGGACTCCGCCGCCTCCGACGCCGAGACCTTCCGCAGGCCCAGCGACTCGCGCGTCTCCTCAACCGAATACCCCGCCACCAGCGCCAACACAGCCTCGTGCTCCCACTTCGGACGCGGCGCCAACAGCGCATCCAACCCATCCTCGGACTCGAGCGCCAACACCTGCTCGGTCAACGCCGGGTCAATGCCCAGCTCCTCCCACAACTTCTCGGGCGTCAGCTCACCCAACACCTCGCGGGGTGCGGGCGATTGCTTCTCGACGAGCTCCGCCTCCACCCCCTTCTCCCTCGCAACCGCCTTCGCCTGCTCGGCCGCCAACTCGTGCGCGGCGCGCGCGGCCGCCTCGGCCTTGGCGCGCGAATCAACATCCGCAGCAGCATCCCCCGCAGCAGGCTCCTCCTTGATCAGCGTCGTAATGCCGTTGATCGGGTTCACGTCCAGACGCAGCCGCGCCGGGTCCAACCGCTCGGCCTTGAGGTTGCCTTCGTCGTGCGAGTCCACGTCCACAAGCACGAAGTGGTGCGTGTCCTGGTCGCGGATCTCAAAGAGCACCGCGCGGAACTGGTCGTTGATGCGGCCGGTGCGCACGCGCTTGTCCACGGCGTTCGTGAGCGTCTTGATCTTCAGCGACGGATTCGTCGGGTCCGCAGACAGCTTCTGCAGGAAGTTCATCGTCGGCTTCATCAGTGCGCCGTCGAGGTCCAACCCGCTGTACAGGCTAAACGTCACCATGGTGTTACTCCTTAGGTTAAGGGGCTGTTGCTAAGAAACACACCAGCAATTCTTCCCAGAAGACTTTAACCTGCTGCATCGACTCGAAGAGCTTCATCTTCTGCGTTGCACAGTTTGTCATCTACGTATCGGAGGAACTCATCAAAGAGCCGAACTCCGTTGCTGTAAGCGCGCATTGTCACAGCCAAATTGACCGGATATTGATTTGGAAACTGCTTTTCCAAAGTTGTTTTGGAAGGCTTTCCAACCCCCGGATTGTTGAGCTGATACTCCTGTTGAAGGTATCCAAGCGAGCTCACCCCGTAAAACCGATCTCCCCTGACTTCCAGATTTCGGCCCGTCCAATCCCGTGGCACAAGAAGAATCGGATGCCCTTCAGCGAAGGGGAGCTGGTATTGACCGTCAACCCATTCTTCCCGCCTCGAATCCCACATCTTTAATTTGTGGACCCTCAAGGTATGCGGATGAGAGGCGAATTGTGGGTGGGATGCAATTTGGATCTGTGTATAGCGCGCCAACTGTGCTCGGATAATAGCAGTCGTCATGTCCGACATTCGATCAGCGCTGATCCCTTTCACGTACACCGGTAACGCTCCAAGCCACTGGAAAATGCCGATCGATAGAAGTGGCCGGAGATCACCTCGAAGCGCATCCGCAACCAAATCAGCATGGTGCGTCGCGACTCCTTTCCCGTTGTAACCAACGCGCGACATGCCCAAGCGCGTCTCACGAGGCTCATTCAGGTTCTCTAGCATTTGATGGGCTCGGGCTACGTCTGCGAGATCAGAACTGAGCAACTTCGCGCTCAGCAACGAGGAGTAGTGGCGAATATTGGCGTCGGCCTCGCGCGCGAGCGGATCACCGAATCCCGCCCTAGCAACTTTGAACGGATCAAGAAAAATCTTTGTATCGCCTGCGATGTCGATGTCTACAAAATCTACGGGCTGCGAGATCCCGTAATACTCAGTCAAACGCACTCTGCGTCCTTTCATAATCAGCTATGAAAATGAGGCTCAGATGTGCGCGCAAACAGCAACCGAGGTTAAGCTGTTTACGCGTTCCGAAACGCACACTCTGAGCTAGATGCTCGGGTTTTGGTCTCCCTCTGCTGCAACAGAGGGAGACCGTTTTATTTAACGCACTCTCCCTTAACGCTTAATCATCACCTTTCTTCTTTGACCTATTGCCAACAATCGGCACGGCAGTTTTGAGATCCAACAAGAGCATCCCGTCCTCTGACTTAGGGGAAAGGCGATAACTGATGTCCGTCTCAATTCCATAGAATTCGGTAAAAGCCGTCAGCGAGACAATGACTTGTCCGGTCGATTTGTTCGCTGTCCGAAAAGCATAGGCATGGGATTCTTCGGAGGGGCGCAACGCGATAATTTTCCTATCGCGGTCGTACAAGAGCTCAACGCTTTCAGGGGACCCAATCAAACGGTGTGCCGATGCATTGAGTGAAAGAAGCCCCCGTTTCTGCAGCGTTGCCGTTGGAGCTTGACCCAATGCGGATTTCCGCTTGTCAAAAACCTCGAACCCCATTGTTCCTCCAATCTCTCGTACAACGATGCATATATTAGCAGCTATTCGAAACATTGCCAGCAACCGTTTTTCTCATTGCCTTAAAATCTTTCCGGATTGCAACGGGGTCGAATTGCTCGGACGGTTAGACAGTTCCCTAGAAGTAACCTTTGATGGTGTTACTCCTTACCCAGCAGCGCGGCCGGGATCGTCTCTGGCGAGAGTGTATCGGGGTACAGCAGCATCCAGCCTTGCTCGCGAAGCTTGGCTTCGGCACCCGCGTAGGAGGCGTCCTGCTCGATCAACAGCGCTATCCGCAGCTCGGTCCAGGACACGGCGGTGGGGATGGAGCCGATTTCCTCGCCGATCTCCTCGGTCGGCGCCGCGCCCGCGTCCACGAGGGTGCGCAGCGCGGCGGCCACGTCCGCTTCGTCCTCGAACTCTTCGATCGCCTCGGCCCACAGCCCACTGACTGCGGTCTCGACGGCACTTTGCTTCTCGACGTCCTCCGGTTCCCCAACGCCCACAGCGTCCCCGTCGCCAACGTCGACCGTGACGGTATTGTTGGCCAGCCACACGATGTTGGCGAAGCGCAGGAAATCGCGCCAGTTGTCTTCGGTGATGGAACCGGGTGCCAGCGCGTCGACAAGCAGTCGCTGCAGCACCATCTCTTCGCCTACCTTGGCGGCGTCGAAGTGGATCTCGTTGCGAAACGTCAGGCGTGCCCCACCCGGGATGCGCGAGGGCACCACGGAGGTGCTGAGCATCTGCAGCAGGGCTTTGTCCATCAGCGCGTACGAGGACCGTTCCGGCTCCGCCAGGTAGGTCAGCAGCTGTGTGATGGGGGAGGCTTTCAAAAACGCGATCTCGTTGTTGCCGATGCCGTCCATGGCGCGCGTGCGTTTCTCCGCTTTTTCGCTGACCCACGACGGCGCGGCCTCGCCGAACGTCGTCTCCCGGGCAAACCAATCCAGGCCGGCGTCGGTGACGTTCCACGGCAGGATCTGCTTGTCGCCGAAGTGCAGGCTGTTGCGCTTGTGTATGTCGGTGGGGAAGCGGTAGTTCTGCGCGCTGAAGTGGAACGCGGCACCGTCGGTGTACACGGCCACCGAGCGCAGCAGCGGTTTGCGGCGGTGCTGGAAGAGGAAGTCCGGGCGCGTGTAGCCGTAGTCCACCTGCTCGCGCATGCTCCACTCCTCGCCGGAGGCGAACGTGATGTGCCACTCCACGCCGCCGGCGTTGGGGATGTCCTTGACCGTGGCATTGCGGGCCTCGAGTGCGTCGCGCATCATCTCGCGGAAGCGGACCTCCAGGTTGGAGGACTGGTCCAGCTGCGGGGCCTCCGTCTGCGGGGTCCACTGCACCGACAACGGATCCAGGTCCTGGGCGGGGTGGTCCTGGTTGCTCAGGATCGCGCGCAGGGCGCGCTCGGCGGCGGCGCGGGAGGTGACCTCGACGTGCTGGAAGTTCGTGTACGGCAGCAGGCACTCCGGACAGGCGAAGCGCTCGTCAGCAGCGCAGTCGCAATCCCGCACCTTGGTGAAGGCCTGCTCGAGGAGCTTGCGCACGTCCTCAGGCGATGCGAACTGCGACAGGTACCCGGTGCCGCCCGGCACGTTGTCGTGCATGAGCAGGGCTTCGACCGTCTTGCCGGTGGCGTCAGGCACGCGCACCGTGACCACGTTGAGGTGGTCCGGGTCGCCGCCGAGGACCTCCTTGAAGCCCAGCTTGATAGCGGCGGTCAGGCTCGGGATGGTCGCTTTGTCGCCGGCGGTGAGTTGTACCGGCACGTGCAGCAGCACGCCCTGGGTCTGCAGTGTGCGGCCGAGCGCCACCGTGACGGACTCTTCCTCACGAGCGTTGCGCTTCGGACACCATGGCCTGTGGTCCCACTTCGAGTTCGCGCCCTTCTGCGAATCCAGGTGCCCGCAGTAGTTGCAAACGGTGAACAGGGGAGCGTCGATCTCCTTGCCCGCCAGCATCTTCTTCGTGGCGGGACCGCGGCCCAGGTTGAACCAGCTCAAGTTCACGTACCGCAGGTATTCCGCGCCGAAGCCCTGGGAGAGGAACCACTTGCCGCCGTGGCCGCCGTCCGGCACGGAGAAGCTCAGGGCGGTGTGGAAGAACATGGTGAAGCGGTCTTCGTGTGAGCCGTCGATGGTCGCCCGCGCACGGTCCACTTCTGCGGAGACGCGGCGCATACGCACCGTCTCCACAATCTGGCCCTTGTCCGCGAACGCGCCCGCACCACAGACCGGGCACGAACCCGGCGCAGTACCGGCCACCACTTTTTCGCCGTAGGAGCATTCCGGGCACAGACGCCACTGCTCCACGTCCGCGCCACCGGCGCCGAGCTCGACGGCGTCCACCGTGGCGGCGATGCCGCGGGCGTAGAACGTGTTGCCCGGCGCGAGCTCCGTCAGTGCGGAGGACACCCCACGGGAGAGCTCGAAGGTCTCCGGGTCGATCTGCATGGACGACGGGTTGAGCTGGGAGACCACTACTGCCAGCTCCACGGAGTCATCCAACAGTGTGAAGTTGGGCAGCAGACCGTAGCGCTCCATGGAGCTGATCCAGAACTCGTCGAGCAGGATCTCGTTGTAGTCGCGCCCAGCGCGCCGCCATGCCGCCCGGGTGCTGCGCTTTTCGCGCTCCAGCTCCGGGTCGGCGTTCTCGGTGCCCGCATTCGGGTCGACCTTGGCCTCGAGCTCCTTCAACCGGTCCGCGAGCGTGTCCCAGCGCGCCTGCAACTCGGACTTTTCGGCCTCCCACAGCAGGCGGGTGCGCTCGAGCTCGCCGAGCAGCGAGTCCGGCCCCTGACCGCACGCCCACTCGCGCACGCCGTCAACGGTTGCGGCGTCCACGTGGCCGTCCTCCACCGTGGCCAAAAACGCATCCACACGAGATGCAACCCCGGCCGCGATCTCCTCGCCGAGCACCTGCACTAGCGATGTCTTACGGCTGCTGAACACGTCCTGCGCGTGCGCCACCTGCAACCCGTTCGCGGCGAACGTCATGGTGTCCACCAGGTACGCGGTGGTCTGTCTGCGCAGGATCTCGGTGGCTGAGAGGAACGCCGCCGGCGGCACCACAGCACCCGCGATCACGGACAGCGGCTGGTTCAGCTTCGGCAGCATCGTGCCGCGGCCCTGCACGAAGGCGAGCACCAGCGAGTTTCCGGTCAGGCGCCCGGCGCGGCCCACGCGCTGCACGTACGAGGACACAGACGTAGGCAGCGAGGCGAGCATGACCGTGGACAGGTCGCCGATATCGATGCCCATCTCCAGCGTCGGCGTGGCCACCAGTACGTTCGGCGCGTTCGGCGCCTCGTCGTCGGTGCCGCGGAACGCCCGCTCGAGCGCCAGCCGCTCCTCCTTGGGGATCAGGCCGGTGTGCTCGCGCGCCACCACCGCGCGCGGGGTAGTGGAGGTGTACAGCCGCGAGTAGTAGTTCTGCTCAATGCCTTCCGCCTCCAGCTCGCCGAGGCAGCCGGGCGTCGGGCACGGCAGCCCGGCAAGCAGGGAGCGGGTTTGCTTATCGACGCCCAACGGTCCCCGGCACACCCCACAGTGCAACATCTCGGCTGCGTCCTCGTGGCGCACCACCACGCTCTCCGGCGCAAGCGCGTAGATGGTGCCGCCGGAATTGGTGGACACCGCCTGTACCGCACCCTCGCGGGCGAGCACCTTGAACACGTTAGTGAGCACGTTCGTCGCGTCGTGCGTGGAGATCCCCAGCACCTTCGACGTCCACCGCGCGTACCGGCCCCGCGGGCTGCCCAGGGGAGTGATGCCACGGTCCTTATCGTCCAACGCCGCGCCCGAGCGCGGGAACTCCGGCGCTCCACCCTTTGGGAAGCTCGGCATACCGTGCGCCTTGGCAAAGCGGTTGTGCAATCGCCACGAGTTCGCGTCGTCCTGAAGGTAGCTCTTCAGCATCGGCGAGTACACGCCGCCACGATCGCGCACCTGCTCCAACAGGCCCCGCAGCCAGCGCAGCCGCAGCTCCGGCGAGCCGGCGTCAGCGACCTCGAACAGGCCCTCGTCCACGTGCTGCAGCGCCTCCTCGGCAGCCGCCAACAGGACCTCATCGTCCACCTGCACCGAAGGCATCAGTGCACCCGTGGACACCAACGAGCGTGGCAGGTGCGCACGCTGCCCGAACTCGAGCGCCGCATCAAGCTCCAGGCGGTGCAACGCAGCAGTAGTGGCTTCTCGACGAGCCGCGGTATCAGCGTCCTTCGCCCAAAACGGCGTGAACGTGGTGGTCTCCGCCACCTCCGGCGGCAGCAGCTCAAAGCGCGCACGCGCCGGGTCTGCGGCCTCGTCCGCACGCCCCATAATCCGCATCGGCATCTGCGCGAGCGACATCTCGTCGTCGCCGACGACGCTGCGCATCAGCGTACGGATGCCAAACGCGCGCGCCCTGGATTGCACGAAGCCCGCGCGGTGCGCCGCGTCCTGCACGGAGTCCGCGAACACCAGCGTCTTCTTCTCGTTCTGCTCCAGCGACGGCATGCCGAACAGGTTGGACAGCCCCACCGACAAAAGCGTGGCCACGCGCGAGCCGATGTAGCGGATGGAGTCCGCCTCGCCACACGACGGGCACGTCTGCTCGCGCGCGAACTCCTCGGCGTTGAGGCCCGTGTACGTCATCACCGGCACGGAGCGGCCCTCAGCGAGATCTTCCTCGGTGGGCTCGGTACGCGATAGCAGGCGGGATTCGGTGTGGAACCACATCAGCGCGCGGGTGCCGTCCTCGTCGCCCAGCTGGGTCAGTTCCAGGTGGTTCTTCACGGCTTCGCGGTGCTCAGCGGTGGCATCAATCAAGGGCCGTACGAGCTCAGGCTTATCGACGCTCGCCTTCCGGATCTCCGACCCATTCAGCACCACCGCATCCGTGCCGGGCTCGAGTGCCGTCATCCACCCGGCGCGACCGCACGAGCGGCAGTACGTGGCCGGCAGCCACACCCCGGCGTTGTCGCCACCGAGCTGGCCGTCGTCTGCAAACCGGAACGTCTCGCCGTCCTCGGTGGGGGTCACGGCACGCTCGATGCGGGAGACCTCGCGCACCCACAGGTGCGTTTCCACACCGGGCAGGCGCTTGCCGCCAAAGCCGAACTCTTCGCCGGCAAGCGCACGGATCTGCGCCACGGCGGTGAGCAGGTGGATGACAAACTCCCGCGCAGTGGTCTCACCCAGGGTGCGCACCACGATCGGGTCGAACATCGCCTCCGGCAGCGACTTGCCGCCCTCGCCCTCACGGCGGATCAGGGACTTCGCCGGGTTCGCTGCGCTCAGGAGCTTCTCCGTCAACGGGTGCACCGCGTACGCGGCGATGGTGGTCTTCAGGTCCGCGCCGGCATCCACGCCCCACAGCTGCGTGCGGAACACGTCCAGCACCACATCGGCGTGGTCGCGACCGGAGGCGTCGCTTGCAATCGCGTCCACGATGCCGCGCAGCTGGTCAATGTCGGGGGAGAGGGGAGCGGAGTGCGCGCCAAACGTCTGCGCGATCTCGTCCGTCCACTCCGCATACGTCAGCGTCTTTTCATCCACCAGCGCATCCGGCGTGAACGTCTCGCCGAAGATGGTCTCGGCGAAGCCGAGCACCTTCTGCGTGTCGTCCTTGCCGCCGAGCGTTGCCGACGTCGCCACCGGCGTGACCCGCCCCAACGGGTTCGACGCGAACTCGCCAGCGAACCCTTCTGGTTGGTGCTGCTTGAGCATCAGCCCTAATCGACGAAGCAGCAGCGCCACGTCTGTACCCTGCGCACCGTCGTAGGTGTGGAACTCATCCAGCACCAGGTACTGCAGCGAGGTTGCCGAGCGCTTCCAAATCTCCCGGTCCGCCTCCCGCAACAGCAACTGGTCCAGCATCTTGTAATTGGTGAGCAGGATGTCCGGCGGATCCTGGCGAATCTGGTCACGGTCGTTGATCAACGAATCCTTCGTGACCTTCTTAACGCTCCCCGTCGCCTCACCCGTGTAGATACCGGCAGTAACACCGGCAAGCGCCGGCTCGTTGGTGATCAGCTTGGCCAGACGGTCCGCCTGGTCGTTCGCCAGCGCGTTCATCGGGTACAGCAGCAGCGCCTTTGTGCCGCGCTGCCCCTCAGCGCGAGCCCGTGCCGCGTGGTCCAACACCGGGTAGAGGAAGGACTCCGTCTTACCGGAGCCGGTACCCGTGATCACCAGCGTCGGCTCCGGGCGCCGCGCTCCCTGCTCATCCCTGCTGCGCAGCCTGCGGAACGCCTCCGCCTGGTGGTGATACGGCGTGAACCACTCCGGCATCCAGTCCAGAATCCCGTCCCACCCGATCGCGCGCGCATACGGCAACCGCGTACGCACGTACGGGCCGTGAAACATGCCCCGCTCCGTGTCCTCCAAAAACGCCTTCAGCGCGTTTGACGTCTCCGGGTTCGCAAGCGAAAACGCGGTAGCCAGATACTCGGAGACGCCCCCGAGGACGTGCTCCGCAGCGTGGACGGGGATGAGGGTAGACACGGGAGCAACTCTATAGTGGAGTGACCAGGTACCAATAAGTTGAGGGACGTTCCGGAACAGGATCTACGTCGCCGTGGGCTCTAAATTCCGGCCGCTCTCAGTTTGCACTAGACGAAACCACCTTCCGCTTTGTGCGAAAACTGTTTATTTCGAGGAATCTGATTCGCCATGGGACATCGAAGGGAAAAGTCCGTATCGGCCAGAGCGATGCGTCTTCGTAAAAGCGATCTCTACAGTGTCAGGCCTAAGTGAATGCTCTGGACTCAGATTCTCAATCACTAAGACCTGACCGTCGAAGTTCGTTTCCAGATCGCGGAAAAATGCGGTAGCGCCTTCCGGCAGCTGCGATTCGGAACTGCCGTCTAACCGATCTGGAGGACGATAAGTGATTAACGGAGAATCGAGAATTACGAAACCAGGGTGGGGCAGATTACGGTCGAAGCAGTACTCTGCCAGTGATATCGCGAAGGCCGCGTGCAAAATAGACCGCACGCCTTTTCCGTGAGTGGATCTTTTCTGTTCAGGTGTTACAATATCCATTTCCTTGGGGTCGTATTTAACCGACTCCGCTTCTGGATAATTCCACAGCTTCAGATGTTTCCTTAATAACACTGAAAATTCCTCGGCTACAGACTCATCAAGATGGGTCGAAGTTTCGACTTTATCGGATGATGTTTCGTCTTGCTCCTCCTGAAGCATGGTATCCACCAATTCCCAGTGCTCATACAGCCCGATCAGCCGATCGATCTGTCCTCGCTGTTGAAGCAGTTGCTCAAGCTGCTCGTTGAGGGGCTCCAGGTCGTTGTCGAGGGCATTTATTTGACCGTCAAGCCGCGCCTTTTCGAACTGCATATTTGATATCTGATTGTCCGTCAACTCGATGTCCGAGCGGATATTATGAATGGTCTCCAGCAAATCGGCTTTTAGACGTTGAGTCTTAGTTAGCTCTGCTGACACAGCAGCAACGAAGCTTAACCCCTGTTCATCACATTCTTTCTTTGTGTGTTGCTTTGCTAGATTAGTTCCACAAACTACGCAAATACCAGGACTTAATAGTTGAAGAAGATCTCCAGTTTCTTGGATCGATTCAAGACGTCTAAGGTCACTATCGTATTGCTCCAACAAAAGCCCTAAACGCCCTTCAAGCGCAAGAGCTTCAGCTCGTCTTTGCTTGATCGAGCGTAATTCATTGCCGAGTTGAATACTGCGCGCTGACAGTTCTTCACGTTGAACTAACTTCTGACCATTAGCTGATGTGGCTCGCTCAATCAACCGATTAAGATCATCGCGCTCGGCATAAAGATTCGTGCTTAGATTTGCCGAATCCATCTGATCTTCCAGTACCAGTTTTAGTTCTGAGAGAAGCTGCAGTCGAGCCTGCTTGATTCGATTTTCTTCTCTTGTGGGGCCAGCTACCAACCCAGAATCATCTTCGCCGCTTAACAGGAGGCGTATGACAGAGCGCTCTTTGGTCTTATTAATAAATTGACCAGTGGTACCAGGGGCATCGTCAGCCTGCATCGCAGTTTCAGTCACGATGCAAACTCTGGCGATGTCCCTGAAGCTTAGCGTATGCGTCGCGTTTGATGCGTTTCGTCGCACTTTCTTGCCGTCGAGGCCGATTTGCTCCAAAAGAAATCGAGAGATGTTTGACCGCTTTTTTGAATCGTGCCTGGCCTCTAAAATCTCATCCGGTTCCGTTAACGGTAGCGCAAATAGCTTCCCTTGATGAAGCGCGACTGTACTCTCGGATTTTCTCCGGATGAGCGTTATCAGCTGTTCGCTGGGAAGCTTAAGGCCCAGAAGGATGGCGGTATATGGCTTCAATTCTGGAAAGTTCCGTAGCTTAGACCCACCTAAGACGAAATCAAGTGCATTCACCAGCGCCGATTTACCGGTATCCGACGGTCCGTGGATGATATTTGCCTTCGGTCCAAATTCGATATTAACTGACTCGCCTCCGGCAGTGGCGAAAGCAATGTGCGTTATCTGCAACCTACTCATCGAACCTACTTCGTTCTAGAGGCTTCATATACTTCAAATTCTTCTATCCAGTGGGAAGAAACTTCGCCCATCTTCGCACGTAAATCTTGATCGTTGATACCTTCGAAAGTTCGAACGACCCACTTTGCATAGCGTCTGAGATCTCGCACATGGTCGCTTTCGAGCAAGCGCAGAAAGCTATGTGCGGAATCAGCCGCCACAAATTCAATCCCGTCCGCAACTGGAATAATTTCGACAAGCTCAACACCGGCAAGAAGATTTAGCCCCGCTTCGATTCGGCTCCTTTTTAAGCCTAACTCGCCCGTTCGTATCGGGGTTGGAGGAAGAAGGCTTTGCGGACCGCCCAAATCTGCACTATGGAGTAGTGCGTGATTGTATAAAACTAAGCGGCTAAGGTCGAGCCCCTCCGGAGACTCTTCCACAAGAAGAACTAATGTTTGGAGCCCTACTTCGACTGGACTATTGAATGGACTGATCATATCTAACCCATCCAAGTAAGTCGATCGTCATTGGCCAACTGGTGGCATATTCCTTTTCTATCTAAGAGTCTGGTAACAGCGATCAGCACGAGATTGTCCAAGGACAGTTGCCCGGACTGTTTCATTACTGCCTGTAACCGCTCCATCCCCGTTTCATATGAGGATTCTGCAGTATCTATTACCCCCTCAAAGATCTCATTTTGCAACTCCTCAAAGGTGCCCTCTGGTACCGAATCACGCGCGTAGCGTCGCAGAGCCTCAGCTGAGTAGAAGGCTTCTCGTTGCCTTTGCAAATGAGATCCATATTTCCGGTGCACTGATACAGCCGAATAGTCTCTGCAGTTCACAGGATCCAGTTCCCTATAGACATCTAAGAGTTTTCTCACATAAACAGTTTCGTCTTGCGCTTGGTCAGATGGAGCTCCTTGAGTAGGAGGACGCTGTGGCAGAGGACATCCAAAGCGGGCCGAATAGTAACGAGTTCTCTCATGCTGTTGCAACATTTCGTGGAGCTCAACCGAGCGGAACATGGAAAAATCGGTTGAAGTCGCTAATGCTTGAATTTCTTGTAGCGAATCATTTTGATACGCGACACATGCTGGAGCTTTTCTATCGATCTCGCCCAGAAACCAGTCTCGAAGATGACTAGGACTGCTCAGCTTCCGGTTCAAGGATGCTCCGCACCCTTTAGGAGCCATGAAGCAATACTCCTCCGGCAAGACATAATGCTCGTCTAACGCAAAGTAAAAGATCTTAAGCATTTCTGGAAGTGCGTCAGACAGTGTCAGAGCCTTCCCGTAATGCTTGGCTTGATAGCATATCCATGGTCCTTCGAAGCCGTCTCTAGTTTTGAATGCTGCTATGTCAATACCACGGTCTCCGGGGCCGCCCATCTTTTTTACCTGGTGAAATTGGGTTCTCAGCTCCAAAGCCCATTCGAGGATGAATTCCTCCCAATCGTCCGATGAGTAACCGGCTATTTGCTGAGCAGGAGGAAGAACTCTACCAGTCTGAGTGACATAGGCCCCACCCTTGCTGCCGGAAGGCACAGGCAAATCAACGAGATCAAAATCCGAACCTGGTTCGTTTAGATCACGCTGGTTTGGCACAATTGCCTCCTCGCCTTGCCACTGCGTAAGAGTACCGAACAACGCGTTACTGGAGACATCAGACATCTTCAGTATCTGCGACCTGCAGGACGAGGCGTCATTTAATCCAATACTAACGCATTCTCAATTTTTCATATCTTCCTCGAACCTCTTATACGCCTCCCGCATATCCGCCTCTCGATCCAGCTGCCTAAACGGGTACTCGTACACATACTCCACACCCGACTGCGGATGCGTCCACGTCCGATCCGTCACCGACAACTCCGCGCCGTCCTTCAACTTCGCGTCCGCCTTCACAATCTCCTTCGGCACCTTCCGACCATTCGCATCAAACCGATCCTCCTGGTCATAACGACGCATCACCGGAAACTGCGTCCGATAAATCATGCACAACTCATCCGCCGTCACACCCAACGACAACGCCACAATCGCATCAATTTCCACCTGCGCAGCACGCCGCTCCTCATCCTTACGCAAAGGCGTATCGACGTCCCAAGGTTCACCCACAACCTCCTCCCACAACGGGGCATAGGCCTCGGTGAGGCAGTTGAGTCGGAGGTAACGGTTAACCAATGCATCTTCCAATGCGCCCATGGTGGGGGCGACTAAAGGTTTGATGTTTGACGGCTGAAGTTCAGAGGTACCGGTATTCCGGACAAGAAAATCCACCAGCAGGCTAGAAAGGATCCCACCTGTTCGAATGGTGACTCGCAAATTGCCCAACTTCGCCGCACTTGCTACTCCGTGAATATGAGCGGTTCCCGGGGGAATTATGGATGGGTATATTGTCCGGAAGCCTGTAATAGAAGCCATCCTTCGCCACGCGATTCTGTAAACATCTCGCGCTGACACACGGTCTCCATCTTCGTTAGTCCAACTAGGGTAGTCACGGTCGTAGGCTCCTTCGACTGCCCAATTTGCTTGGTAACCAGTGGCCGGGATGAAATTTGAAGGCATCCGTTCAAGGTCTATCGCAGTCCAATCACCCTTACTTCTGTTCGTCGGATTAGGCTGCTTAATCATCGGCGTGGCTACTCCAAGATGGGGACCTTGGAGAATGACATCGTCCCAGCGTTGCGGTTGTGCCCATCCGGTGTCGAAGTACCCTGCTTTTCGATCAGCGGTTTCATGCCACCCCGAAGAGAACTGCAGGTCCAGTTCCCAAATACGTGGTGCTGCAGCCAGCTTCTCCAGAATGTCCGCAGCTTCGGTGTTTACCGTATATATCATTCTCGACTCCAGCGGTGGAACCGATCTCTCTTCCACGATCGAATGCCAAACGTTCAGCATCTTCTCGTCAACTATCTGGATGCGATCCCTGTGCGGGCGCAAGTCCCAGCGGTAGTTTTCATCCTTAAATCCAGGCTGAGGACCACTTCCATCATGGTGTAATGATTCAGCTGCCGTAGTTGGGTGATACATGTGCACCGCCGATAGAAACTCAGGTCGCTCCTTGGCTGGTCCATACGTGTGCACGCCGTAGAAGAAGATGTGCGCGATATCGAAGAGCTTCAACTCATTTACGAATTGCCAGTGCCGACGCAACCGGAGGTACGCTCCGCGACGCAGGGGAGCAGCCTTCTTCTCCGTGAAGTGCGACTCTGGATGAATGAGGGAGACGATGCCGTCTTTCGTCGTATTCGCCCATGTACGTTCCATAAAGCCGCGGTATAAGTCGGGCTGCTGCCCCATCAGGTGAGGGTAGCGAGCGCTATCTCGGAGTGCTGCACCAGTAGCGAGGTTTTCAGCTACACCAGCGAAAACCGTTTCACGAATCCTCGGACTGTTACTCCACGATTCACGCCGCTCTCTAATTCTCGCCTGAGTAGGTTTATGCGCCAGTGTGAACCAAGGATCGAATTCGGCATAGAGCTCGTCGATTTTGACGACTGGTTGGAACCACGGAGGGTTACCAACCTGGAGGTCGAAGCCACCGCGGGCGAAAACGGCGGCGAAGTCGAGATCCCAGTGGAAGAAGCCCTGCTCCGAGGAGACGGTGCGCACAGTGTTCAGCCACGGGTGCTTCTCCGACACGGTCTCGATCTTGCGTGCGCCGGAGAGTTCGATCTCGGTGCGCTCGAGCTGAACCAGTTCATCCCAGCTGTCAGCGCGGCCAAGCTGTCCCTGCGCGGCATCACGTGCGGTGACCTCGGTACCCAAGATGTCGGTAAGCGCGGCGATCCACTCGTCCAGGTCCGGCAACTCATCGGTGGCGGTGAGGGGCCAGAAGGTCAGTGCGTTCCAGGCATCCATCACTAGGCGCAGGCGCAAGTAGGCACCTTCGGCGTCGTGAAGCAGCTCCCGCTCGATCTGTTCGCGGCGGACGTTCTTGGCGGTGTGCTCGGTCTCGCGGCCCCAGAGGTCGATGTCGCGGCGGATCTGTTCCTCCGCGATGCGCATCTTCGACAGCGTAATGGCCCACAGCGACTCCACGCGGGCAGCGAGGTTGGTCAGCTTCTTGGTCTGCTCCTTGGTGGGTGCCTTGCCGGTGACGGAGCGCCTCCACGCCTTCATGGCGGTGATCTCGTCCTTGGCCAGAGTCTTCAGGTCCTTTGCGTCCGCGGCCGCGCCCCAGGTGGAGGAGGGGAGGAGGAACTGGTGGATGCGGCCGGCGGTGTGGATGTCCTTGGGGTCGCCGGCGTCGATAGCCTCGGCGAGGTGCTGAACCGGCTCCCGGCGCGGCACGGCGGTGAGCCACTCGCGCTTCTTCAGCTGCGCGGTGGAGTAGGTCGACCGCAGCGCGCCGATCAGCGAGTTGCCGCGGCGCAGATGCAGGCCGAACCACGGTGCCTTGAGCTGGCTGGTCATGGTGTCCAGCCAAAGGGAGATCTCGGCGAGCTCCACCGCGGTGGGGTTGAGGTCCACGCCGTAGACCTGGTGCAGGGCGATGTGGGCCTTGACCTTCTGCAGCTCAACCGCGCGGGTCTCGGGGTCGACCTGGGTGTCCAGTTCGTCCTCGCGCAGCTTCAGGTACAGCTCCGCCAGTTGGCGCACAGCCTCCACGGCGAAGGCACCGGAGCCCATGGCGGGCTCGCAGATGGTCAGGCTGAGTACGTCATCGGATGTTTCGATGCGCCCTTCTTCCTGAAGCACCTCGATGGCCTGGCCGACGGTGAACTCGGTGAGCACCTGCGGGGTGTAGAAGGACGCGGAGCGCTCGCGGTCGCGACTGGACTGGCGGAACACGAAAGAGCCGGCGGGGTGTTCGCGCCGCACCTTGGAGGTGCCGCCTTCCTCCATCTGCTTGGTCTCCATAACGAAGCTGTCCTGCGGGACGGTGTCCGCGGCGTGGGTGGGCAGCACCCATGAGCCCTTGGAGGCGTCGCCCTTGGGTGCGACCTCGTAGAGGTCCTCCTGGGCGATGAAGCCGTGGTAGGACATCAGGCCCTCGTAAACCTGGCCGAGCTCGGTCACGCCCAGGGTGGCGTACGAGATGAAGCCGCGGTCCTTGCCGGCGGAGACCTTCGACAGCAGCAAGTTCTGCAGGACGCGGGTGAGGGCGTCGTTGGAGAGCTTGACTTCGTCGATTAGCGAGGTGGCCTCGCGCTTGAACAGGTCCGCCTCCAGGTTGCGGAAAGTCAGGCCCTCGTTCTGCGCGTCCTGGTCGGCGCCTGCGGTCTCGAGCGGGTCGTGGCCGTCGTTGACCTGGGTGAACAGCAGCTGCAACGAGTCGTAGAGGTGCGTGCCCCGGCGCGCCTTGTCGGTCACGGGCGGGTTGAGGATCTGGTCGCGGAGGCGGTCCAGGCCGTAGCCCTCCACGTACTCCGGTGCGCCGGTGGGCAGGATGGCCAGCTCCGGGGAGGCCTCAGCGAACAGCAAGAAGAGGATGCGGTAGAGGTACCGCAGGGATTGGTGCGCTAGCTCGTTGCCGTCGACGCCGTCGATGGGCAGGTTGTGCTCCCGGCGGCGGTTAAGGACGTCGTTGCCGATGATCTCGATGGACTCGCGCACCGCGTCGCGCAGGTCGCCGGAGACCTTCACGGCGTGCTGCTGGGATTCCTCCCGGGTTTCGGCCCACCAGGTGGTGCCGTCGGCGGCGCGCTCCAGGTTCTCGCGGGCGAGGATCACGGCGACGCGCTCGAGCTCGCCGGCCTTCTTCGTGTCGTTGCGCTCCACCGCCAGCTGCAGGTTTACCGCGAGGTAGCGGCCCAGCGGCCAGGACTCGCGCTCGGCGAGCACGGCCCACGCGCCTGCGAGGACCACGATGAACTCCGGGGGTTCGGCGGCAAGGAAGAGGTCGCCGACCAGCTTGGATACCTTGGCCTGCTCCGATTCCTTGCCTTCCGGGGCGATGCCGCCAGTGACGGGGAGTGTGGTCAGGTCTTCCTCGGTGGTGTCCTCGTTGACTTCAGTGCTGATCACCACCAGAGTCCCGGCGTTGCCTACCCAGCCTTGGTAGGTGAACGTGTCCCCGGCGCGAGTGTACCGCTGCGTAGTGGGGGAGCCGTAACTGAACGCGGCGCGCACGAGCGCGTCGGTGTCGGCCTCGGTGGCGAAGGCCTTCTGCAGCTCTCCGCGCTCGGCCTGGAAGCGCTTGATGGGGGAGGGGGCGTTTGATTCCTTCTCC
This sequence comes from Corynebacterium faecium, assembly GCF_027257105.1. Lineage (NCBI taxonomy): Bacteria > Bacillati > Actinomycetota > Actinomycetes > Mycobacteriales > Corynebacteriaceae > Corynebacterium > Corynebacterium faecium. The sequence goes on from NZ_JAPYJX010000002.1 coordinate 94,029, forward strand.
AGCTGCGCCCACTCCTTGGTGCGGTTTTTCACGCGTTTGGTGAAAGACTCGCCCTTGGTCTCGTCGGTGGTGAAGTAGTGGTCGCTGATCCACTCATCGACGTTGATGATTGAGTCGTAGGTAGCCATTGATCTACTGCTCCTTCGGCAGGACGAGGACGAGCGGGCGGATAAGTTCACGGTCTGGTTCAAGCGAGGCGATCAGCGCGCGCTCCTCGGCAATCAGGTTCGCGGAGCGGCCAACGCGCAGCATCTGCTGACTGTCGTCCTTGGCGTGCTGCCAGCGGTCGGCGCGGTCGATCCAGTACTCGATGCGGCTGGTTGCGTGGTTGCGGGCGGCGGCCATCATCGGCTGCAGCTGGTTGCCGGCGATCTCCACAGACTTTGCGACGAGCTCCTGCGCGTTATCCGGCAGGGTGAGCGTTTCCGGGTTGATGGCGTTTTCGGTCAGCCCGATGCCGCGCAGCCAGGCCACCGGGTCCTCGATGGTCTTGGGCAGCATCCCGCCGGCGACGGTGACAAAGGCGCGGGAGACCACCTGGCCGCGCTTGTTGGTCAGCGTGGCCATCAGCAGCACGGTGGGCATGTCCACGTCGCCCTCGATGGCGGTGATCTGGCCGGAGGACAGCGACGCCAGCGCGCGGTCGGCGGCCCAGTCCGTCACCGGGTGCAGCGGGCCCAGGAAGTGGGCTTTGGGCCACGTGGAACCGTCCTGGCCGGTGCGCGCGTTGCGCAGGATCTCGTTGCCCACGGCGGTGTTCGTGGCCAGGAGGAACCTCTCGCGCACCTTGCGGTCCGCCAGGTAGTCCTGGGGCAGCACGTCCAGGCGGCGGCGCAGATCCTCCGGCGGGGCGAGCTCAGCCACGCCGTTGTTGCCCAGCTCGTAGGCGACGCCGTTGGCGGCGAGTGCCTTCTCCGGTGCGCCGTAAAAGGCCTCGTTCAGGGCATCCTCCAGGTAGACGATTTCTGAGGCGTACAGGCTGGTCGTGTGCGGGGCACTTGGGTCGGAAGCGGGGCTTTCCGAAGGTTCGTCGTCAAGCCCGAAGCCCGACATCCACAGATCGATGAGATCCTCCTCCGACTGCACATCCGCGCTTGCGACCCGCTCCGGGGACTTGACCACCTCATCGAAGCCGGCCTGGTTCTGGATCACCCGGCGGATCTCATCCTCCTCGCCGGAAACGGTGTGCTTGCCGATGAGCGAGCCGACGTCGCCAAGCAACGCATGCGCCTCGTTCTCGCGGTTGATCAGCTTGGTCAGCACATGCAGCTCGCCCACGTAGCCGCCCTGCTTCGTGTCCAGCAGGAGCGCTGCGATCTGCGGGGGCTCCATCTGCCCGTAGCGATCCACGCGGCCGTTGCGCTGCTGGATGCGGATCAGCGACCACGGGATGTCGTAGTGGACCAGGTTGTGGCACAGCGTGTGCAGGTTCACGCCTTCAGACGCCACGTCGCCGGTAACCAGGATGCGTAGCTTGGAGTCCTCGCGCTTGAACTCGTCTACAAGCCGCATCTGCTCCTCGTCCGAGAGCCCGCCGTGCATGACCTCCACCGAACCGGCCGGCATCTTCAGGTCCTTGGTCAGGTGCTCCTTGAGCCAATGCAGCGTAGCCACACGCTCCGAGAAGACCACCGCCCTGGTCTTCTTGCCCTTGCCCACGCCGATCTCCTGCAGGTAGTTCACTAACGCGGCGTACTTGTTGGAGTTCTGGCGGGTGACCTTGGCATTCAATGCTTGGAGACGCTCCAACGCCTCCCGTTGGTTGCTGTCCGCCTGGGGGACGCGCTTGAGGCGGTTCTCGATGGTCTCACCCATTGCGGCGGGGGAGGAGAGGAACGCCTTGACCAGCGTCCACGGAAACAGGCGGTCCTGGGCCGGGTTGGCCTTGGCGTCTTCCGGGTGGATCCAGGTCTGCTCCAGCTCGCCCGCGACGGCATTTTCCTCCGCGGAGGCCTCCACCGGGATGTTGATCGGGTCCTTGCGCTCCGCCCACTGCTCGCCGACGACGCTGGCCACCTCGTCGCTGTGGCGGTGGCGGCGGATAAGCAGGCGGGACACGGCGTCCTTGTCGATCTCCCCGTTGGGCAGCACCGCCGTTGGATCCAGCAGACGCAGGATCTCCTTGAAGCTCTCCGGGTCGCCGTTGTGCGGGGTGGCTGACGCCAGCAAGAGCGCCTCGGTTGTGGGGGCGAGGGTGCGTGCCAGCTCGTTGTTCTGGGTGCCCACGTTGGTGGCGTTGTGGATCTCATCGATCACCACTGCGTCCCAGCGCACCTTCTCCAGCTGCGCGCGGTACTTCGGACTCTTCAGCGTGTCCATGGACACGATCACGCGCGGGAAGTACGTGAACGGGTTTCGGCTGGCCGGCAACATCTGGCGCACGCGCTGGATGCCGGTGGAGTCCAGGCGCACCAGCGGGATGGCGAAGCGGGACCACAGTTCCTGCTGGAACTGCTCCATGATGTGCTTCGGCGTGACCACCAGGATGCGCTCGCCGCGGCCGCGACGGATCAGCTCGGAGAGGATCATGCCGATCTCGAGGGTCTTGCCCAGGCCGACGGCATCCGCGATGAGCACACGGGGGCGGAGGTTGTCGTCGCTAAGCGCCTTGCGTACGGCGGTGAGCTGGTAATCCAGCGGATCCATGAGCATCTGATCCGCCACCGACAGCTCCTCCTGGTAGAGGGGCACCGGGGTCTGGCGCAGGGTGGTTTCCAGCCACAGGCGCGTGGTGCGGTAGCCGGGGGAGCGGTCCGGGACGACCTCCACCTTGGCGGGGTCGAAGACCTCCACATCGTCGATGGCGGTGTAGAAGCTCGCCGTGGTGTCGCGGACGTAATCCGACAGGCCGCGGACCTTGAGCAGGTACCCGTCCACGGACTGGGTGACGCTGGTGATCAGCCACAACTCGTCGCGGACCTTGACCATGAGGCCCGGCGCGTAGGCGGTGGAGTTCGCCGCATTGTCGGTGCGCGCTTCCTGCGCTGCTTCCTGCGTGGGAGAAGACATACTAGGCAGGTTATCCGGCGCGCCCGATGCGGGGGAGGTTTATATCGGACGGGTGTTTGAGTGGGGGTTGGTTGAGGGACGTTTCACGTGAAACGCGGCGGGGATGGTCGGGGCCGATTAGTTGACTGGCTGGTGGGTGTAGCCAGTCTCAGGCGTGTAGGTCCACTGCTCATTGAGGTGATCGATGAAGCTAATCTCATTCACCCGCCACGCGTTCGCGTAGACCATCGGTTTGAATCGATCGGTCTCTTGGATGGAGACGAGATTACCCCAGCCATACTTTGTCTCTTCGTGCTCGATGAAGAACTCGCCGGTAGGGAGCACAGCAAGCTCCCGCGAGTGCCTGCACGGCTTGCGGTTGTTATCCACGCATTGCACGTCTACCCGGAAGTTTTTCACTACCGCTGCGCGCGGCCCCTGGTTACTAATAAGCACGCCCCACTTATTGTCATCCCGCTTTGCCCAGTAGGCATAAACGCTCATCGCCACGGCGTTGCGACGTTGCTCTTCATCTCTCTCCCGCTCTTCATCCTTGAACTTCTGGCTGTCGTCGCGGGTTTTCTCCGCGAGCTCGTTAGCCTGCTTCGATGTCTGCAGGGCCATGGCGGCTAGTACTGCAGCGGCGACGGCCGCGATCGCTTCAATGAGCGAGATGAAGGTTCCCATGCGGATGAAGGTATCGCGGAAGTGCCGCGCCCGCAGGGTGAGCGAAGGACCGCTACTACCCACTCGCGAGCTTCTGCGTCACCCACGCGTTCAAGGACACGCCCTCCCGCGCAGCGTCCATCGCAAGGCGACGGTGGAGGGAACTGCTGACACGCACGTTGAACCGCCCGGAAAAGTCGCGCTGACCGAACGGCTGGGGGATAGGCTCCCCGGTTTGCTGCATGTCCGCGATCACCTCGGCGACAAGTTTCCGGAGTCCAGCACTTGACCGCTGGGCGTCCTCATCGAGCCAGCTCAAGGACGGGAACTCGGCAACGGTGGACACGTACTCACCATCCTCCTCAGACCAGAAGGTTTGGTAGGTGTACTTATCCGACAAGCGTTCAGTCATCGTCTACTCCCGCGATGGTAGTGGTACTGCCGACGGTACCACCCCACACCGCCGCGAACTCCGGCATCGCCAACGCCCACTCCAAGGACACGCGCTCCTGCTCCAATCGCTTCGCACCGGAGGCGACCAGGAACCGGCGGGCGCGTTCCTCGTCGTCGGTGAGGTGGGGGAGCACCCGGGTTGTGTCGCCGGGGTCGGCCACGGCGAGGTGCAGGAAGCGCTCCACCGTCTCCACGTCCATGGCCACGCTGACGACGGGGACGGGGGCGCCGTCGGCAGCCAGGCGGGTGCGCAGCGCGTTCAGGATGGCGTAGCCGTCCGCATCCGCGTCGCCCCAGTACAGCACCCGGCGCGCCGCGCGCACCCACGGCAGCTCTGGCAGCGCGCCGGCGGTGTACCCGGAGCCCCACACCAGGACCGCGCCCGAACCCTCAGGAGCCTGGGGGAGTGCTAAGAACGTCTCCTTGTTCTCCACCACGATCACCAACAGCCCCTCCGGCAGCGACAACGACCCGAACGGTACCGCCACGTCCACCAGCCCCTTGGCGGGCGCAAGCGAGCTATCCAGGAACCGCACCCGCATCAGCCGATCGCCCTCAGCAAGGCCCAGGTCAGACACCCCGAGCAAGCGCTGCAGCAGGCCCCGGTGGGCGGCGATCCACTTCGTGTCCAGGCCCTCGATCGGCACGGCGCGGGCGCGCAGGCCCGAGGAAGGTTTCACGTGAAACCATCGCAGAGCGAGGCACAGGCGGGTGAAGTCGTCATCCTCCAACACCAGCCACGTTGACCACGAGTGCGCCGCCCGCTCCCGGAACTCCGGCCAATCCGGGAACAACCCAACCAACACCGCAAATCGCTCGCGGGCCAGCGCAACCTCCCCGGCGCGGCCGGCCACCTCGGCCACGCGGTCCCACCCGGACAGCGTCACCCTCACCGGCACGTCCTGTTTGCCCAGGCCCGCCCAGGACCGGGTGGCCCACTCCACCTCCTCGGCAGGCTCCCAGGCCTGCCAGGCGCGGACGAATGCACGGGCGGCGGCTTCGTCGGCAAGCACCTGCGCGCGTGTTGGGGGATGCAAAGGAACGGAGGTGGCCGAAGGTTCGTCGAGAAGCAAAAGTTCCATGTTGAACTTGACGGGCAGTTGGTCAGGCAGGCGCATGGGTATCAATGAGCTCGAAGGTGGAACGCGCGACGGGGTCCTCGGTGTAGTGGACCACGATGGTGCCGTCGACGTAGGGGGAGAGGGTCTTGATCAGCTTCATCGGCGTGGCCAGCACCATGTGGAAACCGAAGCTTTCAAACACGTCCATGGCGGTGCGGGTGAACACGGGGTCGGCGCGGTCGAAGGCCTCGTCGAGCACCACGGTGGCGTAGCGGGGCACGTCCGCGTCCACGCCCGCCAGGCGGTAACGCAGCGCCGCGGCGAGGCAGAAGAACACGAGCTTCTGCGCCTGGCCGCCGGACAAGGACGCGGAATCCACGTGGGTGTTGTGCACGGTGCCCTCGGCGTCCACCTCGTTGCCCACGAACTTCACATGCCTGCGGGTATCCAGCACGACGGTGCGCCAACTGCGGTCCGCGCGTTCGGAGGAGCCGAGGCGGTCCATGATCTTGGCCAGGCGGTGGTAGCGCTCAATGGCGGTCTTCTCGTCCGCCTCGCTCAGGCTGCCGGCGGTCGCCTCGCGCAAGTCCTGCAAGAAATCACGCACGACGCGGTCGCGGTTGTCGCGCACCTCAATCTGCAGGTAGCGCCCCTCGGTGTAGGGGGAGCGGCGCAGCGAGGCGTTGATCGGGCCGAGGTTCGTCTCGATGTCGCCCTTCGCGCGCTGCAGCTCCTTGTAAATCGTGTTCAGGTGCATCACGGACTGGCCGTTGAGCAAGTCCAGGAAGCGTCCGCGGAACTCCGGCAGGCGGTCCGAGCGCAGCATCTCCAGCCGCGCAATGGCCTCGCCGGCGAAATCGGCGGTGGCCTGCAGTTCCGCGGACTCCGCCGACCACTGGGACTTGTAGTTGGACAGGATGTTCACGACGGCGTTGCTGGACTCCGTGATCGTCTTCGCCGCCTGCTTCGCCTGCGCGTCCAGCTGCGCGGTGACCTTGAAGGCGCTGTCGCTTAAGTTCTCCGGGGTCAGGCGGCGCGTGGTGGCCGCGAGCATCGCCTCCAATTCCGCCGCCAGCGCCGGGTCCACCTCCACGTGCTCCGCCTCGATCCGCTTCAGCCGCGCGTGGTCGTCCTGCAACACCCGCTTGGCCACCGCGAGCTCGTCGCGCACCTCCCGCAACTCCTGCTCGGTGGCCTTCAGCGTGTCGGACGCCTCGCGCCACGCCCGCTCAAGCTCCTTGGCCTCGGGGGAGGAGGTCAGCCGCTCAAGCTCCGCGCGCAGGCCGGCCAAATGCTCCTCGACGCTCACGGTGTCCACGCTGGCCCACTCCATGGCGGCAATCTCCCGCGCCTTTGCCACGTCGCTGGCCAGCGCCTCCTGCTTGCGCCGCACCTCCGCCAGACGGTTGCCCGCCGCCGTCGTTGCGCGTTTCGCCTCCGCAAGCTCCGCGCGCAGCGCCTCCACCTTTGCGTGGTTGGAGGAGCCGAGGCGGTAGTTGCGCCGCTCGCCCAAGCGCAGCCGATCGTTCTTCACGTACCTGGCGGAGCCGCTCCTATCCGCCGGGTTGCGCTCTAAGCCGTCGATGGTGGCCGCGCGCTGGTCTTGCCGCTCCAGCTCGTCCACGGTGCGCACCAGGGCGTAGTCGAAGGTGGTGGCCAGCATGCGCATCAGCCACGGGCGCATCGGGTGCTCCACCACGCGCACCTTGTGAAACAGGCTCAGCGGGTTCCTCGGCCCGCGCGGGACTTCCACGCCCTCGGGCACGGTGCGGTACTCCAGCCGCATCCCGAGGTGACGCCCGTTGACCCAGCTGCTCACCTCGCGCTCGCGCTCCGCCGGCACCAAAAGGGTCGCGGCAAACCCGCCGAGCAGGCGCTGGATCACGGGTTCCCACTCGGCGTGCTCGGGCAGCACGTCGATAAGCTCGCCCACGTACGGCAGCTCGCGCACCGTCAGCCCGGTATCCGCGCACAGCTGCGCGCGCACCTCCACGTAGCGCTGGTCAATGTTGGAGGAGCGGTTGCCTAACGACGCCAACTCCGCCCCCACCGACGCCTCCGCGCCAGCACACCTCTCGTGTTCGCTTCGGGCCTTGAACCACTCTTCGCGCAGGCGTTCTTCCTGCTCCGGCGCGGCCGCCAGCTCCGCCGACGCCTGTGCTTTCAGCTCCGCGAAACGCTCGGTATCCAACGCGCCGTCCAGCTGCACCAAGGCCGCCAGTTTGCGCACTTTCGCCTTGCGTACGGCAAGCTCGTGCTCCTCGCGGGCGATGTTGCGCTCAATCTCGCCCAAGCTCTGGCCGGCCACCTGCTCCCGCTGCACCGCCGCGCGCTGCACCGCCTCCTGCTGCACTTCCTTGCGGGCTTCGAGGGATTGCGCCTGCACTTCTAGGGCGGCGAGCTGGGCGGAGCTGACGTCGATACGCTCGCGCAGCTGCTTCGCCTCAATCGCACGCCGCACGTGCGGCAGGGCGGCCGACAGCGCGGCGGTGTTCTCCTGCGTCGCCTGCGCATCCTTGAGCTTGGTGTTCAGCCCCGGCAGGGGAGCGAGCGTCTCAATCTGCTGGTGCACGTCCTCGAGCCGCTCGTACGCCTGGCGCAGGTCCTCGTGCGTGGCCACGGCATCTTCCGCGACCTGGAACGTGCCCGGTACGTCCAGCATGTAGTTGCGGAACAGCTCGTCCATGCTGGACAGGGACTTCGCGGACTGCGTGCGGTGCAGCAGCATCTGCGCTTCCTCGCTGCCGATACCAAGCTTTGAGCGGAAGCGGTTGGCAAACACGGAGTACTGCTCCGTGAACGTCACGCCGGCAGTTTTGTACTTCGCCTCCAGCTTGCGTTTGTCCAGGGAGTTCTGCAGCAGCGGCACGAACCCGTCCACGTCGACCTCGCTGGGGAAGATGCCGTAGAGCGTTTTCACCTGCGCTTCCTGCTGCTGGCCCGCGTTGAGGCGGTAGATCGCGGCGAGCGTGAGCACCTCGCTGCCGGCGCGGTAGGTCAACGCAACGATGCTGGCGGTCGCCCCGGAGCGCAGATACTGGCTGCGGATCTCGCCCGTGGCCGGGTCCTCGCTGCGCCGCCACGCGCCGCGGATGTAGGACACGCGGCTGCGCCCCTTGTCGCGTCCCGTTTCCTGCTGCGCCGCGGCGTTGAAACGCAGTTTCCCGGGAGGGACGAGCACGGCGGAAAACGCGTCGATAAGCGTTGACTTGCCCGAGCCGGACGCGCCGGTGATCAAAAACCCGCGCTCGCCGACCGGGATGTCGTAGTAGCCGTCGAACGTGCCCCAGTTGACCAGCTGCACGCGCGCCAGACGGAATTGTGCTGTCACTGCTTATCCCCTTCCTGGGCCAGGCGCAGGTACTCCTCGCGCAGCGCGTGGACGGTGTCCGCGTCGAAGATGTGGCGCAGCACGGGGGAGACCTCCCAGCGGCCCTCGGTCTCCGTGTCGGTGAGCAGGCTGTACTTGCGGATGGTGTTCACCGCCGCGGTGAACCGCTTCTTAAACCCGGACTCGTCCCGGTTGTCCACCGCCCGGACGTAGCTGATTGCGCCGTACAGCTCGTCTTCGCCCACCACGACGCGCTCGCCCGGGGTGGACATGCCCAGCTCGTGGCGCAGCTGCAGCAAAATCGCGGTTTGCAGGTGCGTCAGCGCCTCCGTGCGCAGCACCGGCGGCACCTTCACGTCCTCGTTGTCCGGGCGGACGTGGCGCGTGAAAGCGATGCCGGCGTCCTCGTCCACCACCAGCTCCAAGAACACGTCGTGCAGCCGCGAGCGCAGCGCCTCCGTGTCGGTGGTGATGGCGTGCCACGTCTCCTTCTTCCGGTCCGCGGTGATCAGCGGGCCTTTGAGCAGGTCCACCAGTGCGCGCCGGGTTTCCTCGGACAGGGTGCCTGTGTCGCCCGTCCACAGCGGTTCCGTCATTGCATCTCCTTTACTGCTGCTGCGTCGAAGTGCCACCGCGGGACCGTCGCTAAGCGAATGCTCCCATCCTCTTCCTCGAAGCGCACCTCTTCGCTGCCGTCTTGCCGCACCCCGTGCTTGAGGGCCAGGTACACAAGGCCCACCACCGACCCCAGGCCCTGGGTGGCGGGGTGGCGCTCAAGCACCTTGCCTATCGACGCCCCTCCGGCCCGCCCGACCGTCTCACCCACCGCCGCAATCAGCTCCTCCAAGTCGATCTCGCTTTCGCGCACCGCCTGGTAGAGCGCCTCCGCGTCGCCCTCGCCGGGCTCGAACGCCTCCACCTCGGTTGTGATGACCTCCGCGCCGGGGTCCGCGAGCTTGATCTGCGCCACCGAGGCGATCTGCATGCCGATGCGCTGCAAGGGCGTGTCCATCTTGTGCGTGGCTGAAAGCTCCTCGCGCTCCGCGGCGTCGGCGGCGAGCTTGCGGGTGTCGCGCAACAGCTCGATCATGCGGCGGTCCTCGGCGAACTGCTCGCTGGCCACGTAGTTGCGCAGGTTGCGGGCCAGGCGCGTCATCATGCGGTTGACCTCGTAGCCGGCGTCCTCCATGTCGCGGAACAGGGTACGGAATTGCGCGCGCTCTTCTGCCGTCATCGCCGCGTTGTCGGCGCGCTCGAGCACCTGCCCGATCCACGTATCCAGCCACGCGCCGCGCTCCGGGTCCACCACCAGCGAATAAAACGCGTTGAAGCTTCTGCCCGCGTCGGATTCGCCGATCAGGTCCACGCCGGCAAAGATCTCGTCCAGCACGTCGCCTCGCGAGCCCTCCGGGTCCAACAGCTGGCGGCGCAGCTGCGAATTCAGCGTTTCCAGCTCGTGCCGCACGCGCGCGAAGTCGCCGGGGATCGCACTCGCCTGGCCCAGGATGTCGCCCACCCGTTCGCGCACAGTCGCTGGGGAGGGCAGCTCAAACTCACCGCGCTCCACCTGCGCAATCTCGGCCTCGATGCGCTCGCGTTCGGCCTCGAGGTGCTTCAGGCGCGAGTCGATGTCCGGGTCGGTGTCCCGCGCGAGCGCTTGGAGGGCATTGCTTATCGACGCCACCCGGCTCGCCGTCACCGCCGATCTCGGCGCGCTCACCCTGTCCATCATCTGCAGCGCGGTGAGCGCCTGCTCGCTGGGCTCGAGCGTCTCGCCCGTTTCCTTGGTGCCGGACTTGCGCACCAGCCACCCGGCCTTCACCCAGTCGTTGCAGTACGCCTGCGGTGTTTTCGGGAGCTCGAACGTTCCGCGCAGCACCGCAAAGTCGTCCGCCATGAGTTGGTAGAGCTGCTCCGCCGGCCTCGCCTCAGCGCCGCGCGGGAAGTGCTCCGCCACGACCGCGAGCAGCACCGGGGCGTTGTCCGCGTGCAGCAGGCGGATCGCGGCCGACTGCTCCTTCTCACGCTTATACGTCAGCGCCCGGGCCTGGATGGTCATGCCGGCTATCTTCCCATAACCCCCTCCCACCTGCATCGGAAAACTTTTTCGTGCTACGTGTAGACACACTGGGGGCGATAGTCTATATTCGCTTTTGGGCCCCTCCGCCCACGGTCCATCCCCCCCGAGACCGGTTGAGCACTCACCCACCCCCCCCATTTAGAGTGCGAGTAGGCGGAGGGGATTCCGCTATTCTTAGGCGTTTTTAAGCGGACACCCGCACAAAGGAGTGGCCCGCCACCTCGTGTTCTTAGGTGGCGGGCCGCGCTTCGAATTTCTCCGCGTCTAAGTATAAACACGGATTGATTAAAGAAAAGTTTAAAAGCGAAATGTGTTGCAGATCACACATTTAGAAGCTGGAACTGCCGCCCCCGGCGCTAAATCCCGAGGAAGACACCGAGCTGCTGCTCGAGGATGCCGCCTGATCCGCCTTCACGTTGGACTCGTGCCAGGCTTGCATGTGCACGTACGGGACGTACCCTCCGTACCAGAACCCGGATTCGTACACCGCCGGCGCGGTGAGCTTCTCGCGCTCCTTGACGTCGCTGAACTGCTTCTTCTTCACCTGGTCCAGGATCACGCGGTAGTCGCCCAGCACGCGCACGAAGTCGTCCACGTAGGTGGGGGAGGAGGGGTTGGCGTCCAGCGCCTCGATGCGCTGCATCAACAAGTCCAGCTCCTGGCGCAGCCCGCTATCTTTCACCTCGCTGCGGGCGCGCAGCACGTCCTCGCGGATGGTGCTCAGGTCCGCCCGGCGCGTGGCCGGGTCGCCGTGCTCGACACCGAAGAGGCGGTCGATGTTGTCCTCGGCGTTGGAGACGTGGTCCACGGACTCGGCGGCGTCCGCAAGCTGCTTGCGGTGCTTGTACACGTCCTTGTCGTCGTCCATGTTGATCGAGCTCAGCCCCTGCGCGCCGTGCACCAGCTCGTTCATGCCCAGGAAGCGGTCGCGCACCTCGGCCCACTGGCGGCGCAGCGTCTCGTCCGCAAACGCCGAGGACAGCGAGTTCGCCCGCACGTCCACCTCGTCCAGGCGGCCTGCGAGGCGGGTGTACTCGTGGGTGACAAGCTCGTAGTCCTCGCGGGCTTTCGCAATTGCCTTACGACGATTGCTCCGCACCGCCACCACACCCGCACCAACCGCGGTAGCAGCGCCGAACCCGCCCATGCCAGCGCCGACGATCGCTCCGCCTCGGTCATTTTTCGCGTCGTTGAACTTCCGGTCCGAAAGCCCGTCCGCGTCCATGGCCAAGTTCGCCGTGCGGAACAGGCCGGATGGGATGTTGCCTTCCTTCACGCCGGGTTTCATGGCATCCAGCAGGGATTCGCGATACGAGTCGTCGTCAAGCATGAGCTCTTGCGTGACATCGTCGCCTCCGTAGATGAACGCCTGGCGCGGATCCAGGCCAACGCCCACAATGAGCACGCCGTCGGCGGGGCGGCCGTTTTCACCCTTGGACTGGTCGATCAGCTCGGGGTACTGCGAGCGCAGCAGTTCCTCAACGTCGTCGAGGATGTTCTCGTGGTTGGTTTTGAACACCATGTAGTGGAAATCCGTGACCACGTCGGCCGCGTTGATGTTGGCGGTGTCGCGCTGCAGGCGCTGCTCGTCCTCGGGGGTGAGGACGTCCTGCGGGTCGTCGATAGTCGCGCTCGGCGCCCCCGCAGCCTGGACGGTGTACTGATCGCGCTCCGGGGCGTCGATGGCGTTGTAGACGGCACCCGCACCACCAAGGCCCACAAGTGCGGCGACGCCGAAGACAGCAGCAATCTCTTTCATCATTCCCATGTGCTCAGGGTAACCCCGTGTAACGCACTGTGACGGGTGAGCGATACGCTTTTTACACGTGTCAGAACCACTGGCAGGTACCCGATTTACTTAAGGAGATTGCCATGAAGCGCATCGCCACCGCTGCCGTCGCAGCAACCCTGTCCCTGTCCGCACTGTCCGCTCCGGCATTCGCTGCCGACGCCGACACCGCCCCGGCCAAGGAGAACCAGGGCAGCTCCGCCCAGGCTGAGGGCGACCAGGCTGGCGAGAAGGTCGGCTCCTCCGAGGTGTACAAGAAGTGCAAGGACGAGAAGAAGGCCACCGCTGGCAAGGCCACCACCGGCAAGGACGGCGACAAGGCCGAGCCGGGCAAGGAGAAGGGCTCCAACAACGCCACCGGTGAGTGCATCCAGCAGCTCATCGACAACCCGGACACCAAGCCCGGCATCCTGGGCCTGCTGATCGGCGTCCCGGTTGCCCTCATCGCCCTGATCGGCGCAGCAGCAGCGTTCTCCGGCGCTATCCCGGGCTTCTCCCTCCCGGCCCTGCCGGGCCTGCCGATGTAATTCGGCTCGCCTGAGCTTCTTACGGTCCGCTCCCATCGTGGGGCGGGCCGTTTGTCATATCTCGGTTTGGACACGTTTTGCTGAGTTGCGCTGCGACAGTTTGTAGTCACGTGTTCTCCTTGCAGGAGGTAACCCAACCAACACAAGGACGACACTATGAAGCGCGTCACCACCGCTGCTCTCGCAGCAACCCTGTCCCTGTCTGTCCTGGCCTCGCCGGCACATGCGGCGGAGGACGAGAAGACGTCGTCTGAGGTCTACCAGCACTGCCGTGGTCTGGTGGGCTCCGCGAATGAGAAGGAGAAGGAAGAACTGCGACAGAACGGCGGCTCCTCCAATCCGGACGCCGTGTGCATCAAGAGCATGCTCAACAGCCCGAACTACCGCGGCGGTGTCATCGCTGTCTTGGTCGGTGTCCCGCTCGCCCTTGTGGCGCTACTTGGCGCAGCAGCCGCGGCTTCAGGCATGGTCCCGGGCGTTTCCCTCCCGAATATGCCAAAGCTGCCGGTATAGGAGCTCTTGTGTCTGTCCCGTCCCTGCTGGGGTGGTGCCACATTTTGTCTCATTTTGAAAACGATTCGCTGAATCGGTTGAAAGCGTCTTTTAGACACGTGTTAACTCTTTGACAGGTAACCAAACCTACATAAGGAGAACACTATGAAGCGCATCACTTCCGCTGCCCTCGCAGCAACCATGTCCGTGTCCGTCCTCGCTGCACCGGCATTCGCCGCTGAAGGCGACTCTGACGGTGGATCTTCCAAGGCGTACCAGGAATGCATTGAAGCTCAGAAGAAGATCCAGAAGGATATCGACAACGCTCCGACCGAAAAGGAAAAGGAGCTGCGCCGGAAAGCGGTCGACAAAACCTACGAGGAGCTTGGAGTCGGCAGCTCCACCGATTCCGGCGTCTGCATCAAGAGCCTGACCCACGAGGACAGCAAGTACCGCTCCTCCGCCCTGGGCGTCCTGATCGGCGTGCCGCTCGCCCTCGTTGCTCTGCTCGGTGCGGCAGCGGCGTTCTCCGGCTCTATCCCAGGCGTTTCCCTCCCGGCGATCCCGGGCCTGCCGATGTAACTCAATCACCCAATAACCCGGTTCCTGCAGCGCAGGGACCGGGTTATTGTTCTGCTACGAAGCAGTACGTCAGTTCCCCCTCCGCTCACAAGCGTTTCGCAGACAGGCTCCGTAGAAAGTTTGTGATCCGGGCGAGACACCCCGGGATGAATCCGACACGAGAAGGAGAATTATGTCTGCAAACACTCGTATTGCCGCATCGGCTACCGCACTCGTGCTGGCTGCCGCCGGCCTCACCGCCTGCAACGACAGCGACGGTGACACGGACACCACCGGCGTGAACCCGTCCGGTGCCGTGTCCTCCGAGGACCCGGTGTCCGGCGGCTCTTCCTCCGCGGGCGGCTCCTCCGCGGGTGGCTCGGTGTCTGACGGTTCCGCGGGCGGCTCCATGTCCGGCGGCTCCTCGGCAGGCGGCTCCTCGGCAGGCGGCTCCTCCGCCGGTGGCTCCTCCGCCGGTGGCTCCATGTCCGGCGGTTCGTCCGTTGGCGGCTCCGGCGACACCGGCCTAGGCGGCGCCGAGATGACCGATTCGCCGCTCGGCGGCGCCGAGGTCTCCGACTCCCCGTTGGGCGGGGCAGAGGCTCCGGAGCAGGTTGATCCGCTGAGCCCGCAGATGACGCCGTAAGCGCGGCACCCTAAAAGGCACCGGCCCGGAGTTTCCCTTCCTCCGCGCCGGTGCTTTTTCGCTGCTAGAACGGCTCCTGCACCGCGCGGGTGATCACCACGGCGTCGGCGTCAATGCGTTCGTGCAACTGCCTATCGACGTCCTCCGGTCCATCCGACGTCAACAACCACCCCGCCCACGCCTCCTTGCCGGGGGAGAAGTACCCGTCGCCCTTGCCGATGATGTTCAGCGTGGCATCGCGAAGCCACAGGGGACCGACCAGCCCCGCGTGCTCCGTGCCCTCGAGCGGGGCCACGTATGGCTGGTAGGCGACGGCATTGAGGTCGGCCACGGTGTCGTCGAAAAGCTTCTGCGCAAGCAGCATGTGCTCGGGTGAGCCGAGGTAGACGATGGTGGTGAGCGACAGGGTGCCGTGCGGCTCGTCGCGGAGTGTGAGGTCGGTCAGGCCGCCGAGGCTGGCGGGGAGGTGTGTCGGCGCGTCGTGGTCCTCGAAGAAGAACTTTTCGATGGCGTTATCGCGGTTGGTGGTGGCGAAGTCCACGAGCGCGTTGAGCTCGTACAGCTGCATCTGCTCCGGGGCGGGCAGGTTATCGTAGGCCGCCTGGCAGCGCAGGTCCCAGAGTGTGAATTCGTCCTCGATGGGGTGCGGGCGAGGGGAGACCGCCGAGATGACAGCACCACTCGTTTCGATGCGCTCCCGGTAGAGCTCGTACGCCTCCTCGAGGTCGCTCTCGTGGGCCACGAAGTGGGTGGTGACGATCTCGAAGGGCATGCGCAAGAGGGTAGTCGATTGCGCTGGGCGCGGGGTGGTCCGGGAGCCGGCGATGTTTCACGTGAAACCTATTGGGCCTCACTTTCTACAGTGACGCCGTCTCTTTTTACAGTGAGAACCCATTTTTCCCTCTCTTTTTACAGTGACGCCCTCTGTTTTTACAGTGACGCCGTCTCTTTTTACAGTGAGGACACCTCTCACTACAGTGACAGCCCATAGTTTCACGTGAAACACGGGCAGAAGAAAACCGCCCCGGAGGGCGGTTCAGCGCGGCAGCAGGGGACTGCTACACGGCGGTGGAGCCGGTGGCGGCGACCGAAGGCTCGTCGATAGGCGACTGCTTGTGCAGCTTGCCCGACGCGAACTTGTTCACGATCAGCGCGACCGCGCCGTCGCCCGTGACGTTGGCGGCGGTGCCGAAGGAATCGACGACGATGTAGGACGCGATCATGAGCGAGAGCATCGACTCGTCGAAGCCGAGGTTGGACTGCAGCAGGCCCGCGGCCGCCATGATGGCGCCGCCCGGCACACCCGGGGCCGCGATCATCATGATGCCCAGCAGGAGGATGAAGCCGAAGATCTGACCGCCCGAGATGTCCAGGCTGGCCATGTAGACGATGGACAGGGCGTAGAGCATGATCTTCATCATCGAGCCGGACAGCTGGATCGTCGCGCACAGCGGGACCACGAAGCCGGCGACGTCCTCGTCCACGTTGTTCTTCAGCGTGGACTCGTAGGTGACCGGGATGGTCGCCGCGGACGACGAGGTGCCCAGCGCGGTGAAGTATGCCGGCAGCATGTTCTTCAGTGCCTTGAACGGGTTCACGCCCGCAACCACACCGGCCACGAGGTACTGCAACAGGACGACGACCAAAGTCATGACCACGGACAGCAGCAGCACCACGCCCATGGCGGCCATGGTGTCGCCGAAGTTCTCGTTCATGCCCAGGCCCAGGAAGGTGCCGAAGATGTACAGCGGAAGCAGCGGGATCACGAAGGTGACCACGACCTTGAGCACAACGTCGTTGAGCTCCTGCAGCACGTTGTAGAGGTTGTCGGACTTCACGCCCGTCATGGCCAGGCCCACGATGAACGCGAGCAGCAGCGCGGACATAATCGCCAGCGGCGGCGGCATCTCAACAGTGAAGTAGGGGGTCAGGCCGCCCTCCTCCGGGTCCGCGACGTTGGTGATCAGGTCCTTGCCCGACAACAGCTTCGGGTACAGCGCGCTACCGGTGCCCCAGGCGATCAGGCCGGAGATGACGGTGGAGCCGAACGCCACGCCCGCGGTGATGCCCAGCCACTTGCCGGCGCCGCGGCCCAGGCCCGCGATGGCGGGAGCGATGAGCGCGAAGATCAGCACCGGCACAAAGAAGCCGAGGAAGTTGGAGAACAGGCCGTTGAAGGTGATAAAGACACGAGCAAGCCAGTCCGGGAAGAACAGGCTGCACAGGAACCCGAGAAAGATGGCGACAACTACCCAGAAGAGTAGCGACCCTAAGAGCTTACTTTTCATGTGTCCAGAGTAGCCGGTAATTATACAGCACACTGCATTTTGTTGCCCTTTTCCTTCGTGTCTGCCCACGCCGTATGCTTGGAAGCCATGAGCCCGTTTGAAAATATGAGCACTCTCAACGTCGTTGTCGGCATCATCTTCATCCTGCTGACCCTGCTTCTGCTCATCCCCGGCGCGCTCGCCGCCGGAGGCAAGCTGCCGGGCAACAAGTGGTTCGGCCTCCACGTCCCGGCGGTGCGCAAAGACCGCGCGATCTGGGACCAGGCGCACAAGGTCGCTGGCCCGTTTTGGGTGCTGGCGGGCGTGGCGCTGGCGTTCGGCGCCGCGTTTTCCTTCATCGCGTCCGGCTGGATGTGGCTGCTGCCGGCGGTGGCGCTGGTGGCGGCCGTCGTCGCGGCGTCGCTCGGCGGCAACTTCGGCGCGCGTGCGGCCGCGGCCGTGGAGCAGGCGCGGGAGCAGCAGGCGGAGGAGCCCAAGCCCGCGGTGAACATTGATGCTTTACGACGAGCCGCCGGCCACGCCGACGACCAGAAGTAGGTGCCCATGACTTGGCAAGAAGCGATCCTGGATGTGTTGCGCGAGGCGGGGGAGCCGATGGCGTACAAAGACATCGCCGCCGAGATCGTCCGCCGCGCCCTGGTGGACGCCCCGCACACGAACCCGGAGGTTGCCACCCACGCCGCGATTACCGGGCTGAAGGTGGACGGCCTCGTCGCCGCCGCCCCGCGCGGACGGTACCAACTCCCTGAATAAAAATCCCTGCGGAATTTCGGTTCCGCTATAGTTGTCCCTTGTGACGTACACGACTTCTTTGAACTGGTGGTGGCTCGCCTAACTGGCGCGCCACCTACGAAGTCACGGCCCGCCAGCTTGCACCCCAAGCGCCGCGGGCCCTTTTTTCACCCTCGGTGCGACGAATACGAAAGAACCGAGGACCAGATGCAATACACCCACCGCGAGGTGCGCTACCACGAGGACGTGGCCAGCCTCTTCGCCCACATCGGCGGACTCGACGCGGAGGATTCCGTGCTGCTCGAGTCCGCCGACATCACCACCCGCAACGGCCTGCAGTCTGTAGCGGTACTGCGCGCTTCGGTGCGTGTGACCTGCACCGGTAGCCGCGTGACGGTGGAGCCGCTCACCCCGTCCGGTGAGGTCATTGCCGCGAACCTGGGCCTGGAGGACTACCGCGTGGCCGAGGGCGTCTACGAGTTCCCCGCATCACGCGCTGCCGACGAGCGCGAGCGCCTCACCGCGCCGTCCTCCGCCGACGTGCTGCGGGCGCTGACCACCCGCGCGGGCTACGGCAACGAGGACTTTCCGTTCCTCGCCGGCGGCTTCGCCTACGACTACCTCGATTCCTTCGAGCAGCTGCCCGCCGTGGAGGCAGGCCCGAACACCTACCCGGACTTCCAGTTTGTGCTCGCCGAGGTGCTCCTGCGCGTCAACCACGAGACGTCCACGGCGTACCTCGCGGGTGTGGACGCCGCGGGGGAGGGCATCGATCTGGAGCCGCTCGCATCGCTTATCGACGGCCCCGTGCCCGCCTACGAGCCGACCACCGGGTCGGCGGAGCGTGCCGTCGTCAAGGCTACTGTGCCCGACGCCGAGTTCCGCGCGGACGTGGAGGGGCTCAAAGAACACATCGCGAACGGGGACATCTACCAGGTGGTGCCGGCCCGCGCGTTCACGGCGGAGTGCTCGGACGCATTCGGGGCGTACCGGCGGCTTCGCGAGTCCAACCCCTCGCCGTACATGTTCTACCTGCGCGGACCCGGCTACGAGCTGTTCGGCGCCTCGCCGGAATCCAACCTGAAGTTCGACCACACTACGCGCCAGGTGGAGCTGTACCCGATCGCCGGCACCCGCCCGCGCGGGCTGAACCCGGACGGGACGGTCAACCACGAGCTGGACACCCGCATGGAGCTTGAGCTGCGCACCGACGCCAAGGAGGTCGCCGAGCACACCATGCTGGTGGATCTGGCCCGCAACGACATGGCCCGCGTGGCCGAGCCGCGCACCCGCCGCGTCCGCGAGCTTCTGCAGGTGGACCGCTACTCCCGCGTGATGCACCTGGTCAGCCGCGTCACTGCGACGCTGGCTTCGGACCTGGACGCGCTTGACGCCTACCGAGCCTGCATGAACATGGGCACGCTCACCGGCGCCCCGAAGCTGCGCGCGACCGATCTGTTGCGTGGGGTGGAGGGCACGCGCCGCGGCTCCTACGGCGGGGCGGTGGGCTACCTGCACGGCAGCGGCGACTTCGACACCTGCATTGTCATCCGCTCCGCGTTCGTGGCCGACGGCGTGGCCACGGTGCAGGCCGGCGCGGGCGTGGTGCGCGACTCCATCCCGCAGGCGGAGGCCGACGAGACCCTGCACAAGGCCTACGCGGTGCTCCAAGCGCTCGCCGCGGGCCGCGAACTGGAGGTGCACAAATGATCGTTTTGCTGGATAACCAGGACTCTTTCGTTTACAACCTCGTCGACGCGCTCGCCGGCTACGACACCGTGGTCTACCGCAACACCGTTTCCGCCGACACGGTGCTCGGCGCGGACCCGGAGCTCATCGTGCTCTCGCCCGGCCCGGGCTACCCCGCGGCCGCCGACTGCATGATGGAGGTCATCGAGCGCGCGCAGGGCCACATCCCCATCCTGGGCATTTGCCTGGGTTACCAGGCGCTCATCGAGCACTTCGGCGGCCGCGTGCGACCGTGCGGCCCCGAGCACGGCACCTCGGTGCCCATACGCCTGACACAACCGCACTCGCTTTTCGACGGCCTCACGGTCGGCGGCGCCCCCGGCCACCCCGGCCTGGACGTGCCGGTTGCCCGCTACCACTCCCTAGGCGCGCCCGAAGCGCCCAACGGGATCACTCCGCTGGCCTGGACGGACACCCAGATCGGCGAGGTGATCATGGCCGCCGAGACCGACGACGGCTACTCCATCGGCTTCCAATTCCACCCCGAATCCATCCTCACCCCCGCAGGGCCCCAGCTTCTGGAGCGCTGCGTGGAACACCTGCTGCAGAAAGGACGCGACAATGGCTGACCACGTAGAAGTCTTCCGACGCTTCATCAACAACCCCGCCCCGACCTTGGAGGACGCGGTAGAGGCGTTCACCCCGCTAACCGTCGGCGACTACGACGACGTCCACATCGCGGCGCTGCTTGCCACCATCCGCACCCGGGGCGAGACCTTCGCCGACATCGCCGGCGCGGCCAAGGCGTTTCTCGCGGCGGGCCGCCCGTTCCCGGTGACGGGGGAGGGGATCATGGACACCGCGGGCACCGGCGGCGACGGCGCGAACACCATCAACATCACCACCGCCGCCTCCCTCGTCGCGGCGGCCGGCGGGGTGAAGATGATCAAGTGCGGCAACCGCTCGGTGTCCTCCAAGTCCGGCTCGGCCGACGTGCTGGAGGCGCTGAACATCCCGCTGGACCTGGACCCGGACCGCGCGGTGCGCCAGTTCGAGTCCTCGAACTTCACCTTCCTGTTCGCCCCGGCGTACAATCCCGCTATCGCCTTCGTGCAACCTGTCCGTAAAAAACTCGGCGTGAGCACGCTTTTTAACACGATGGGCCCATTATTGAGTCCCGCACGACCGGAATTCCAAATTATGGGGATTGCAAACCCTGGGTTGGGACCAACTATTGCGGAGACCATGAAATCGCTCGGCCGCTCCCGCGCGCTTGTCGTCCACGGCGCAGGCACCGACGAGATCGCGGTCCACGGCGACACCCTGGTCTGGGAGCTCAACGACGGCGAGATTTCACACTATACGGTGGCGCCGGCGGAGCTTGGCGTCGATAAGCATACGCTCGAGGACATCCGCGGGGGCGACGGCGAGGAGAACGCCGCGGCCATGCGCGCGACGTTTGCGGGGGAGGGGCCGGCCGCGCACCGCGACGCCGTGGCCGTGAACGCCGGCGCGATGTTCTACCTCTACGGCATGGCGGACTCGCTCGCCGAGGGCACCGCGCATGCGAAGCAATTGCTTGCCGACGGCTCCGTCGCCCAGTGGCTGCGCACTCACGAGGAGGCGGACTACAGTGGCTAAGATTTTGACCGAAATTGTGGCGAACCGTAAACGTCACATTGACGGAAGACGTGAGCGTGTGGGTCACGTTCGTTTCGACACGTTACGGTATTCCGGGCGGTCGCTATACGACGCGTTGGCCGCCCCCGGCGCGTCCTACATCATGGAGTGCAAGTCCGCCTCGCCCTCACTCGGCACGATCCGCCAGGACTACAAGCCGGGGGAGATCGCGAGCGTGTACTCGCGCTACGCCTCCGCCATCTCCGTACTGTGCGAGCCCGACTACTTCGGCGGGGACTACGACCACCTCGCCACCGTCGCCGCCACCACGCACCTGCCGGTGCTGTGCAAGGACTTCATCATCGACGAGGCGCAGATCTACGCCGCCCGCTACTTCGGCGCCGACGCGGTGCTGTTGATGCTGTCGGTGCTATCCGACGAGGAGTACGCGCACCTCGTCTCGGTGGCGGAGTCTTTACGCATGGACGTGCTCACCGAGGTCATCGACGAGGACGAGGTAGCTCGGGCGGCCCGGTTGGGCGCGAAGATTTTCGGCGTGAACCACCGCAACCTGCACGACCTATCCATCGACCTCGACCGCTCCGCGCGCCTGGCCGCGCTCGCGCCGGACGGGGCAGTGGTGGTTGCCGAGTCCGGCATCCGCGACGCCGCGACCGTCCGTAGGCTCGGCGGGCACTCCGACGGATTCCTCGTCGGCTCGCAGCTGACCTCCCAGCCGGACATCGACCGCGCCTGCCGAGAACTGGTCTACGGACCGAACAAGGTCTGCGGCCTGCGCTCGGCATCCGCGGCCCAGGCGGCGAAGGCGGCCGGCGCGGTGTACGGCGGGCTCATCTTCGAGGAGGCCTCCCCGCGCAATGTTTCACGTGAAACGGCCACGGAAATCATCGCCGCGGAACCGGGCCTCGACTACGTTGCGGTGTCTCGCCGCACCGAAGGCTACGACGAAATCATGCTCCACGGGATCAGCGCCGTGCAGGTCCACGCACCGTACCAGGGCTCGCTCGAGGCGGAGCGCGCGCTGATCGAGCGCGTCCGCCGCGAGGTCGACGTCCGGGTGTGGCGCGCTATCGACATGACTGGGCCCAATGATGCGGCGGGCGTGGCGGAGCTCGTCGACAAGCTAGTGCTCGATTCTGGCGCCGGCGGGACGGGGGAGCGGTTCAACTGGTCGCGCATCCGCACCACCGATGCACTGCTCGCCGGTGGGCTGACCCCCGACAACCTCGCCGACGCGCTGCGCACCGGCTGCACGGGCCTCGACCTCAACTCCGGCTTCGAAGACCCCCGCGGACACAAGGACGCCGCCGCATTGGCGCGAGGCTTCGCCACCATCCGCGACTTCCACAATTAAGGACTGACACAATGACCCTGCTCCCTGCGTACTACGGCGAGTTCGGCGGACAGTTCGTCCCCGAATCGCTCATCCCGGCGCTCGACCAGCTCGAGCAAGCCTTCGTCGACGCGTTCAACGACGACGCATTCATGGCCGAATACCGCGGCCTGCTCCGCAACTACCTCGGCCGGCCCACCCCGCTGACCGAATGCCGCAACCTGCCGCTCGAGGGCAATGCGCGCATCTTTCTCAAGCGCGAGGACCTCGTCCACGGCGGCGCGCACAAGACCAACCAGGTGATCGGCCAGGCGCTGCTGGCCAAGCAGATGGGCAAGACCCGCATCATCGCGGAGACCGGCGCCGGCCAGCACGGCACCGCCACCGCGCTCGCCTGCGCGCTGCTCGGCCTGGAGTGCGTGATCTACATGGGTAAGACCGACATGGAACGCCAGGCGCCGAACGTGTACCGCATGTGGCTGATGGGCGCCGAGGTCGTCGGCGTGGAATCCGGCGCGGGCACCCTGAAGGACGCGGTGAACGAGGCGCTGCGCGACTGGACCGCCACCTTCCACGAGTCCCACTACCTCCTCGGCACGGCGGCCGGGCCGCACCCGTTCCCGAAGATCGTCAAGGAGTTCCACCGCGTCATCTCCACCGAGGCCCGCGCCCAGATCCTCGAGCGAACCGGGCGGCTGCCGGACGTGGTGGTCGCCTGCGTCGGCGGCGGCTCCAACGCGATCGGCACCTTCGCGGACTTCATCGACGACACCAGCGTCGAGCTCGTCGGCGCCGAGCCCGGGGGAAAGGGGTTCGGCCTCGGCGCCCACGGCGCGGCCATCGCCCAGGGCACGACCGGACTGCTCCACGGCACGTATTCGTACCTGATGTGCGACGAAGACGGCCAGGTGGAGGAGTCCTACTCCATCTCCGCCGGCCTGGACTACCCGGGCGTCGGCCCGGAGCACGCCCACCTGGCCAAGTCCGGCCGCGCTTCCTACGTGCCCGTCACCGAC
Organism: Corynebacterium faecium; assembly: GCF_027257105.1. Lineage (NCBI taxonomy): Bacteria > Bacillati > Actinomycetota > Actinomycetes > Mycobacteriales > Corynebacteriaceae > Corynebacterium > Corynebacterium faecium. Next base: position 117,322 of record NZ_JAPYJX010000002.1, read on the forward strand.
GACGAGGCCCTCGACGCCTTCCAGGCCCTGTCCCGCCACGAGGGCATCATCCCCGCGCTCGAGTCCTCCCACGCGCTCGCGTACGCGCTCAAGCGCGCCGCCGAACACCCGTCCGACGTCGAGCCGCTGCACATGCTGGTCACCCTGTCCGGCCGCGGCGACAAAGACATCGCCCACGTGCGAGCAACGCTTGCAGATAGAGAGGAAAAGTAAATGAGCCGCTACGAGAAACTCTTCGCCGCCGGTGAAGGCGCGTTCGTGCCTTTCATCATGCTCTCGGACCCGACCCCGGAAGACGCGGTGGAGATTGTCTCCGCCGTCGTCGACGCCGGGGCCGACGCCGTGGAGCTCGGCGTGCCGTTTTCCGACCCCGTCGCGGACGGCCCCGCTATCCAGGGTGCGCATGTGAGGGCGTTGGCGGGCGGAGCAACCGTCGATAAGGCGCTTGCGCAAATCCGCACCATCCGCGAGCGCTACCCGGACCTGCCGATCGGGATGTTGGTGTACGGCAACGTCGCGCACGCGCGCGGCCTCGAGCGCTTCTACCGCGAGTTCAAGGAGGCGGGTGCGGACAGCATTTTGCTTCCCGACGTCCCCGTGCGCGAGTCCGCCCCCTTCAGCGCAGCCGCCACCGCGGCCGGCATCGACCCGATCTACATCGCCCCGGCGAAGGCGTCCGAGTCCACGCTCGAGGCGGTGGCCGCGAACTCGCGCGGCTACATCTACGCCATCTCCCGCGACGGCGTGACCGGCGCGGACAAGGAGGCGACGGTGGAGGGTCTTCGCGAGGTCGTCGATAACGTGCAGAAGTTTGGCGGGGCCCCGGTGCTGCTGGGCTTCGGCATCTCGAAGCCGGAGCACGTGCGCGACGCGATCGCCGCGGGGGCCGCGGGCGCGATCACCGGCTCGGCGATCACCAACATCATCGACAAGTACATCGACGGCAACCGCGTGACCGATATGGACGCGCTGAAAACCGAGCTGACCGAGTACGTCGCCGCCATGAAGAGCGCTACGATCGCATCATGACCTGTTCACGACGCATGTTCCTGCTCGGCACCGCAACCACGTTTGCCGGTGCGTTCCTCGCCGCCTGTGGAGAAGCGGCCCCCGAAGAAGTTGCCAAGACCGACGTGCCCGTCGGCTCCGCGGTGATCTTGGACAAGTTCATCATCGCCCAGCCCACCGCCGGCACCTACGTCGCCTACTCCAGCGTGTGCCCGCACCAGCAGAAGAAGATCACCAAGGTCGAGGGCGACACCGTCAAGTGCACCGCCCACGGCTCGGTGTTCAGCATCGCCGACGGCGCCCGCGTCTCCGGCCCGGCCGTCACCGGCATGCGCGAGGTTCCCGTGACCGATGCCGGCGACAAAGTCTCCGTTTCCGAGTAGATGAAGAAGCTCGACCCGCTTCTCGTCGGCATCGTCGCCGCGGCGGCGCTCGCGTTCGTGCTGCCCGCCCAGGGTGCGTTCGCGGACGGGTTCGCCGTCGCGGTGAAGCTGGGCATCGCGCTGCTGTTCTTCCTCTACGGCGCGCGCTTGTCCACCCAGGAGGCACTGAAGGGCCTAACCAACTGGCGCCTGCATGCGCTGATCCTGGCGTTCACGTTTGTCATCTATCCAGTGATCGGCCTCCTCGCGCGGCCCACCACGGCATTCATGTCCGAGGAACTGTACCAGGGCCTGCTGTTCATGTCGCTGGTGCCGTCCACCGTGCAGTCCTCGGTGGCGCTCACCGGCGTGGCACGGGGCAACGTCTCGGGCGCGGTGGTGGCGGCGTCGGTGTCCTCGCTCATCGGCGTGGTGGCCACGCCGCTTTTGGTGATGTGGCTAATGGGCGCCGGCGACGGGGTGTCCGTGGACGCGTCCGTGTTCGGCGACATCGCGCTGCAGCTGTTACTGCCGTTCATCCTGGGCCAGCTCGCGCACAACTTCGTCCCGCGGGTGGGGGAGCTGGCGAAGTCGAAGGCGACCAAGCTCGTGGACCGCGGCTCCATCTGGATGGTGGTCTACTCCGCGTTCTCCCGCGGCGTCGTTTCCGGCGTCTGGTCGAACGTCTCCGCGTGGGAGATCGTGTTCCTCACCGTGTTTTCGTGCGTGCTGGTCGTCGCTATGCTGTGGCTTACCCGCGTCCTCCCGGAGGCGCTGCGCTTCCCGCGCGAAGACCGCGTCGCCATCCAAATGTGCGGCACCCAGAAGTCCCTCGCGACCGGCCTGCCCATGGCCACCGTCATCTTCGGCGGCGCCTCACTCGGCGTCCTGATCATCCCGCTGATGATCTACCACATGTGCCAACTGGTCATCTGCTCCGCGTACGCCTCCCGAATTTCCTAGGAGTTTCACGTGAAACATTTCGTCCGCATCCACTACAACGTCCCCGAGCTCGGCGGAGAGCTGCTCAACATCGCCGAACTCGAGGAAATCTCCGCCCACGAGTGCACCATGGTCCGCATGATCGAACTCGACCCCGCCGAGACCATCACCGGCATCTACGTCGACGGCCGCGTCATCGGCCAGGCCAACCAGCCCATGGGCACCGTCCCACACCCGCGCACCTACGATTCCATGGAGGGCATCACGGCCACCCACCTCAGCGAGGAGGAGTTCGAGGGCCTCTGGTCCGAGGCGCAAGCAAAGTTGCAATAGCCTATCGACGTACCTCCGGCCCGCCCCGCCACCGGCGCGGGCCTTTTTCGTTGGTGGATCCCTATAGTTGGCGGGGCCGGGGTTGTCCGCAATGCGGAGTTGCACGTCAACGTCCGAGCCAACCAGCCCATGGGCACCGTGGCGCACCCGCACACCCTAGCTCGATCTGTCAGCGGCGCGGGCCCTTTTCGTTGGTGGGCCACAATAGTTGGTGAGCCCCCAGTTGTCCGCAATGCGGAGTTGCGGGGTGGCCCGGAGGGCGGGCATGGGCGGAGCTGACGTCGATAAGCACTGGCCAATCGTTGGTGAGCCCCCACTTGTCCGCAATGCGGAGTTGCGGACAAGTTATAGCGATCGCTTTAAACCGCATTTCCGCAGGTCAGAGAAATGTCGGGGGCGAGTTTTATAATGTCCGCAATCGAACTCGCATTCGCCTCAAGGGGGCCCGAAATGACCGCCGCAGTTGCCACAGAATCCAACCCACTCGCCATCGCATTAAGCCAGCAAATCGAAGACTCGCACCGCGCAATGACCCAGAGCAAAGCGGAGCTGTTGTCCGCAATCCAAACGTTTGATGAACTCGCACTCGCTATCGAATGTGGCTCATCGACCACCGCGCACTTCCTCATGCGCCGTCTGGGCGTGTCATCCTCAACCGCCCACGAGTACGTCAGCGTCGCGCACCGCCTGAGGCCCTTCCGTTACCTCCACAAACACTTCACTGCCGCTGCGCTTAGCTACTCGGTGGTGCGGCTGCTGTTGAAGTACATGACACCCGAGAACGAGCGTGAACTGGTAGATCTCGCCCTGGGGATGGGCTATCACGAGTTGGAGTGCGCGCTCGCGGGGAAGAAGCCGCAGGACGGGGAGGGCGACGACAGCCCGCAGTACTATCTGAGCCTGCACAAGCGCGAAAACGGCGATATCGCGTTCCACGGCAATATGAATGCAGCGGACGGCGCCGCGTTCATCGCCGCGTTGAAGATCGGGGAGATCGCGTACTGCGATATCGACGAGGTGCTCGAAGATCTGGACCCCGAGGTAGAAGGGGAAATCAACATTGCCCTCGAGCGCGCCGAGGAGGTGGAGGAAAACCGACCCGCGCGGAAGACGGTCTCCGGCTACGGGCTGCCCATCGGGCGCATGCTGCTGCGGGCGCTCATGGGCATCGTCCACATGGCACGCACGACGCCGCGCAACACGCTGACCACGCCGGGTGCGCACGTGAACATTCTGGCAACACCGGACGGGCGCGGGTATATGCCCAACAACGTGGGCGCGCCGTCGAAAGCCATTGCAAGCTTGCTGGCAAATGCGGACATACGCCTATCGACGGTCAACTCCAACGGCCTCGTCATCAACACCGGACGCAAACAGCGCCTGGCCACAAACGGTCAGGTCAACGCGCTACTGGCGATGTGGGGTGGGCAGTGCGCGGCACCGGGGTGCACGCACACGCGCTTCATCGAGATCCACCACATCGAGGATTGGGCCACCGGGGGCTTGACCGACCTGGAGAACCTCCTGCCGCTGTGCTCCGCCTGCCACTCCCTGGTTACGGAGGGGTATCTGCAGACGCTGAAGGAGCACTCAGACATCCACTTCGTCTACCGCGACGGGACGCGGTTCGTGTCCACGAACTACTCCCTGCCGCAGCGTAACGACACCATGCGGACCATGGAGGAGTGCAACTGGTCCTTCAACGACTAGTGAGGCTTAGAAGAACTGCTCAACGGCCGGCACACCCGGGACACCCGGGATCTTGCCCGCTGCGGCCGCGGCGGCGCCGACCAGTGCCAGGACGCCTGCGGCGATGCCGGTGCCAACGAGGATGTCGTAGGTGGTGCCGAGCTTGTAGCCGCGGTTAGCGTCGTTCCGGTAGGAAGAGTTCATTACGGCACCCTGGTTGGCGGCTTCCTCACCAGTTTCGGTTTCGAAGATGCCGCTCTGGGCGGAACCAAGGAACGGGGCGGAGAGACCTTCGCCCTTCTTGTCCCGCTCAGCTGCGGTGGCGGCATCCATGTAGTTTTCCATCTCAGGGAAGGTCACATGCGAAGAAGACTTATGGCCATAGCCACCGGTTTCCTTCCCGTTAATCTCAACTGCCTGTGCCGGCACGGCAGCAAGGGACAGGGCGGTGGTTGCGGCCAGAGCGGCGGCGGTGATGCGCTTCATGGGGGATCTCCTTGGTCGATGCATGAGTGTGATTGCCAGAAAACCGGACTGCGTCAGTAAAACACACATCACCGCAGGTCACCTGACTTTTATCAGATGAAACGATATGAATCGCACGCCTACGCCGTCTGGCCCCTAAAACACCAGGTTGACCAACACCATGTACAGGGCAGTGCCAGCGAAGATGGACAGGTCCGCGCGACGCTTCCAGCGGTGCAGGAGCAAGGTGGCGGCTAACGCAATGAGCGCGGAGGCGAGGTGGGCGGGGGAGTGGGCGTGGCCGATCACGGTGTAGGCCACCAGGACGGTCATCACCCCGACGGGCATGAGCACGGCGAGGAAGTCGATGAACGGGCTACCCTTGAGCACGCGCAACATGGAAAGCGGCAGGGCGCGCAGGAGTACGGTGACGATGCCGATGGGGATAAGTACGGCGGCGACCATGGTGGGGGTCGCGCCTTCGGGAAGCCCGATGTTGCCGGTCAGGGCAGCCGCCAGGAAAGGGAGTCGTCCACACGCGGGAACCAGAAGCGCAGGACGAGCACCAGGAAGTAGGACAGAAGCGCCAGGATGATCACCTGGCCCGGCAGCAGCAACGCCGCCACCAGCGCCAGGGTGCCTGCGATCAACGGGGCGGACAGGTCGCGGCTGGTCTGGAAAGCCTCGAACGCCAGGACGGCGAACAGGGCGGTCAGCGCGAAGTCGAAGCCCTCCACGCCGGCTGGGATCACCGCCCCGGCAAGTGCGCCGGCAATACCGGAGAGCACCCACGCCAGTTGGCACACGACGGAGATAGTGAGCAGACGCGGGCCTGAGGGGCGGTCGCGCAGGGTGGAGGTGATGGCGTAGACCTCGTCGGTGAGCGCGTAGGTGGCGTACGCCGACGGCACACCCCGGCGGATCTCCGAGCGCGGGTACGTCAGCCCGTAAAACAGGTGGCGGAAGTTCACCATGAAACCGGTGATCGCGCTGGTCACGGGGCCAACGCCGGTGAGCACCATGTCGATCGCCAGAAACTCCGTGGACCCCGCGTAGATCACGGTGGAGAAGATCGGGGTCCACCACCACGCGAAGCCGGACTGCGTCATCAGCAGGCCGAACGCCAGCCCGAGCGGCACCAACCCAAGGGCGACCAGCCAGGTATCGCGAAGCCCCAGCCGAATCTCCGCCGATGTTTCACGTGAAACGGCCACTAATTGTCCTCGAGGTTCGCTGGGAAGGTGGCGAACAGGGGCAAAGGCATTGCTTGTCGACGCATCACGTCACCCCAAAGATCCGCACCCGCGGGAGCGACGACGTCGCTGGGCAGGGCGGGGGTGACAAACCAGTCGCCGCGCAGGATCTCGTCGTCGAGCTGCCCCGGCGCCCACTCGGCGTAGCCGGCGAAGATGCGGATGCCGTCGAGAAGCTCGCTCACCCCCAGGGGAGAGGCGTTCAGGTCCACGAGCACGAGGCGGTTGGCCAGGCGGTTGAGGTAGGGGTTCTCGGGCGCGCCGGCCGCGGTCACGCCCAGGCCCACCGCGGACTCGGGGCTGACCGGACCGCCGATGTGCACGGCCTGCGGCTTGGCGGCCAGCTCGGCCCAGCCCGCGTCCATCACGTTGGCGACGGCGACCTCGCTGCGGCGGTTGAGCACCACGCCGAGGGTGTGGTCCGCGTCGTGTTCGAGCACCAGCACCACGGTGCGGGCGAACTCGGGGGAGAACATGCCGGGCGCGGAGACGAGCAGCATGCCCGGTTCGGGCTCCACGCGCTCGAGCGCGTTGAACAGGCGGTCTGCATAGAAATACTCAGGCATTTTCCCTCTCCCACCAGGCTTTCAGCTCGGCGACGGCTTCGTCGTGCTCAAGTTCGCCGCGCTCCAGGCGCAGCTCCTTCAGATACTTCCACGCCTTGCCCACCTCCGGGCCGGGTTCAAGCCCCAAGATCTGCATGATCTCGTTGCCGTCCAGGTCCGGGCGCACGCGCGCGAGGTCCTCCTTGGCGGCGATGTCGGCGATGCGCTCCTCCAGGTGGTCGTAGGTGCGCTGCAGGCGCGCGGCCTTCTTGGCGTTGCGGGTGGTGGAGTCGGCGCGCACGAGTTTGTGCAGCTTGGGCAGCAGTTCGCCGGCGTCGGTGACGTAGCGGCGCACGGCGGAGTCGGTCCACTGGCCCTCGCCGAAGCCGTGGAAGCGCATGTGCAGGAACACGAGCTGGCCCACGTCGGAAATGACGTGCTTCGGGTACTTCAGGGCCTTCAGGCGCTTGCGGACCATCTTCGCGCCGACCACCTCGTGGTGGTGGAAGGTCACGCCGCCGCCTTCCTTGGGCGCGCGGGTGGCGGGTTTGCCGATGTCGTGCATCAGCGCCGCCCAGCGCAGCTTCAGGTCCGGGCCCTCGTCCTCGAGTTCGGTGGCCTGGCGCAGCACGGTCAGGGAGTGGCGGTAGACGTCCTTGTGCTGCATGTGCTCGTCGGTCTCCAGCTGCAGCGCGGGAATCTCGGGCAAAATATACGAAGCCACGCCGGTGGAAACCAGCAGGTCGATGCCCTCCCAGGGACGGGCGCCGAGCATGAGTTTGTCCAGCTCAGCCTGCACGCGCTCGGCGGTGATCCGCCCGATCTCCGAGGCCATGTCGCACATCGCGTCGAACACCCGGTCCGCCACGGTGAAGCCCAGCTGGGAGACAAAGCGGGCGGCGCGCAGCATGCGCAAAGGATCGTCGCGGAACGACACCTCGGGCTCCTGCGGGGTGTCCAAGACCTGGTGAACAAGGTCGCCCAACCCGTCGACGGGGTCGTGGAAGGTGGGGGAGAGGCGGAGCTCGTCGTCAAGCGAAAGCTCAATGGCCATTGCATTGCAGGCGAAGTCGCGGCGGACGAGGTCGCCCTCGAGCGTGTCGCCGAAAGTGACCTCGGGGTTGCGCGTCACGCCGTCGTAGAGGTCCGAGCGGAACGTGGTGATTTCCACGGTTTCGCCGTGGCGGATGGCGGAGACGGTGCCGAACTCGATGCCGGTGTCCCACACTTTCTCGCCCCACTCGTCCAGGATCTCCAGGATCACCTCGGGGCGCGCGGAGGTGGTGAAGTCGAGGTCGTGCACCCCGCGGCCGAGCATCGCGTCGCGCACGGAGCCGCCGACCATATATAAGGTCTCGCCGCGGCCGGAAAACAGTTGCGCGAGGGGCTCAAGCAGAGCAGCATGCTTGGCGACGACATCCTGCGCCCTGGCCATCAGCGCGGGGGCGGCAAGCGGGTCGGTCGGGTCTGGCATATCGAAGAGCTTCTGCGTCACCCGGGACACGATACCCGCCACCCCCGCGCGGGAAGTACCACAACCGGCCGAAAGACCGATAGCATGACACGAATGAGTGACAACCAGCGCCCGGTTCCGGGGCCCTCCAACGGCAAGGGGGGCTCCGGCGGCGGTAAGCGCCGGCCGCGGCGCCGGCGCGGGGGCAAACCCGCCGAGCAGCAACAGCAGCAGGGAGACAAGCCGAAGCGGAAGCGGAATAACCGCCGCGGGAAAAACTCCCGCGGCGGGCGCAAGCAGCACAATCGCCGCAGGTCGCAGTACCAGCAGCACGACTCGTCGATAGAGACGCGCGACGAGACCTCGGCCGGCGGCCTGGTGGTCTCCGGCATGGCCGAGGCCGTGGGCAAGGACGGCAAGGTGGACATGAGCCGCATCTACGTCGCGCTCATCGGGCGCCTGGACCGCCGCGGGCGGCTGCTGTGGTCCATGCCGAAGGGCCACGTGGAAAACGGCGAGCACCAGTGGGTCACCGCCGAGCGCGAGGTGTGGGAGGAAACCGGGATCACCGGCGAGGCCTTCGACACCCTGGGCACGATCGACTACTGGTTCGTCTCCGACGGGGTACGCATCCACAAGACGGTGCACCACAACCTGCTGCGCTACGTCGACGGCGTGTTCAACGACGAGGACCCGGAGGTCACCGAGGTGGCGTGGGTGCCCATGAGCGACCTGATGGAGCACCTCGCCTACGCCGATGAGCGCAAGCTCGCCCGCATCGCGTACGACCGGATGCCGGATCTGGCCAGGAAGGAAAAGAAGGCCGGAAGGGCAACTCCGCGATGAACCGGTACGCCGCGCTGGCTGCCGTCGTGCTCGCCGCCCCCGCAGTGCCGCTGGCGCCGGACAACCCGGAAGTGACGGAGCAGTGGGCGAACCTGACCGTGCGCCCGTCCGAGGGCGAGCAGGCGAGCGTCGAGGTCGTCGAGGCGCCGCGCTCCGTTTCCGCGCACGACCCGTTTCACGTGAAACTTCGCGTGACCAACCACTCCGGCGACACGCTCGAGGGCTTGAGCGTGGTCCCGCGCCGCGCCTCTGCGGTGGCCACGGTGATGGAGCAGCGCTACGCCGCCATCGCTGGCCCGCAGGAGTATCAGGTGGTGGGGGACGCGCGTGACGTCGATAGGCAATTGGCCCCCGGGGACTCGCTGGAGATCGAGATGGACTTGGGCCTCGACCTGCCGGATGTGGGCACGTACCCCATCATGCTGCAGCTTCTCGACGCCTCCGGTGCCCCGCTCGACACCGACCGCTTCCATATGGGTGTGAGAGGCGTCCGCGACAACGTCCGTGCCGCGGAGCTGACCGCACTGTACCCGGTGACCGCCGACGTGGACATCCTGCCCGGCGAGACCGGCGAGGCGCCCGAGACGCAGCCGCTGGTCCTGGCGAACGACTCGCTGGCCGGCCAGCTCGCGCCCGAGGGGCGGCTGAGCAAGCTGGTGGACCAGTACATCGAAGCCGCGCAAACACCCGAGGTCGGCTACGCCACCTGCGTGGCGCTGGACCCCGCGCTGGTGGACACCGTGGACCGCATGCAGCACGGCTACACCGTCGACGACGAACGCCCCGCCGTAGTGGAAGAACCGAAGCGCCTGCGCGACTCCTGGGGAGGGGAGCCCGACCCCGACGGCGAGCCCGGCGCCGGCGCGGACGACGCGAAGGTGTGGCTGGACAAGGTGCGCCACATCGCCGCCACCGGCTGCGTGGTGTCGCTGCCGTGGGCGAACGCTGACCTGAACGCCGTGGCGCGCACCGGCGACAAGTGGCTCATGCGTGAGGCCGTGGAGCGCGGGCCGTTCGTGCTGCAGCGCGTGCTGGGCACCGCCGGCACGCTCAACACCGTGGTCACCGGCACGGGCTACGTCGAGGACGGCACCGCACCGGCGTTGGGCTGGGCGGACCACTCGCGCTCCACCGTCATGGAGGAAGGTATGCAGGCCGCGTGGGAGCGCGCGGAGGCGGCGGGCGTGCAGGAGGAGCACGATGGGTCCGAAAGCGCCCTCGAGCGCGCCGACATGGCGGACCTCGCCGGGGCCGCCGCACCCGCCCCGCAGCAGCCCGTGCGCGTGCTCAGCGCCGCCCCGGGCAGAGACACCGGCTGGATCGCGCCGGGCGTGATGACGGTGGGCTACCAGTCCTCCCTGGCCACCGTGCTGGCCGCCACCGGCGTGGACCCCGAAACCACCGGCTTTTCAGAAGAGAACCTGCGCTACAACTACGCCGTGGATTCCAAGGCCGCCCGCGACACCAACGCCGCCGCCGCGGTGCGCCTGGCCGCCCAGTCCGCCTGGGTGGCGGGGGATGCCGAGGAGCACCCGGATCCGATCCTGGTTAACCCGCCCGCGAACTGGGACGCCGACACCGCCGCCGCCGTGCTGGGCACCGTGGCGGAGCTGGTCACCGGCGCCGGCGCGCACCCCATGGCGTTCGGCGCCTACCTGGACGCGCCGGTGGATGCCGCGCCGGGGGGTCAGCCCGCGGAGCACACGGACCCGACCGCGTTCACCGACGCGGAGGTGCTGCAGGTGACCCAGCAGGCCGGATTCATCAACGACCTAACGGGCCTGATGGTGCCGGATTCCAGCATCGCGCTCACGCGCTACGGGTTTACCCTGCCGCTGCGCCGGGACCTGCTGCAGGCGCTGTCCATCGGCCAGCGCCGCTCAATGTCGCGCTATAGCGACGCGGTCGAGGCCACCAGCGAGCGCCTCGGCGCCTCGCGCGCCGCGCTGGGCGACCTGCGCTCGGCGGTGGATCTGATCCCGCCCGGCAACGTCTACACACGCACCTCCAACTCCAGCCCGCTTTTGATCGTGGCCCGCAACGGGCTGCCACTGCCGGTGGAAACCTCGATCAACTTCTCCGGGCCGGCGGACGCCCGCCTGCACGTGCCCGACGTACTGCGCATCCCGGCTCGCGGGTCGGTCACCGTGCAGATGACCGCGGATTTGCCCGAAACCTCTCGCAGCACCGACCTGAACCTGTACCTGGCCAGCACAAACGGGCAGCCGATCTCCCAGCCGGTGGACATCGCCGTGCGCACCACCCGGTTCACGGTGGGCCGCTGGCTCGCCGTGGCGGCGCTGATGCTGGCCGCGATGCTGGTGGTGATCGCGGTGCGCGGCGCGCGGGGCAGCCCGCCTTCCGGACGCGAACGGGAACGAGCCAAACAACGTAAGAATCGGAGAACCAAGTGACGGAACAGGGACTGCGCCGGCGCATTGTCACGCCAGCGCCGCCAGCGCCGGTGCCGGCGCCGCGCGAAACCAAGCCGGCGCGCGAAGAGCTCGAGGACGGCGCGCCGGATAAGTCGCTGCTGACCACCAGCCCCAAGGGCGAGACCATCGCGCCGCCGGAGACCGCCGACACGGTAGCGGCTGGCGCGGCGGGCACGGCGGCGGTCGCTGTCGCCGAGCCCCAGACAGCCGAGGAGGAGCAGCCCACCGAGGGCGGGGAGAAGGTCGTGCGCGCCACCGGCTCCATGGCCGTGGCCACCCTGATCTCGCGCATCACCGGGTTCATCCGCACCGTGCTCATCGGCGCGGCCCTCGGCGAGGTCGTGGCGGCGTCCTTCAACACCGCCAACACCCTGCCTAACCTGATCACGGAGATCGTGCTGGGCTCCGTGCTCACCGCACTGGTGGTGCCAGTGCTGGTGCGCGCGGAGAAGGAAGACGCCGACAACGGCGCGGCGTTCATCCGCCGCCTGTTCACGCTCACCCTGACGCTGATGACGGTGGTCACGGTCGTCGCCGTGGCGGCCGCGCCGCTTCTGACCAGGATGATGATGGACGAGGACTCCCAGGGCAACCTCGTCCAAACCACCTCGTTCGCGTATCTGGTGCTGCCGCAGATCTTCTTCTACGGCATGTTCTCTCTGTTCATGGCCATCCTGAACACGAAGGAGCACTTCCGGCCCGGCGCTTGGGCACCGGTGGCGAACAACATCGTCTCCATCGCGGTGCTCGTGGCGTACATGGCGCTGCCGGGGCAGCTCAACCCGGCCGCGCCGACGTCGATAAGCAATCCGCACGTGCTCCTGCTGGGCCTCGGCACCACGGCGGGTGTGGTGGTGCAGTGCCTGATCATGCTGCCCGCGCTGCGCAAGCTGGGCATTGACCTGCGGCCGCTGTGGGGCATCGACGAGCGCCTGAAGCAGTTCGGCGGCATGGCGCTGGCGATCATCACCTACGTGGCGATCAGCCAGTTCGGCTACGTCATTACCTCCCGCATCGCGTTCAACGCGGACGCGGCGGCGCAGTTTATCTACCAGCAGCACTGGATGCTGCTGCAGATGCCGTACGGCATCATCGGCGTCACCCTGCTCACCGCGATCATGCCGCGCATGTCCCGCAACGCCGCGGACGGCGACGACGCAGCCGTGGTGGCGGACCTGACCATGGGCACGAAGCTGACATTCATCGCGCTGATCCCCATCATCATCTTCATGACGGCGCTGGGCCCGGACATCGCCCACGCCCTGTTCGCCTACGGCTCGTTCAGCCCCGAGGCGGCGCACCTGCTCGGCCAAACCATCTCCGCGTCCTCGTTCACGCTGATTCCGTACGCGCTGGTGATGCTGCACCTGCGCGTGTTCTACGCCCGCGAGGAAGCGTGGACGCCCACGTTCATCATCGCCGGCATCACCGGCACGAAGATCCTGCTGTCCGCCCTCGCGCCGTACATCGCGCAGGACCCCAGCCACGTGGTGGTGCTGCTCGGCGCGGCCAACGGCTTCGGCTTCGTCGCCGGCGCGCTCATCGGCGCGCTGCTTCTGCGCCGCAAGCTGGGCACCCTGCGCGCCGGCGACGTGCTGCGCACCTCCATCTGGGCGGTGGCCGCGGCGCTTGTCGGCGTTGCGGTGATCTTCGGTGTGCGCTGGCTGCTTCGCGACGTCGCCGGCCTGCACCTGCCCGAGGCCCTCGGACGCTTAATCGGTGCCCCCAGCTTGGGCAACCTCATCGAGGTCGTCATGCTCGGCGTGCTGTTTTTGGTGGTCACCGGCCTGGTGTTGTCGCGCTCCAAGCTGCCCGAGGTGCAGAACCTGGGCCGCGCGCTGCAGCGCATCCCGGGCATGAGCCGCATCATCCGCCCGGACGAGGACCGCGCGCTCGAGGTGGGCGAGGCGGACCCGCGGGACGTGTCCAACCAGTTCCTCGCCGCCGACACCTTCAACGCCTCCCCGGTACCGCCACCGATGTCCGCCGGTGTGGTCCGCGGTCCGCGCCTGGTGCCGGGTGCGGGCGTGTCCGACGGGCGCTTCCGCCTGATCCGCGACCACGGCGCCAGCACCGGCGCGCGCTTCTGGCAGGCGCGCGAGGTGGCCACCGGCAGAGATGTGGCGCTGACGTTCGTGGACACCACGGGCGCCGCGCCGATGGCCCCGGCCACCCCGCGCGAGGCTGCGCTGAAGGCCGCCGGCGTGGCGCGGCGCACCCGCAAGATGGCCAAGCTGCACCTGCCCGCGGTGGCCGAGAATATTGAGATCCTGTCCTACCGCTCCGGCGCCCTGGTGGTGGCGGACTGGGTGGAGGGCTCCTCGGTCAAGGCCGTGGCGGAATCCGGCCAGACACTGCACACCGAAGCCGTGGCAAACGCGCTGGCACCGCTAGCCGGCGCGATGGCGGCGGCGCACGAGGCGGACGTGCCGCTGGGCCTGGACAACCGCCAGCAGCTGCGCATCGACCACGAGGGGCACGTCCGCCTGGCGTTCCCGGTGGTGCTGCCGGACGCCAGCCCGGCCACGGACGCGGAGTCCTTCGCCTCCGCGCTGACGCTTCTGACCAGCAACGTCAGCTCCGACGACCTGGACGACGTCACCGCCCGCACCCGCGCGCTCGTGGACGCGGACGCGGTGGACCAGGCCGCCTTCCGCGACATCGAGCGCGCGCTCTACGAGGCGGCGAACCTGCCGGTGCCCAACGAGGACGCGCCAACGGACGAGATCCCGGTGGTGGAAATCTACGAGCCGGTCGAGCCGGTGGCCGAGCACGTGGAGGACCCGGACGAGCTGCGCGGCGGCTTCGGCGGACGCACCATGGGCCCGGCGACGATTGGCCTGCTCACCTTCGCCGCCGTCATCGCGGCGGTGCTGGTGGGCGTGCTGACCACCTACCTGGTGGACTTCGTCTCCGGCGAGGACGTGGTGGACCGCCCGTCCGCCGCGCCGACCACGACGACGCGCGACGCGCGCATGCCGGTGGTCATCGGCCCGCTCGACATGGAGGTCCTAGACGACAGCTCCATGCAGTTCGCCCCCGAGGACGGCTCCGCATTCACGCTCGAGCAAGTGCTTATCGACGCCTCCGGTTCCGCCAATTACACCCTTTACGGCGTGCCGGCAAAGCAGGAGACCGCGCACCCGCCCGTGATCGCGGAGGGCAAGCTGCGGAACGGCCAGATCAGCGCCGACGTGGAAACCAACGAACCGCTGTTGCGCGTGGTGCTGAAGGTGGACGGCGAGACGGATGTGAAGAACGTTTCGCTGGTCGGACGCGTGGTTGTCCACTGAAATGCGCACCCGGCCCTAGTCAGGGGGACTCGGGCCGGGGCATAGTGGGGGCAACTGAAATTTTTGGGGGGACAATGGACTACATCAACGACCGGCAGCTGGTGGCGAACTACCTGGCAGGGGACCGGCAGGCCTTCACGCTCATCGTGCGGCGGCACCGCAAGCGTATGTACTTCGCCGCCCGCAACTTCGCCCGCAACGAGCAGGACGCCCAGGACATCGTCCAAGACGCCCTGTTTAAGGCGGCGCGCAGCATGCACACCTACCGCGGGGAGGCGAAGCTGTCCACGTGGCTGCACCGCATGACCATCAACGCGGCGATAGACCACCAGCGCAAGGACGGCCGCGCCGGCGCCCAGTACAGCCTGGACGACAACGACCACGTGGACATCGACGCGAATAAGTACCTCGCTTACAACCCCATGGAGAACATGGAGCGCACCATGGCCATGCGCCAGGCCCTGGCCGTGCTGCCGCAGGCGCAGCGCAAAGCCCTGTGGCTCATCGACGTCGCGGGCATGAGCGTCGGCGACGCCGCGGCCGAACTCGGGGTGCAACCCGGCACCGTGAAGTCGCGGCGTTACCGGGCGCGAGAGGCCGTCGCCGCGGCGATAGGGGAGGCGGCGCCGGCGCGCTAAGATCTGCAACCATGACTTCCCCCGGCTTCAACTTTGTCACCCCGCAGACCGATGCGGCACCCGCGCCCGCAGCCGCTACCACCAGCACCGACGAGGTGCACGACCTGATCATCGTCGGCTCCGGCCCATCCGGCTACACCGCCGCCCTCTACGCCGCCCGCGCGGAGCTGAAGCCGCTCGTGTTCGAGGGCTACGAGTACGGCGGCGAGCTGATGAACACCACCGAGGTGGAGAACTTCCCCGGCTTCGAAGACGGCATCATGGGCCCGGACCTCATGGCCAACATGCGCGCCCAGGCGGAGAAGTTCGGCGCGGACCTGCGCCAGGAGATGGTGGACTCCGTGGACTTCTCCGGCGACATCAAGAAGGTCGTGGTGGACGGCGAAGTCTTCCAGGCCCGCGCCGTCATCCTCGCCACCGGCGCCGCCCCGCGCCACCTGGGCATCCCGGGGGAAGCGGAGCTGACCGGCCGCGGCGTGTCCACCTGCGCGACCTGCGACGGCTTCTTCTTCAAGGACCAGCACATCGCCGTGGTCGGCGGCGGCGACTCCGCCATGGAAGAGGCCACCTTCCTGACCAAGTTCGGCTCCAAGGTCACCCTGATCCACCGCTCGGAGAACTTCCGCGCCTCCAAGATCATGCTCGAGCGCGCCCGCGACAACGACAAGATCGAGTTCCTCACCAACACCGTCGTCGACTCCGTGGTGGAAGCGGACGGCAAGGTCGGCGGGCTGAACATCCGCAACGTTGTCACCGGCGAGGAGAGCGTGCTGGACGCCACCGCACTGTTCGTCGCCATCGGCCACGACCCGCGCTCCGCGTTCCTGGACGGCCAGGTCGCCGTTGACGAGGGAGGCTACGTGGAGGTGGCGGAGCCGTCGACAAGCACGAGCGTTGAAGGCGTGTTCGCGTGCGGCGACCTGGTGGACAAAACCTACCGCCAAGCCGTCACCGCCGCCGGCGCCGGCTGCCGCGCCGCGCTGGACGCACAGCACTACCTGGCGGCGCTGTAGACTGTCCGCATGAACGCACCAGTTGATGTGACCCAAGCAACCTTCAAAAACGAGGTCATCGAGGCGGACACCCCGGTGCTCGTGGACTTCTGGGCGGAGTGGTGCGGGCCGTGCCGCAAGCTCTCCCCGCTGCTCGACGAGATCGCCCAGGAAATGGACGGCCAAGTCAAGGTAGCCAAGGTCAACGTGGACAACGAGCGCGCGCTCGGCGCCATGTTCCAGGTCATGTCCATCCCCGCCGTCATGCTGTTCAAGGACGGCAAAAAGGTCGACGAGTTCGTCGGCGTGCGCCCGAAATCCGAGATCGTTTCCAAGATTCAGGCGCAGCTCTAGCGGCGCGTAGACTGACCCTGTCCATCCAACTAGAAAGGCCCGCATGCAAGACATTTTGCGCGTTGGCGACTCCAGCACACGGGTCGCCGAGGTCCGGATGTCCTTAGCCCGCCTGGGCCTGATAGACGGCTACGAGGGCGACATCGACTCCACCCGGCGCTTCTCCGAGAGCGAGATGCTTTACGACGACATCCTGTGCGAAGCCGTCAAAGCCTTCCAACAATCCCGCGGCATCGTGCCCACCGGGACCATCGACTCGGCGACGCTGCGCGAGCTGCGCGAGGCGTCCTACACCCTCGGCGCGCGCGTGCTGAGCTACCAGCCCGGCCAGGAAATGGTCGGCGACGACGTCGGGCAGCTGCAGTCCCAGCTCCACGAACTGGGCTTTTACCCGCACCGGGTGGACGGCCGCTTCGGGCCGCGCACCTACGAGTCCCTGATGAACTACCAGCTCAACTCCGGGCTGGAGGACGACGGCGTGTGCGGCCCCGACACCCTCCACGCCCTGTCGCTTCTGGGCCGCCGCATCACCGGCGGGTCCGCGCAGGCCATCCGCGAGCGTGAGACCGTGCGCCAGGCCGGCCCGAACCTGACCGGCAAGCGCGTGGTCATCGACCCGGACCTCGGCGGCGCCGACCGCGGCCTGGTCGTCGACGGCCCGTACGGCCCCATCACGGAGGAGGAGATCCTCTGGGATTTGGCCCAGCGCATCGAGGGCCGCATGGTCGCCGCCGGCATGGAAACCATCCTGTCGCGACCCCGCGGCGACAACCCCTCCAACAAGCAGCGCGCCGACCTGGCCAACGGCTTCAAGGCGGACCTGCTTATCTCCCTGCGCCTGGACTCCTACCAGAACGAGAAGGCCAACGGCGTGGCCACCTTCTACTTCGGCTCCGAGAAGGGCAGCTCGTCGCTGACCGGGGAGACGCTGTCCGGCTACATCCAGCGCGAGGTCGCCGCCCGCACCCAGCTGCAGAACTGCCGCAACCACGCCCGCACCTGGGAGATGCTGCGCATGACCCGAATGCCGTCGGTGGAGCTGGTGGCCGGCTACCTGACCAACCCGGGGGACCTAGCCGTGCTCACCGACCCCAACGAGCGCGACGCCATCGCCGAAGCGGTCGTGGTGGCCGTCAAGCGCCTCTACCTGCTCGACCACGACAACCGGCCCACCGGCACCTACTCCTTCAAGGAGCTGCTGCGGGAGGAAAAGCACGCCTAGCTAGTCGGTGCCCTGGATGAGCCCCATGATGCGCTCGAAGTCGTCCTTGTCGCCGAACTCCACCACGATCTTGCCCTTGCGCTTGCCCATGGTCACCGACACCTTGGTGTCCCAGATGTCCGCGAGCGAGTCGGCGGCGCGGGTGAGGTACTCCGGCTGCGGGGCGGGCTGGCGCTTCGGCTTGTCCGGCACCTTGCCGCCTGCGTTGATCAGGGACACGGCCTCTTCCGTCGCGCGGACGGACAGACCCTCGGCGACAATGCGGTCGGCGAGCTGGGCTTGGGCGTCGGCGGTGCCGTCGCCAAGCTTGATGCCCAGCAGCGCACGGGCGTGACCTGCAGAAAGCACGCCGGCGGCGACGCGACGCTGCACGCCCACCGGCAGGTTGAGCAGGCGGATCGCGTTAGTGATCACCGGGCGCGAGCGGCCCAGGCGGTCGGCGAGCTGCTCCTGGGTCACGCCGAACTCGTCGAGGAGCTGCTGGTAGGCGGCGGCCTCTTCAAGCGGGTTGAGCTGGACGCGGTGAATGTTCTCCAAAAGCGCGTCGCGCAGCATGTCCTCGTCGGACGTCTCGCGCACGATCGCCGGGATGTGCTTCAAGCCCGCCTTCGAGGAGGCGCGCCAACGGCGCTCGCCCATGATCAGCTCGAAGCCCTCAGGCGTGTCGCGCACGACGATGGGCTGGAGCAGGCCGAACTCGCGGATGGAGTGGACCAGCTCGGCCAGCTCGTCCTCGTCGAAGACCTGGCGCGGCTGCTTCGGGTTGGGGATGATCTGGCCGACCGGGATCTCCTGGTAGCGCGCGCCCACCGGCACGGGCTGGATCACCTTGTCGCGTTTAGCGGACACTGTCGGGGCACCCTGGACTTTCTTGGGGGCGCCCTTTGGTGCGTCGTCAGGCTTGGGTGCTTGCTTCCCAAAAATCACGTCGGAGGCGCCCCCGCCGATGCCCGGGGTCTTGCCGTTTTTGTCGATGTCCGACGGCGCCGACGGGATGAGCGCCGCCAGTCCGCGGCCGAGGCCGCCCTTGCGTTCTGCCATTGGTTACTCCTCCTCGAGCTGGTTGTAGACCTCGGGGCTCACGCCGATCGGGCCGGTGGTGGGGTGCGGCTGGTAGTCGCCGCGGGTGGCCAGCTCCTTCGCCGCGTCGAAGTAGGCCAGCGCGCCGCGGGATCCGGGGTCGTAGTCGATGACGGTTTGGCCGTAGCCGGGCGCCTCGGAGACCTTCACGGAGCGGGGGATCACGTTGTTCAGCACCACTTGGCCGAACTGGCCGCGCACCTCGTCGGCAACGTCGGCGGCGAGTCGGGTGCGGGCGTCGTACATGGTCAGCACGATCGCGGAGATGTGCAGGTTGTTGTTCAGGTGCTCGCGGATCATGCCGATGTTGCCCAACAGCTGGCCCACGCCCTCCAGCGCGTAGTACTCGCACTGGATCGGGATGAGCACCTCGTCCACCGCGGTCATCGCGTTGATGGTCAAAAGCCCGAGCGACGGCGGGCAGTCGATGAACACGTAGTCGAAACCGTGCTCGTCCAGAAAGCCGCGGCGGATTTGGTCGTGCAGGCGGTATTCGCGCCGCACCATGGACACCAGCTCGATCTCCGCGCCGGCCAGGTCGATGGTGGCGGGGATGCAGAACAGGTTCGGGTTGTCCGGGTGCGGCTGCACGGCGTCGGCGGCCTCGGCCTCGCCGATGAGCAGCTCGTAGCTCGACGTGGTGCCGGAGGTGTGCTCCGCACCCAGCGCGGTCGACGCGTTGCCCTGCGGGTCCAGGTCTATCACCAGCACCTTCAGGCCCTGCTTGCTCAGCCCGGCCGCCAGGTTCACGCTAGTGGTGGTTTTGCCCACGCCGCCCTTCTGGTTGGCCACGGTGATCACGCGCGGCTGGTCCGGCTTCGGGAGCGCTTCGCTTCTCGACGTCACCCGCGCCGCGCGCATCGCCGCCTCCATCACAGGAGTCTCGTCGTAGTTCTCCATCTACGCCCCCTTCTTTCTGCGCTGGATACGGATCAACGTGGTGGGCTGGTCCAGCACGGACTCGCCCACGGTGAAGATCTCCGCCTCAACGCCGCCGGCCTTCGCAATGGCCTTGGCGTCGCGCTCGAGTTCCTCGGCCACGGATTCGCCCTTCATCGCAATCATGTGCCCGCCGCCCTGCAGCAGCGGAATGGACCACCCGGCGAGCTTACCCAGCGGGGCGACGGCGCGGGAGGTGACGGCATCGAAAGCCGCCTTGGGCTGCTCCTCGGCACGCCCGCGCACCACGGTCACGTTGTCTAGGCCCAGTTCGGAAACGACCTCGCCCAGGTAGGTGGAGCGCTTCAGCAGCGGCTCAATCAACGTGATGGACAGGTCCGGCCGCGCGATCGCCAGCGGGATGCCGGGAAGGCCCGCGCCGGAGCCGATGTCCGCCACCTTCAGACCGGGCTCGAACGCCTCCGCGATCACGGCGCAGTTGAGGATGTGGCGCTCCCACAGGCGGTCCACCTCTTTGGGCCCGATGAAGCCGCGCTCGGCGGCCGTGGTGGCCAAAGAGCGGTGGTAGGCCTCGGCCAATCCGAGGCGTTCTCCGAAGACTTGGGCTGCGGCTGCAGGGGAGGTATCCGACATGCACAACACTGTAGTCGGCCCGCCGACATGAAAAAGTCCCGGCCGAAAACGGGCCGGGACTTGTTCGTCGATAAGCGAAAAGCTACTTGCCTTGCTTCCGCTGCTTCTTGGTGCGGCGGTCCTTGGTGCGCGCGCCCGGGGCGGGGGCGGTGGTGCGCTTGAGTTCCACCTTGCGCGCCTCCTCGGCGGCCTCTTCTTTGTCCATCTTGTTGTTCAGCCACATGGTCTGGAAGAACGTCCACAGGTTGTTGGTGAGCATGTAGAACAGCAGGCCGATGTGCCAGATCACGCCGGTGGCAAGAATCATGACGGGGAAGAACCACATCATCATCTTGTTCATCAGGCCCATCTGGGACTGCATCATCTCGGCCATCTCTCCCTGCGGCTTCGGGCCCTTGCCGGCGGCCTTGCGGGCCTCCTGGCGCTTGATCATGATGCGGGCGTTGAAGTGGGTAAACGCGGCACACAAAAGGACCAGCGGCAGGCAGACCGCGATGATCTTCGCGCGGGTGAGATCAGCGGCGCCGAATGCGGCGAAGGCCTCCTCCGGCATCTTCATGGACGCCGACAGCGGCACGCCGAAGAAGTCCGCGTCCAGGAAGGACTGCACGTCTTCCACCGGGAAGGCGTAGTTCGCGGTGGAGCGGTTCTCCTCCACGGACATGCCCAGCTCACTGGTGCGGTTGAAGGAGCGGAGCACGTGCAGAAGGCCGATGAAGATGGGCAGCTGCACGATCGGCACGATGCAGGACGACAGCGGGTTCGTGCCATTTTCGCGGTAGAGCTTCTGCGTCTCCTCGGCGATCTTCTGCTGGTCGCCCTTGTACTTCTCGCGGATTTCCTGCATCCGCGGCTGCATTTCCTGCATTTTGCGCGTGGAGCGCATCTGGTTGACCATCGGCTTGAGCAGCAGCAGGCGCACCGTGCAGGTGAGCAGGACGATGGCCAAGATCCAGGAGATGCCCGAATCCTTGGGGATGACAAAGCCGATGACCTCGTGCCAGAACCTCAGCACCCAGGAAATCGGCCAATAAATGAAATTCAGCACGTTTCGGTGTTACTCCTCACTCATTTCAATGCTGCCCGGCACTGGGTCGTAGCCGCCGGGGTGCCAGGGCCCGCATTTGCACAGCCTGGCCGCGGCCATTGCGCCGCCGCGCACCGCCCCGTGGCGTGACACGGCTTCGAGCGCATACGCACTGCATACTGGCATAAAACGGCACGTCCCGCCCATCTTAAGGGGTGAGATGTACTTTTGGTAACCGCGAATCAGCGCCACCAGCAGTTTCGCCACCGGCCCCTTCGCGGCGGGGATTTCGCCGCCGGCGAAGTTGAAGTAGGCCATTATCGTTTCTTTTGCGCTTTGTCCAGCGCTTTTTCAAGATCGCGCGCGAGCTCGTCGCTAGTCGCGGCAGCGGCAGGCGGCAGGGCGCGGATCACAACATCGCAGGAGCGCTCAAGCTTATCGACGAGCTCCCGCTGCAGCACCACATTCCGCAACTTCCGCGACACGGCATGGCGCGTCACCGCGTTGCCCACTTGCTTGGACACCACCAGGCCGAAGCGCGGCCCGCCCTGGATGACTGCGTCGCCGCGCTGGTGCAGATGCACCATTAACGTGCGAGACCCCGCGCGCACACCCTTCCTCATCGCAGTTTTGAAGTCTGCGGAGGAAGAAAGTTTGTGCGGGCGGGGTAACACGCGCGGGTTGAAACTATGCCGTCAGCTTTGCGCGGCCCTTCTTGCGGCGCGCGGAAACGATGGCGCGGCCGGCGCGGGTCTGCATGCGGGCACGGAAGCCGTGCTTGCGTGCGCGACGACGGTTGTTCGGCTGGAAAGTCCGCTTAGACACGGTGGACTCCTTGTGCGGTCATGAACAGCCGACGGCTCGTCAAAGCCTCCCGGGGAAGTGGCCGTTCCAAATGTGAAACGTTGCGTTGAGATTGCGGTTCGGCTCCGAAGTTGGAGCGCAGTTCGCGTGCAGCGCCTTCGCCAGCTCGCCTTGGATCAAGCGGCCCGGTGCCCGGCGGGGGCGGTGCTCTCAAATGTACGCCGGTGCAACCGACGTAAAGACGGGCTTAAGACTACGCGAATTTGTGCGCCCCGGCCAAATCAACACGCACACTTTTTTCCTGGGGCGATCGGGTACCCCCGTAATTACAACGGTGTGTTTTTTCGCAGGTGGGGCGGGAAATCCTCCCCGCACCCTGCGAGAGAGCTGACAGTATGTGGACAGCTGTTCGACGCGCCGAGTTATCCACAGAAACCGGCCCTGGCGAAGTTTCGACAGCCCAAGGTCGGAGCGGGTAACAATAAAGCAATCACCACAATCGCACAGCCCGGGGATGCACAGGCCTGTGGATAACTGTGAAGTACCGGTTGAGACTTTCGCTCAGAACTTGTTGTTTAAGCAGGTCACAGCGTTGTACGACCTCGCACACAGTTATCCACAGGGCGTGCAATCCCTGTGGACAAACCGCGCTTCTAAAGTATCCACACCTGTGGATAACTCTGTGGAACAGCAGGTGACAGCGCGCCGAGCGGGCGAGCGAAGTTGTGGATTGCACAGTGAAATCCGGTGAATTACACCGAATGTAGACAGGAACAGACTGGAGACGACGTTGGCGGACCAACACCTCGAGGACCTGTGGCGCGGCGTCGTCGACGAGCTGCTGCGCCTCTCGGAGCAGGCCACCTCGTCCGTACCCACGCTTACCCCCCAACAGCGCGCCTACCTGCGGCTAATGAAGCCGGTCGTGCTTGTCGACGGCTACGCGCTCCTCTCCGCACCCCACCAAGCCGCAAAAAATGTCATTGAGGAGTCCCTGTCTCCCCACATCACGGCACTGTTGTCCTCCCACACCGGCCAGCCCTACGCCCTGGCCGTTTCCGTTGCCGCGCCCGAGCCGGAACCCGCGCCTGAGCCGGCGCCGGAGCCTGTTCAGCCGCCGTCGCCGGAGCCGAGCTGGCAGCCCACCCAATCCCACGTTGAAGCGCCGGCGGCGGGGGAGCAGATCCCCATGGGCCTGGACGAATTGGCGCAGATGCATGCTGCACAGGTGGCGGGGCGCCGTCGAGAAGCAAATGCGCACCCCACCGTGGACCGCCGCATCCCCCGCGAGAAGCCCGCGCACGACCCCGACCGCGAAGCCAGCCTGAACCCGAAGTACACCTTTGAAAACTTCGTCATCGGCTCGTCCAACCGCTTCGCCAACGGCGCCGCCGTCGCCGTCGCCGAAAACCCCGCCAAGGCCTACAACCCCCTGTTCATCTGGGGCGGCTCCGGCCTGGGCAAAACCCACCTCCTGCACGCCGCCGGCAACTACGCACGCGTGCTGCAGCCGGGACTGCGCATCAAATACGTCTCCTCCGAGGAATTCACCAACGACTACATCAACTCCGTGCGCGATGACCGCCAAGAATCCTTCAAGCGGCGCTACCGCAACCTGGACATCCTGATGGTCGACGACATCCAGTTCCTCGAAGGCAAAGAAGGCACCCAGGAAGAGTTCTTCCACACCTTCAACGCCCTGCACCAGGCAAACAAGCAGATCATCCTGTCTTCCGACCGGCCACCCAAGCAGCTGACCACGCTCGAAGACCGGTTGAGGACGCGCTTCGAAGGCGGCCTGATCACCGACGTGCAGCCGCCGGACCTGGAAACCCGCATCGCCATCCTGATGAAGAAGGCGGCAGCCGACGGCACCCAGGTCGACCACTCCGTGCTGGAGCTCATTGCCTCCCAGTTCGAATCCTCCATCCGCGAGCTCGAGGGCGCGCTGATCCGCGTGTCGGCCTACTCGTCCCTGATCAACGAGCCGATCACCATGGAAGTCGCCCAGGTCGCACTGCGCGACATCCTTCCCGACGAAGGCGACGTCAACATCACCGCCGACGCCATTAAGGACGCCGCTGCGGAGTACTTCCAGGTCTCCCTGGACCAGCTCGTCGGCGCCGGAAAGACCAGGCAGGTCGCCCACGCGCGCCAGATTGCCATGTACCTCTGCCGCGAACTGACCGAACTGTCCCTGCCCAAAATCGGCGACGAGTTCGGCGGCAAGGACCACACCACCGTCATGTACGCGGACCGCAAGATCCGCAAGGAAATGACGGAAAACCGCGGCACCTACGACGAGATCCAGGAGCTCACACAGGTGATCAAGAACCGCGCCCGCATGCACGCGCGGTAGGTCGGGGCTCGCCGCGGCCTGTTTCGCGCCGGTTCACGCTCGTTCGCGCTAGACCCTGGGAGGCTCACCCTGGGATAGCGCGATTTTTGGCTGAGCCCAGGGTCTGGCTCCCAGGGTCTAGGTGGTGGCGGCGCACCCGAACAGCAACCACCTCTTTCTCCTCCTCAAATCACTTCCATACCACTCTCCACAGGCCTATCCACACCTGTGTAATTACACCGACGTGGTTTGGCCAAGTAGATCACAGTGTAACCGTCGTCACACACTCAAAGGTTGGGGACAGCGTGTGCATAACCGGTGGATGAACGCGGTTCCGCTTGTGTAATTTCAACGCACCCGAGAAACTATCCACAGGGGACCCGACTTATCCACAAGTTATTCACAACCTAAATCACACGGGCGACACGCCGTGCGGCCGGCACAAAGACGGCCCAATCCACAGATTCCCCAAGACCTACTGCTGTTCCCCTCTTTACTTCCTGTAATTCAATCTGGAGAAAGAGAGGGTGTGTAATCTTCGGCCCGGCCCTGGCATTCGTCGGCGAACCGGAGGTGAAGCGTCGATAGGCGGAGTGCGCGCAGGCGAATCACAAATGTAGAGTGGTGTCCGATCTGGCTCTGCCCGAAATGCCAAGAATGCCAAAGGAGACTGCGCTGTCATGGACAACAATGTGTCGTTTCGCGTCCATAAGGATGAGCTCGCGGACGCCGCGGCGTGGGTCGCGCGCAGCCTGCCCACCAAGTCGACGCAGCCGGTGCTGCGCGCGGTTGTGATTACGGCCGACGACAACGGCCTGGAGTTCGCGGGCTTCGACTACGAGGTCTCCACCCGCGTGCGGATCGGCGCCGAGGTGAACGAGCCGGGCCGCGTGGCGGTGGCCGGCAAGCTGCTCGCGGACATCGTGGGCACCATGCCTAACGACGCCATCGAGGTCTCCACCGACTCCAAGGTGATGACGCTGAAGGCGCGTTCCTCCCGCTTCGAACTGCCGCTCATTGCGCTGGACGATTACCCGCAGCTGCCGCACCTGCCCGAGGTCACCGGCCGTATTTCCCCGGCGGCGCTCACGGGCGCGGTGACCCAGGTGGCTTCCGCCGCGGGCCGCGACGACACGCTGCCGATGCTCACCGGCATCCACGTGGAAATCGACGGCGAGAATGTCACCCTCACCGCCACCGACCGCTTCCGTTTGGCGCAGCGCCACCTGACGTGGGAGCCGACCAGCACGGACGTGAAGGCCGACCTGCTCGTCCCGGCGAAGACGCTGCTGGATAACGCGCGCACGCTTGACACGTCCATCGACGATCCGGTGGAGCTCGCCGCGGGCGCTGCCGACAACATCGGCGGCGACGGCCTGTTCGGCCTGCACACCGGCAACCGCGAAACCACCACCCGCATGCTCGACGCCGACTTCCCGAACGTAGCGCCGCTGCTGCCGAAGACGCACACGGCGATCGCCTCGGTGGAGGTCGCGCCGCTTTTGGAGTCCATCCGCCGCGTGAGCCTGGTCGCGGACCGCAACGCGCAGCTGCGCATGCACTTCAAGGAAGGCGAGCTCACGCTGTTCTCCTCCGGCGCGGATTCGGGCGCGGCCCAGGAGACGCTGCAGGCCGCATTTACCGGCGTGGATGAGCTGCTCATCGCGTTCAACGCGGGCTATCTCCGCGACGGCCTTTCGGTCATCGGCACCGACCGCGTCGTGTTCGGCTTCACGGAGGCCTCCCGCCCGGCGATCATGATCCCGCAGCCGGAGGAGCTGCCGGAGCGCGGCGAGGACGGCACGTTCCCGACCCCGGACACGCACTTCACTTACCTGCTCATGCCGGTTCGCCTGCCGGGCTAGCCCATGCACGTCCGCGAGCTTGATCTGCGTGATTTCCGCTCGTGGCCCGAGCTGAATCTCAAGCTTGAGCCGGGCGTGACCGTTTTCGCGGGCCGCAACGGCCACGGCAAGACCAATATCGTCGAGGCGGTTCATTATTCGTCGAAGCTGTCGAGCCACCGCGTATCGACGGATGCTCCGCTCATCCACTCCAGTGCCGAGAATGCCCGCGTGTCCGCCACCACCGTCAACGACGGACGAGCGCTGACCACACACCTGCTGATCAAGGCGCACGGCGCGAACCAGGCCCAGATTAACCGCACCCGGCTGAAATCCGCCCGCGAGCTTTTGGGCGTGCTGCGCGTGGTGATGTTCTCACCGGAGGATCTGCGCCTGATCACCGGCGAGCCGGCCGAGCGACGCAAATTCCTGGACGACCTCGCAGCACTCAGAGCACCCCGCCTCGGCGGCGCCCGCGCGGACTACGAGAAGGTGCTGCGCCAGCGAAACGCGCTGCTGAAGAGCTCGAACATGGCGCTGCGCCGCGGCTACCAGGACGAGGACGGCGCAAGCGCGCTGAGCACGCTGGACGTGTGGGACGGCCAGCTCGCCGCGCTCGGCGCGCAGGTGGTGGCAGGAAGGCTCAGTCTCGTCGACGAGCTCGCGGACCGGATCACCGAGGCCTACCAGTCCGTCGCGCCCGAGTCGCGCCCGGCGTCGGTGGGGTACAGCTCCACGCTCGACCGGGCGGTCACCGAGCTCGCCGGCGGGCCGACAAGAGACCCGGCGGTGTTCGAGGCCGCCATGCTCGCTGAGCTGGGCCGGCGCCGCAAGGACGAGATTGACCGCGGCGCCACCCTCGTGGGCCCGCACCGCGACGACCTGGCGCTCAAGCTCGGCGACCAACCCGCCAAGGGCTACGCCTCCCACGGCGAAACCTGGTCCTACGCGCTGGCGCTCCACCTGGCCGAATACCAGCTTTTGGCCAGCGACGGCACCGACCCGGTGCTGATCCTCGACGACGTCTTCGCCGAGCTCGACGCCAAACGCCGCGAGCGCCTCGTTCACGTTGCCGCCGACGCGGAGCAGGTCCTGGTCACCGCCGCGGTGGGCGACGACCTGCCCGGCAACCTCGACGACGCCGTCACCGCGCGCTTCGCCGTGACCATGCAGGACGGGGTGAGCGCCATTGAGCGATCTGATTAAGCGCAGCTTCGACACCGTGCGCGCCACCGCCCGCAAACGCGGCCGCCCCCTGCCGGACCTCTCCCACCAGGGCACCAGCACCATCCCGCGGCGCAACAAGCCATCGCTTCACGACGGACCAAAGGCGGGCATCACCGTGCCTGGTCTGGATGTGCCGGAGGAACGTCGCAAAGCAAATGTGCGGGGCATCCCCACGGGCCTGGACGGGCGCGCATTGCCGCGCAGCTACAAAGTTTCCTCCTTTTCCAACCTGCTGGGCACCGAAATCCGCAAACGCGACTGGACCGAGAAGATGGCGCACGGCTGGGTCATGGGGCACTGGGCCGAGCTGGTGGGCGAGAAGATCGGCCAGCACACACGCGTGGAGATGATCAAGGGCGGCGAAGTGCACGTCAGCTGCGATTCCACCGCCTGGGCCACGCAGATGAAGTACATGCAGCGCGAAGTACTCGCGGCGATCGCGGCGAAGGTCGGGCCGGACGTGGTGACCAAGCTGCACGTGTACGGGCCGAAGACGAAGAGCTGGCGGTACGGGCCCCTGCACGTGAAGGGCCGCGGCCCGCGCGACACGTACGGGTAGGGGCAGGCGAAAAACGCGCGTGAAACGCCCTCTCGCGCGTTGGACACCTCCCCGTTATGGCCCCCTCACCGTGTAAGATGGGACAGGTTCAACGGGCCTGAATTACACATTCGGCCCACATTCACGCATGGAGGAGCTTCCCGAAAGTGGCAGAGCAGCAACCCCATTACGACGCGTCATCGATCACCATCCTCGAAGGCCTCGAGGCGGTGCGCAAGCGCCCGGGCATGTACATCGGCTCGACCGGTGTGCGTGGCCTGCACCACCTGGTGTGGGAGGTCGTGGACAACTCGGTCGATGAGGCGATGGCAGGCTACGCCGACCGCGTCGACGTCACCCTGCTGGAAGACGGCGGCGTCGAGGTCGTGGACAACGGCCGCGGCATCCCGGTGGAGATGCACCCGTCCGGCGCCCCGACGGTGCAGGTGGTCATGACCCAGCTGCACGCCGGCGGCAAGTTCGACTCGGAGTCCTACGCGGTCTCCGGCGGCCTGCACGGCGTGGGCATTTCCGTGGTCAACGCGCTTTCCACCCGTGTTGAGGCGGACATCAAGCGCGACGGCAAGCACTGGTACCAGCGCTTCAAGATGGCCGTGCCGGAGAAGCTGGAGGAGGGCGGCAACGCCCGCGGCACCGGCACCACCATCCGTTTCTGGCCGGACGCGGAGATCTTCGAGACCGTCGACTTCAACTACGACACCATCTCGCGCCGCCTGCAGGAGATGGCCTTCCTGAACAAGGGCCTGACCATCACGCTGACGGACCAGCGCGTCACGGACGAGGAGCTCGAGCTCGAGGCGATCGCCGAGGAGGGCGACACCGCGGCGGCTATCGACGGCGACTCGTTCGACGACACCACCGAGACCGTCGACGCCTCCGAGGTGGACCAGGACGGCGACGGCGACACGGTGGAGCCGGGCGACGAGGTCGCGCCGGACGTGAAGAAGAAGCGCGAGAAGAAGGTCACCTTCTACTACCCGGATGGCCTGATCGACTACGTCAAGCACCTGAACAAGTCCAAGACGGCGATCCACCCGACGATCATCGGCTTCGACCAAAAGGGCGACGGCCTGGAGGCCGAGGTGGCGATGCAGTGGAACGGCTCCTTCAAGGAGTCCGTGCACACCTTCGCCAACACGATTAACACCCACGAGGGCGGCACCCACGAGGAGGGCTTCCGCGCCGCGCTGACCAGCTTGATGAACCGCTATGCGCGCGACCACAAGCTGCTCAAGGACAAGGAGCCAAATCTTACTGGCGACGACTGCCGCGAGGGCCTCGCCGCCGTCGTTTCCGTGCGCGTGGCCGACCCGCAGTTCGAGGGCCAGACCAAGACCAAGTTGGGCAACACCGAGGTCAAGGGCTTTGTCCAGCGCGCGGTGAACGAGAACATCTCCGACTGGTTCGACGCCAACCCGGCCGAGGCCAAGGTCATCGTGAACAAGGCGGTGTCTTCCTCCCAGGCCCGCCAGGCGGCCCGCAAGGCCCGCGACCTGGTGCGCCGCAAGTCCGCCACCGACCTGGGCGGCCTGCCCGGCAAGCTCGCGGACTGCCGCTCGAAGGACCCGTCGAAGTCCGAGCTGTTCATCGTGGAGGGCGACTCTGCGGGCGGCTCCGCCAAGGGCGGCCGCGACTCCATGTACCAGGCCATTCTGCCGCTGCGCGGCAAGATCCTGAACGTGGAGAAGGCCCGCATGGACCGCGTGCTAAAGAACGCCGAGGTCCAGGCCATCATCACCGCATTGGGCACCGGCATCAACGACGAGTTCGACATCGCCAAGCTGCGCTACCACAAGATCGTGCTCATGGCCGACGCCGACGTGGACGGCCAGCACATTGCCACCCTGCTTCTAACCCTGCTGTTCCGCTTCATGCCGGAGCTGGTGGAAAACGGCCACGTCTTCCTGGCCAACCCGCCGCTGTACAAGCTGAAGTGGGGCAAGGGCGAGCCGGGCTACGCCTTCTCCGACCGCGAGCGCGACGCGCTGCTGGCGGAGGGCCTGGAGGCCGGCCGCAAGATCAACACCGACGACGGCATCCAGCGCTACAAGGGCCTGGGCGAGATGAACGCCAAGGAGCTGTGGGAGACCACCCTGGACCCGGAGACCCGCATCCTGCGCCGCGTCGAGCTCGAGGACGCCCAGCGCGCCGACGAGCTGTTCTCCATCCTCATGGGCGACGACGTCGCGGCCCGCCGCAGCTTCATCACCCGCAAGGCCAAAGACGTGCGCTTCCTGGACGTGTAAGCGCCCAAAAATCAACGCCCCGGCGAAAGATTTCGCTGGGGCGTTGGCGACTTTAGACGTCGTTAAGCGAAACGCTCCACGATCTCGCCGAGCTGCGGCAACGACGGGCCCACGATCTTGGCGGCCTTGCCGCGCAACGTGGAGTACACCTTCTTAATGGCGCCGGGCATGGAATCCGCCTGCTTGTCGCCAGCATCGAGCATCGCCTTGACGACGTCATCCTCACGGCCCGCCAGGAACTGGCCGAAACCCTGCTCGCCGCTGTTCTTGTAATCGGCCCAGTGCGGGTTCAGCTCGTCCACGATCTGCGGGAGGAACTTGTTCACGCCCTTGGAAATGGCGTCCGCGTCAGCCTTCTTACCTGCGGCGACGGCGGACTTCAGGGCCATGCCGGTGAGGCCGGACTGGCGGGCGATGGTGTCGTCGACGAGAGTGGTGATCTCCTGGACGACCTGGGGGCGCTTGGCTGCGTCGAGCAGCTGGGAAAGATCAGTCATGCCGGCCAGTTTAACGGGAAAAACGGCCGGTGCGGGACCGGCCGTTTTCGGTTGCAGCTCTTCCACCGCAGCACCTCTATTGCCACATCAGTCACATGGCTCTCGTAGGTTCACTGCAACCACAACGGGCACAACCGTAACACAGGTTGTGTGGCGGAGCTAACGCTGGGGGAGGTACTGGTCCACGTAGGACTGCACAAACGCCGTGATCTCCTTCGCAGGAATCAGGCGGTTGCCTTCCGACGAACCCGGCACCTGCGTCAGATTAAACTGCTCCGCCAGGTTGTCCACCGCCTCGCGCGCCTGCGGCACGAAATCCACGATGAGCTGCACAGTCACCGCCGTCGCGGCCAGCGCGATCGCCAGCGAAATCGGCGCCGAACCCGTGTAGGACCCCTCCAGCGGGCGCTTCTCGGGCGCGGTCACGTCCTTGTCGTAGTCTGGGTAGTAATTCGGCTTGGACGAACCCTTCGAACTCGTCGAGGACAGCTGCGAAATAGCCGTGTCCTGCGCAAAGGCAGGGGAGGGGGCGGCGAGCAGGGCGGCGGCCGCCAGCGCCGCAACAGTTTTCTTCATGGGGAACATGTTAGGCGGTGGGGTGGGCTAGCGGGGCCAGAGTCCCATCTGTTCCAGCTGCGGCTTGGCGGCGAACGCCAGCCCGCCGATCGCGGCCAGCACACCAATCACGATGGCGATGATGCCGCCGGTGCTGGAGCCTTCGTTGGCTGGGGCCGGCGCTGGGGTTGTGGGCTCGGGGGTCGGTTCCGGGGTGGGTGTGGGGGTTGGCTCGGGCTCGGGTTCCGGTTCCGGCTCGGGCGTGACCTCTGGTTCCGGTTCCGGGACGGTCACCTTTATGTTCGCGCCGACTTTGGTGTCGGAACCGTCTTTGAATACCACGTCCAAGAAAACGTCTTGGTTGAACGCGGAAGCGTCCTGCTTTGCTGCGACAGTCAATGCGCCAGTGCGTGAGTCGACCCTGATGTCGACACCGTGCTTTTCGGCGTAATTCGTGTGGAAGATCGTGACAACGCTGCCGTCCGGCAGGCCATCTGGCGAGTAGCTGACGGTCTCGCCGGGGTGCAGTTCCACATCCGGGTAAGTCACACGAGCGGTCTCGGACTGCGGGTTCTCTGGTTTCACCAGGAGGAACGGGGCCACGAGGTATTTGACGGAGCCGTCCGGGAAGTGTGCGGCCACATCGGTCTCGAAGGAGATGTTGGGCTTGGTGTTGTTCGGGGGAGTCACGGTGACCTCACCGGTGGTGCGGGCGACGTCGACAGTCCAGCCCGGCATGAATTCTCCCAATTGCTCGAACCAGGTGCCTTCCGGGAAGTCCCCCTCGAGCTCCGCAGTGAATGGCCCCGGCGTGGGCGCCTCCACCTTCTTATACTCCAACTCGGCCCGCTCGTTGTCCCACAACCCAGGCTCACCGATCTCGAACACCGCGGAACCCAGGCCAACGCTCTGATCGCTGTAGGTCACCTCCACCGGGACGAAAAACTGCGAGCCCGAGGTCTTCATGGGTCGCTTCGGGGTCATTGTCACTTCGCCTGTTTGCTTATCGACGTCCACGTCGAAGCGCTTGGTCAGGTAGGGGACTAAGTCCTCGCGAAACTTGAAACTCTCGGCGCCCCAGGTTGGACCGTCGAACCGCGCTACCGCGGTCTCGTCTCCCCGCATGACGGTGTGTTCCCACTCTGGCCGAATTTCGTGGTCGTAGAGGTAATTGTAGAAGTCACTCAGATCCTCGCTTCCGAGTTCCTCGAACGACTGCTCATCAACGTCCATTGTCAGCAGCGGCACCGCCAGGGTGGCTTCCGAACCGTCCGGGTAGTGCACCGTCACAGCCGCAGCGGTGTTGGAGCGGAAACGCAGGGAGTCCGTCTGCGTCACGGTGAGGGTGCCATTGTCGTCCACCTCGACGGAGTAGTGCTCCGGCGCGACGACGGAGAACGTGGTGCCCTCGGGGACCTCACCCTGAAGGGGCTCCGCAACCTCCTGGTCAAGCGAGGTGTACACCGCGTAATACTCCACCGGGTACTTCTGCGCCATCTCACCGAGCTGATCCACCACGTCCACCTGCACCGTGCGCCGTACGGTGCGAAAGCCGTCGCTGACCACGACGGTAAACATCGTGCGTTCGCCGGGGGAGACGTCGTCTGCGACGCGGATGGTGACTTCGCCGGTGCGCGGTTCCGTCGTAAAGCTATAGCCCAAGTAGTCGCGGTTGCCGGAGAAGCGCACGTCGCTCGAGAACTCGCCCTCCGGCTTCACCTTCACCTCCCCGCCCGGGGTGACGCGGACGTCTGGCCAGCTCAGGGAATCGATGCTTTGGACCTGGGTGGTCTCCGCGAGCGCGTGGGGGACAGTTGCGCCGCCGCACACCAGCGAGGCGGCGGTGGCCACGGCGACGGCCGCGCGGCCGAAGTTTTTGGCAGACATGGGAAGCCTTTCGGGAAACAATGTTGGCTGAGCAGCAGTATACGCCTTGAGCTGGGGAAAGCACGACAACTTAGTCCCTGTCCGAGAGGGAACCGCCGAGCGGTTGCGAGCGTCTAACTAGTCATGACCCACCTCTACAACGGCATGGCCACCACTGCCGGCGCGTTGCTCTACCCGAACCCGGGGCGTCTGTTGCCTGGAATGGCCAGCGTGAACGGGAAGTTCCAGGTGCCGCGCCACGTGCTGCGCCCGGACAGCATCGTCATCCGCGATTCCGTCCGCCACCCGCGCCAGGTGCGTTACCCTGTCCCTGCCGAGTACCGCGCGGCCGCCCACGCGCTCACGCACCCGGGCACCACAGTTGCCGGTTTCGGCGCGCTGGCGCTCTACGGGCTGCCGTACCTTGTGGACGCGCACGACACTGTCTTGATCTCGCCTACGTGCGGGCGCAAGAAATGGGGCACCCAGTTCACTCCTACCGTGATAAGAAAATCCCTACGACCAGGGGAGACGTGGCATGTTCTGTGCCGCGGCGAGCACATCAAGGTTGCCGCGCCACCAGTGGCGGCGGCGCAAGCGCTCAAGCTCATCCGCACAAAGCAGTGCTCGTGGCCCGTGCATGCACCTGAGGACGAAGAGGTGTTTCTGCGCGCGGTCCAGCTCGTCGACGCATGCCGCAGATTCCTCGGCATCTCCCCTGAGGAAATCGCCGAATCGGGGCACAACCGTGTGGCTACCCGGTGGCTCGCGTCGGTGCTCAAGGCGTCGAGCGCGCTCGCTGATTCGCCGAAAGAGACCGAGATGCGGTTCTTGGCCGCCAAGGTGGCCAAGGAATTCGGCCTCCGGTTGGAGGAGCAGGTGGAGTTTCACGCCGACGGGCGGCCGCTCACCCGCGCCGACCTGGGGTTCCCGGAGGCGCGGCTGGCGTTGTTCTACGACGGCATCCATCACGAGGAACAGAAGCAACGAATCTATGACAACACCGTCGACCGGGAGCTTGCGGTCCAGCAGTGGACTCCTCTGCGGTACACGCAAAACACGCTGGGATTGTTGGTTGGCCAGCTGCGGGTCATCCTCACCCAGCGCGGTTTTGTACGAATCGACAACCAAAAAATTTGACCTGGGGTTTTTGCGACGAAATCTAGAAAAATGTCGATTCGTACAAAGCAGTTGCCTATCGACGACCATCCGGCCCTCACTCAGCCCAGCGCCGGTACACCTCGGCGGCGACGTCCGCGAACCCAGCGTTGGCCGCGGAGCTGGAGTCGGCACCGGACAGGGGCTGCAGCGCCCGGATGGTTTCGGCCAACGCGGCAGCGGCCGCCTCCACGGAGTCGAACACCAGCACGCCGTGGAGACGGGCGCCGGGCACGGCGGCGCTGGCCGCCAGGGCAGCAAACGAACGGACGTGGCAGCCGTGGAAGGCGCAGTACTCGTCTGCGACGGCCAGGAGCTGCTCGGCGGAAAAACCCCTCATGACCGGGCCTGACGGATTCGGGATTCCATGCTGGCGTAGGTGGGGATGAGGGTGCGGGCGAGGTCGGTGACGTGGGCGTCGTCAAGCAATCGCGATGCTGCGGTGACCACCGCACGGCGCGCGGCCTCCTGCTTCGAGCACCCCCATGCGGACGCGAGTAACACGAGCGCCTTGTCCTCGTCTGCGGTCAAGCGGAGCGTCATAGCCATACCACTTTGATACCACGTCGCTGCTCCGTCGCGGCGTGAGAAGCCCGCTAAACTCGTCCACATGGCTGATGACACCACTGGCGGCTTGGACCGCATTCAACCAATCGACATCAACGAGGAGATGCAGACCAGCTACATCGATTACGCCATGAGCGTGATCGTGGGTCGCGCGCTCCCGGATGTGCGCGACGGCATGAAGCCGGTGCACCGCCGCATCATCTACGCAATGTACGACAACGGCTACCGCCCCGAACGCTCCTACGTGAAGAGCGCGAAGCCGGTGGCGGACACGATGGGTAACTACCACCCGCACGGCGACAGCGCCATCTACGACACCCTGGTGCGCATGGCGCAGCCGTGGGCCATGCGCTACCCGCTTGTGGACGGCCAGGGCAACTTCGGCTCCCCGGGCAACGACGGCCCGGCCGCGATGCGTTACACGGAGTGCAAGATGACTCCGCTGGCTATGGAGATGGTGCGCGACATCCGCGAAAACGCCGTGGATTTCGTG
Organism: Corynebacterium faecium; assembly: GCF_027257105.1. NCBI lineage: Bacteria > Bacillati > Actinomycetota > Actinomycetes > Mycobacteriales > Corynebacteriaceae > Corynebacterium > Corynebacterium faecium. Next base: position 152,946 of record NZ_JAPYJX010000002.1, read on the forward strand.
CCGAACTACGACGGCAAGACCCAGGAGCCGACCGTCCTGCCGTCGCGCGTGCCGAACCTGTTGATGAACGGCTCCAACGGCATCGCCGTCGGCATGGCCACCAACATCCCGCCGCACAACCTGAACGAGCTGGCGGAGGCGATCTACTGGATCCTGGAGAACCACGACGCCGAGGAGAAGGAAACCCTCGACGCCGTGATGGAGCGCGTGAAGGGCCCGGACTTCCCCACGGCAGGCCTGATCGTCGGCGACCAGGGCATCAAGGACGCCTACACCACCGGCCGCGGCTCCATCCGCATGCGCGGTGTCACCGAGATCGAGGAGATTGGCAACCGCCAGGTCATCACGATCACCGAGCTGCCGTACCAGGTAAACCCGGACAACTTCATCCACAACATCGCCGAGCAGGTCACCGCCGGCAAGATGGTGGGCATCTCCAAGATTGAGGACGAGTCCTCCGACCGCGTGGGCATGCGAATCGTCGTCACGCTGAAGCGCGACGCTGTGCCGCGCGTGGTGCTAAACAACCTGTACAAGCACTCGGCGCTGGAGACGAACTTCTCCGCCAACATGCTCAGCATTGTCGACGGCGTCCCGCGCACCCTGCGCCTGGACCAGATGCTGCGCTTCTACGTCAAGCACCAGATCGAAGTCATCGTCCGCCGCACCCAGTACCGCCTGGACGAGGCCGAAAAGCGCGCCCACATCCTCCGCGGCCTGGTCAAGGCGCTGGACATGCTGGACGAGGTCATCGCCCTGATCCGCCGCTCGCCGACTGTGGACGACGCCCGCGCCGGACTGATCGACCTACTCGACGTCGACGAGATCCAGGCCAACGAGATCCTGGCCATGCAGCTGCGCCGCCTGGCGGCCCTGGAGCGCCAGAAGATCATCGACGACCTGGCCGCCATCGAAGAGCAGATCGCGGACTACAAGGACATCCTGGCCAAGCCGGAGCGCCAGCGCGCAATTGTCGGCGACGAGCTCAAGGAGATCGTCGATAAGTATGGCGATGAGCGCCGCACCCGCATCGTCGCCGCCACCGGCGACGTCACCGAAGAAGACCTCATCGCCCGCGAAAACGTGGTGGTCACCATCACCTCCACCGGCTACGCCAAGCGCACCAAGGTCGACGCCTACAAGAGCCAGAAGCGCGGCGGCAAGGGCGTGCGCGGAGCCGAGCTGAAGCAGGATGACGTGGTGAAGAACTTCTTCATCTGCTCCACCCACGACTGGATCCTGTTCTTCACCAACTTCGGCCGCGTCTACCGCCTCAAGGCCTACGAGCTGCCGGAAGCGGGCCGCACTGCCCGCGGCCAGCACGTGGCCAACCTGCTGGAATTCCAGCCGGAGGAGAAGATCGCCCAGATCATCCAGATCCAGACCTACGAGGACGCCCCGTACCTGGTCCTGGCCACCCGCGACGGCCGCGTGAAGAAGTCCCGCCTCACCGACTACGAGTCCGCTCGCTCCGCCGGCCTGATCGCCATCAACCTCAACGAAGGCGACGCGCTCATCGGCGCCTCCCTTGTCGGCGAGGACGACGACCTGCTGCTCGTGTCCGAACAGGGCCAGTCCATCCGCTTCTCCGCCGACGACGAGCAGCTGCGCCCCATGGGCCGCGCCACCGCCGGCGTGAAGGGCATGCGCTTCAAGGGCGACGACCAGCTGCTCGCCATGACCGTGGCCAAGGACGGCGAATACCTGCTCGTGGCCACCTCCGGCGGCTACGGCAAGCGCACCGCCATCGAGGAGTACAACGCGCAGGGCCGCGGCGGCATGGGCGTGATGACCTTCAAGTACAGCCCGAAGCGCGGCAAGCTCATCGGCGCGCTCTCTGTCGCGGAGGACGACCAGATCTTCGCCATCACCTCCGCCGGCGGCGTGATCCGCACCGAGGTCGACCAGATCCGCCCGTCGTCCCGCGCGACCATGGGCGTGCGGTTGGTGGACCTCGCCGACGGCGTCGAGCTGCTCGCCATCGACCGCAACGTCGAGGACGAAGGCGAGGAGGAAGCCACCGCAGTCGCCACCGGGCAGAAGACCATCGAGCAGGCGCTTAGCGACGACAGCTCCGCCAGCGCAGGCGAGGACAAGGAGTAGCCCGTGGCCGTCCGCAAAGTGACCGTGCGCCACATCGGCGCCGGCTCCACCTTCAAAGTGGCAACGCTGCTGGCCTTTCTGGGCTTCATCGCCTGGATGGCCGCCTGCGTGCTGGTCTACTACGGGCTGGAGCGCGCCGGGGTGGTGGATTCAGTGAATTCGCTGATCGGAGGCGTCGGCGGCGACCAGGTGGTGGACATGAAACTGGCCATGTCCGCCGCGGGCCTGTTCGGCCTGGTGGGCCTCCTGTTCCAGATGATCATGGCCCCGTTGACGGTGATCATGTACAACGCCATCGCGGACCTGGTCGGCGGCATTAGCTTCACCATGTCCAACCGGGCGAAGTAGGGGCTGGTCTCCGGGGCGGGCCCCTCAAAACCCCATGTCGATACCTCGATGTCGATAGTTCCTGGTCACAGGTTTGAGCCCTGTTCCGGCGGCTTTTCGTCGAAAGACTCTGACCTGCAACCATCGACCTCAAGGTATCGACTTCGCCATTCCCGCCTTCATCGCTCGCGGACTCCGCATTGCGGACAGCCCCGGCGACCCCAACTATTGGTCCGCACCCAGTAATCCGGGGTGCGTCGGGGTGGCTGTTCGCGAAAGTTGACGACTCGATTTCGCGACCTGGGGAAACCCGACGCCGAAACGGCCCGATTGTCAGCTTTTACGAATCCGAGCCTCCAGCAACTCCGCATTGCGGACAATTCCGGGTCGACCAACTATTGGCCCGTGCCCAGTTTTTGTACGAATCAACACTGCAAATTGCCGACCTGCGTGTTTGCAGGCCCGAAAGAGACCGAAATGTCGATTCGTACAAAATCCCGACGACTGGGGTCCAGCAACTCCGCATTGCGGACAGCCCCGGCGACCCCAACTATTGGTCCGCACCAACGAAAAACGCCCAGGTAGAACCGGGGCGTTAGCGGAACTGGGGACCTAGAAGGGGAGCAGGCCGTTCATGGCGGCGAAACCTGCACCCGCGATGCCCAGGACGGCCAGAGCTGCGACCACGGAGCCGACGATCGCGGCGACGTTCACGTCCGCGGCCTTGGCGGGCACAGCCTCAGCGGGCGAGTCCTCAGCGGGCGCGACCGTGGGCGCCTCGGAAGCCTCGGCCACCGAAGCCTTAGCCGCCGGCGCTGCGCCGTGGGAGACAGTGCGGGCGCCGAGCTCGAGGGCGTCGCGACCGATGCGCGGGGTGTCCAGGACCAGGGAGTCCCAGTCGGCGGGCACCTCGATGGGGCCGTCTGCGCCTTCGGCGGTGTAGGCCTCCTCGGAGTAGTTGAAGTGGGTGAACTGGTGGTCGTAGTTCATCACGGACAGGTACTCCGCCGGGGTGGCCTGGGTGCGCGGCAGCTTGCGGGTGATGTCCGCGGATCCGTTGTGGCGCAGGCCGAGGGTGTGGCCGAACTCGTGGAGGATGGCGTTGCGGAGCTGCTCGTCGGTGTCGATCTGGTCGTTGTTGGCCACGAAGAAGGCGCTGTCGCCGACGAGGGCGACGCCGGTGGTGTAGTCGCCGCGGTCGATCTGGTCGCCGATGATGCCCAGGCGGAAGGCGTTGGAGCGGTCGCCGAGGTAGGTGTCGATGTCCTGGAGCAGGCGCACGCCGGTGATCTGGTCGGCGAAGTAGTACTGCGAGTAGGCCACGGTCTCGCCGCCGTGGAACTCGGTGTAGTTGGGGATGTTGGTGTAGGTTTCGCCGGCGTCGATGTGGAGGGCGATGCCGTGGTCGTCGAAAAGCTTGACGATGTCCTGCAGCGCCTGCGCGGACGGCGCGAAGGACCTGCCGTTGTGGTCTTCCATCCAGTTGAGCTGGAGGAACAGGTCGGGGCGGTTGGGGTCGACGCCCCAGTCGGGGAGGGCGAGCTCGGTGCCGTCGTGAAGCACGACGCCCTCGGTCTCCCAGTCGTCGGGGAGGCCGTCGTTGTCGGAGTCGATGGCGTATTCGGCTTCCTCGAGGCCAACGAGTGCGGAGGCATCCGCGGCTGCGGCCGGCTGGAGGCCGGTGAAGGCGAGTGCTGCTGCGAGCGCGGTGGCGAGGGCCTTGGTCTGTGCGCGCATCTCGTTGCTCCATTTTGCGTTGTGGTGGACATGGGCTGCTTCGATGTCCATGATTTTATGCAAGGAGTTTGCGCAGGTAAACCGGGGTAAGATCGTTCAACACTTGGTTCGGATTGTTCAACGTTTGCGGGGCCAGACGAGCCCGGATTGTTCACCAATCAGCCCCTGCCAAAGCACCCCCGAACCGGAGAACAACCCGCTCACCAGCAAAGACGCACAAAACCCCAGGACAGCCCGGATTGTGAACCACTTTTCACAACGCCTACCCCCGCCTGTTACCCCTGCTTACCGGGAGGGTGGAACGTCGATAAGCAAATGCCTCTTTTATGGGCCGTACGCTGGCGATTTGGAGCTGTTATGGGTGCTCTGTAATATTCCTATTCGTTCCAAGGGCCTATAGCTCAGTCGGTTAGAGCGCATCGCTGATAACGATGAGGTCGCAAGTTCGATTCTTGCTAGGCCCACGGTACCCTTGGGTACGCGGGGCATTAGCTCAGTTGGTAGAGCACCTGCTTTGCAAGCAGGATGTCAGGAGTTCGATTCTCCTATGCTCCACAGATTGCTCCCTCCGGTTGCGGAGGGAGCTTTTTGCTTTGCGACGGTTGCTCTGTGGCAGCACTTTCACACTTTCAACCCCCACACTGCGAATCAAACTGTGAAACCGCAGGTAGACAAAGTGCGAAAGTGAGAATACACTCACAACCATGACTTGGACTGAGGGGCAGTTGCGCGAGACGCTCTCCCAGTTGCGTGCGTTTGGAGATGACACCACGCTGGTTGAGTGCAAAACCGCAGGTGGGGGAGTCCCAGAAAGCATTGGGGAAACGCTGTGCGCGTTTGCCAACATGCCGCAATCGGGCGCAATTCTCCTCGGGGTGAGCGAGCGCAGGGGCTTTGAGGTCACCGGGGTTGACCACCCAGCGCAGATGGAAAAGAAGGTGACCAGCGTGAACCGGGCGGCGGTCAAACCCGCGCCACAGTTGGAGTTCACGCACCTGTCCTTGGAGGGGAAGAACGTGGTGGTCGTTGAAGTCACGCCACTGTTGCCCTCCGAGAAGCCTGCGAACTACGACGGCAAACCGTATCTGCGGCAGGCAGACGGCGATTACGTGATGAACTCCAACGACCTGAAGATGCTGGAGCTCTCGGCGCTGGCCGAAAGGCAGCAGTCGCACTTCGATTTCGAGTCCGTGCCGGGAACTGATGCTGGAGTCCTGGATAATGAGGTGCTCACGGGGTTTTTGAAGGCTGTGCGGGGCTCTCGCTCTCGCATCTCCAAAATCGACGACGATGCTCAGCTGCTGCAGGTCACCAACGTCACCGACAGTGAGGGCAACGTCCGCTTCGGCGGCCTGTACGCACTGGGGTACTTGCCACAGTCTGTTGAGCCGGCACTCGGCGCCACGGCTGCGGTGCGCCTTTCCCGCGGTGAGGGCGTGGGCCGGAACAGGAATCTCACAGAGATAGAAGGGCCTTTGCCGGTGATGCTGACGGAGGCTATGGAGTGGATTCGGCAGAATTCAGACACCGTCAGCCGGTACACGAGCAGCGGGCACCTGGTGGACGAACCAGAGTTTCCTCCCAGTGCGATCCGCGAGGTGTTGGCGAATGCCCTGGTGCACCGGGACTTGGGTCCTTCGGTGGATGTGGGCAAGAAGGTTGAAATTCGCATCACGGAGCGGATGCTCATCGTGGTCAGCCCGGGTGGGCTGCGCGGACTGTCTGTGTCACAGCTAGAGAGCCCCGCTCTGACAAAATCGCCGGTGAACAAGAGGCTGTACGAGATAGCGCGCTACCTCCGAACAGAAGATGGTGAGCGCGTCATCGAAGGCGAGGGCGGCGGCATCCAGGAAATCTTGGCTGCGACGCGGGAAGCTCGCCTGCCAAAGCCGCGTTTCATTGACAACGGCGTGGAGTTCAAAGTGCTCTTCCCACGCGGTTCGCGTTTCACGGAAGAGCAAAACTCCTGGCTGGAAGGGTTGCAAAGCATTGGCGAACATTTCACGCCGACAGAAGAGGATTTGCTTGTAGAGCTGCAGAATCATGGAGCCGCCTCTTTCCAAGCAATAACGCAGCGCTACTCGCCACTTGGAGCGCAGTCCTGCAGAAACATGCTGCGAAAACTTGTAGGCGCTGGCGCCATCGTGGAGTCGGACGGGGTGTTCTCCTTGCCCGGGCAGTCCACGGGAGAGCACTCGGATTTCACCGTCCGGGCAGAGAGCCTCGCTGCGCTGGGTAAGAATGTTCCTGCCGTGTACCAGGCGATTCCGCCCGCCGGCGCTGTCACACTCAAGGAACTGCAAGCCACCACGGGTCTGTCGCCGGCTCAGCTGCGTTACGCGTTGGAGCCTTTGTTAGACCACGCCCACGTGGTCATGCTCGGTGGCCAGGGACAGCGCAGTACCACCTACCGGCGCACCTGATTCGCACTTTCAACCCCCACACTGCGAATCAAACTCCGAAACCGCTGGTAGAACAAGTGCGAAAGTGAGAATCGGCATGCGGCCAATCTCGCCCGCCGCCCACGGTAAGCTGCCAAGGCGTGAACACCTACCTCTCCCGCTTCGACGCCATGGCGGACAAGGCGGCGGCGCAGGTGATCGCGCAGTATTCCACGAGTTTTTCCCTGGCCGTGCGCACGCTGCCGAAGCCGGAGCGCACCCACATCCGGAACCTGTACGCGGTGGTGCGCATCGCGGACGAGATCGTGGACGGCACCACCGCCCAGGCCAACGAATGCCCGGAAACGGCCCTTGAACTGTACGAAGAGCAGGTCCTGCACGCCCCACACCACCGCTTCCACACTGATCCGGTGTTGCACGCGTGGGCGCGTACGTTCCGCGAGTGCCGCCTCAACGAGGACCACGTGCGCGCCTTTTTCGCCTCCATGCGCGCGGATCTGACGCAGACCACGTTCACGCAAAAAGAGCTGGATACCTATATATATGGCAGCGCCGAGGTGATCGGCTTGATGTGCCTGGACATTTTCCTGCGCGGCCGCGACACCCCGCACCGCCGCGAGCTGGAGGACGGCGCCCGCGCGCTCGGCAGCGCGTTTCAGAAGGTCAACTTCCTGCGCGACCTCGGGGAGGACAGCCGTGCGCTCGGCCGCGCGTACTTCGGCGCCAAGCTTGACGACGATCTAAAGTCCACCCTCACCAGCCAAATCGCCGATGAGCTCGACCGCGCCCACACGGCCATCCCGCTGCTGCCGCCCGCAGCCCGCGGGGGAGTGGCCGCCGCCGAGGCGCTGTTTCGGGAGCTCAACGCCCGCATCGCCGCCACCCCGGCGGCCGAGCTGCGCACCACCCGCGTCAGCGTGCCCAACCACAGAAAGCTCGCGCTCACGGCACGAGCTCTCGCAAACGCAAGGAACCAATGAAACCGCAACCGAAGTCAGCCATCGTGATCGGCGCCGGCGTGGCCGGCGTGGCCACCGCGGCGTTGTTGGCCCGCGAGGGCATCGACACCACCGTGGTGGAAAAGCTGCCCACCTACGGCGGCCGCGCCGGCAACGAGACCGTCGACGGGTTCCGTTTCGACACCGGCCCGAGCTGGTACCTCATGCCGGACGCGTTCGACCACTTCTTCGGCCTTTTCGGCAAGCGCACCGAGGACCTTCTCAACCTGCAGCCGCTCGCCCCCGCCTACCGCCTCTTCCCGGAGCCGGGCGAGCCCATCGACGTCCACTCCGGCCGCGACAACGCCGCCAAGCTCTTCGAAAGCATCGAACCCGGCGCCGGCGCCAAGCTCCTGGAGTACCTAGACAGCGCAGAGGAAACCTACGACCTGGCCATCCAGAACTTCCTCTACACCAACTTCCGTTCCCTCGAGCCCCTGAAGCGCATCCGCGGCCAGTACACCCGTCTCGCGCGCTACCTCACGGAGCCGCTGGGCAGGTTCGTGGCCAAGCGCTTCACGGACACGCGCCTGCGCCAGATGCTCACCTACCCGTCGGTGTTCCTCTCCTCGCACCCCAGCCGCACGCCGAGCATGTATCACCTGCTCAGCCACACCGACCTCACCCAGGGCGTGCTGTATCCGCAGGGCGGTTTCGCGGCGGTCATGGACGCGCTCTACGCGCTCGCCGTCGAGCAGGGCGCGCGGTTCCGCTTCAACTCCGAGGTCGCGGCCATCGAGGACAAGGGCGTTTTGCTTATCGACGGCCAAAGGCTCCCCGCCGACCTCACCATCTCCGCCGCGGACCTCCACCACACCGAAACCCGCCTGCTGCCGAAGAGTAAGCGCACCTACGACGAGTCCTGGTTCGCCCCGCGCGACCCCGGCCTGGGCACCGTGCTGGTCATGCTTGGTGTGGAAGGCGAGATCCCGGAGCTGGCCCACCACAACTTCCTGTTCAGCGACGACTGGTCCGACGACTTCGATGCTGTATTTAATGGACCGGTGGCCAGCAGGCCGCAGGGGGCGTCGCAGTCCATCTACGTGTCCAAGCCGTCGGCGACGGATCCGTCTGTGGCGCCTGCGGTCCACGAGAACCTGTTCGTGCTGGTGCCGGTGCCCGCGGATCCCTCGGTGGGCCACGGCGACATGTACCGCGGCGAGGCCTCCGAGCAGGTGCAGCGCATCGCCGACGCGGCGATCGAGCAGATTGCGTCACGGTGTGGGGTTGCGGGGCTGGGCCGGAGGATCGTCGTAAAGCAAACGCTCGGTCCTGCGGACTTTGCCGAGCGCTACAACGCCTGGTCCGGCGGGTCCATCGGGCCCGCGCACACGCTGCGGCAGTCCGCGTTCTTGCGCGGCTCCAATAAGAGCCGGAAGGTGGAGTCGCTGATGTACGCTGGAGCGACCACGACGCCGGGGGTGGGCGTGCCCATGTGCTTGATTTCCGCTGAGAATGTGCTCAAGCGGGTCCGCGGAGACAGAAGTTCGGGCCCGCTGGACCGCTGACCGTCGGTTTGTTGAACAATTGCGGGTTTTGTGGTGAAGATCACTCGATTTTTTTGTGTGGAAAACTTGGACAAAAGTCGAGGTCAGCGGGCCGGGGTTATGAGTTTTGTCTTAATATCTGGACTTTTATGGCTTTCAGCGGGGTTAAGGACTTCTTTTCGTCGGTTCATTGCGATTGAATAGGGGTCTGTCAGTTTTGGGGTCCGTGTTCAGGAACTCTCCAGGCTGCTTCGAATATCTCCCTAGACGTTGAAGGACTATGACGTTGCATAACGCAAACCTGAAAAAGCGCATCATGGCCACCCTGGTCTCCGGTGCCGTTGCATTCGGTGGCGCAGCCGTTGTCGCTCCCGCCGCAGACGCAGACTCGCGTATTACTAGCCAGTACTCCGCCCTCGACTCTTCCGTTGAGCAGGTCGCTGTCGACTACAACCTGAAGCAGGAGTGGAACCGGGACTCGGGCCAGTACTGGACCCCGTTCGGCCCGGGCTGGTGCATCGACCGCCACCTCGATGTCCCGCGCACCAACACTGCATATGAGGTGCGCAAGCTCGACGGCACCTCCGGCTTCTACGGCTTTAACGGCGACATGGGTGGCAACCTCAAGATCGACGAGGACATTGAGCGCGCCGCCATTAACCTGACCAAGCTCATGCTCACGGACGTGAAGCAGGGCAAGAACGCCGACGCAATGTCCAAGAACGTGGCACTGCAGGCGCTGCTGTCCAACAACAAAGAGACCCTGAACCTCCTGCGCGGCTGGGTTGCCGGTTCCCGCAACGTCCAGGTTCCGGGCGTGAAGCCGATCTCCGCACAGCAGTTCCTGCAGTGGACCGGCTTCGAGGTGCGCAAGAGCTACTTCGAGCAGAGCGGCCAGGCTAACTACTACCTGGCTCTGGACGACGCTGCTTCCTCCCGTCTGAACGTGAAGGATGGCGAGTACGTCACCATCCTGCTGCCGCGTTCCTACAACGTGTACGAGGACCTGTCCAAGGAGCCGACCAACCAGCGCATCATCACCATTGCGCAGCCGGGCCTCGAGGGCTTCGAGCCGGGCGTCAAGGAAGGCCAGACGGTCAAGACCGAATGGGTGCCCGCCCCGGCAACGACCACAACCGTCACCGAGCGCCCGACCGTGACCAAGACGGTTGAGGTCGGCTCGCCGGACTACATCAAGGAAGAGACCGTCCAGCCGACGGTGACCAAGACGCAGTACGTCCAGCCGGTGCAGGAAGAGATCGCTACCGTCACTCCGGCGGAGAAGACGGTCACCACCACCCGTCGCCCGGAGGTCTCCACCGTCACCGAGACCAAGAAGGAGTCCGCTCCGGACGTCACCATCACCAAGACCGCCCCGGCCCGGACCGTGACCCAGACCGTCGTGGGCGAACCGGAGTACGTCACCGAGACCAAGACCGTCACCCCGACGACCACCGTCACCGGCGCGAAGCAGACCGAGTACGCCACCCGCACCCTCGAGCCGAAGGTTGAGACGGTTACGGAGACCAAGCCGGCCGTGACCTCCACCGCTACCGTCACCGCTGCGCCGGAGACGAAGTACGTGGCTACCACCGTCACCAGCACTCAGCGCGAAGAGAAGACCACCACCAAGGAGGTCGAGCGCTACTTCCGCCACTACGACTACGCCTTCGACTTCCGCACCGGCGAGAAGACCGAGGAGATCGAGGTCAAGAACCTCGGCTCCTGGGACATCGACTTCGTCGACGATTCCAACGGTCTGGTCGAGGTGACCAAGGAGGTCCGCGAGGACGGCACCGCCATCCTCAAGATCACCCCGAAGAAGGAAGGCCGCGGCAAGGTCCGCATCGTTGTCGTGGACAACGAGGGAAACCGCCACGAGTACGTCATCGACGTGGTCAACGATTCCACCACCGTGGAGACCACCGGCGAGGTCACCGTGAACAACCACTACTTCAACGTGGGTGTTTCCGGCGTGAACCAGAACATCGACATCCCGGCAGGCTGGGACTACGAGATCGTCGAGGGCAAGGGCCTGGTCACCACCGAGGAGAAGGACGGCAAGCTCAACGTCAAGATCAACGACGGCGTGCTGAGGGGCGATCTCGAGATCGAGGTGTTCGAGAAGAACGACAAGGGCGAAAAGACCGGCAACAAGAACGTCTACAAGTTCATCATCGATGCCGCCTCCGACAAGTACACGCAGACCCGCGTGATCGGTAACGCCAACTCCTACAAGCTGGATATCGAGGCTGACATCCCGAACAAGCCGGAGATCGTCTCCGGCGAGGACCTCATCGAGTCCATTGAGAAGCGCGACGGCTTTTGGATCATCACCCCGAAGCCGAACGCCGAGGGCAAGGTTGTGCTCAAGGCTGTGGACGCTGAGGGCAAGACCTACACCTACACCCTGGACATCCGGCCGGGCACCAACGTCCTGGTCGACGTTGAAACCCACTTCATCCAAGAGGGCACGGATGTCGACATCAAGACCTCCGGCGACGGCTGGAAGCTGATCCAGACCGGCGGCGACGAGAACCAATGGAAGATCGAGGAAACCGATAGCGGCTTCAAGATCCACAACAAGGTCAACGGCACCGGCATCTTCAACCTGTACGCTCCGGACGAGAACGCCAAGGACGGCCGCGTCCTGGTCGGCGTCTACACCATCTCGGCGAAGCCGGAGGAGCAAATTGAGTACGAGGTCCCGAAGTTCACGCAGGATATCGTCGACCGCAACACCGCCGAATTCAAGCCGGGTAATGAGGGCAACACCTTCGAAATCATTGAGGGCAAGGACAACGCCACCCTGGTCAAGACCAAGGACGGCAAGTTCCGCGTAATGCCGAACCCGGGCTTCGAGGGCAAGATCGTCGTCGCCGAGAAGTCCCCCAACGGCAAGACCGTCGCCGAGTGGACCCTTAACGTCACCAAGGGTGAGGTCGAGGAGAGCACGTTGAAGACTGAGTCCAAGAAAGTACTCAACATCTCGGTCAAGAACCAGCGCATTGTCAAGGGCGAACACCTCATCGACCGCCTCGAGGACGGAAAGGTCTACTTCAAGGAAGGCGCTGAGGGTCAGGTCATCATTGAGAACCTGAACTCCCGTGATCTACCGTTCGCGCGCTGGATTATTGATGTCACTCCGTCCGCGCCACGCGAGGAGAACGTCCGCCTTACCTCGACCGGGAAGCTGACCCTCGAGATCCCGGAGGGCACCGAGTACGAGGTCACTGACGAGTCCCTGGTTGACGTGAAGAAAGATGGCAACACCATCATCGTCACCCCGGTAGATGGTGCTGAAGGCAAGACCCAGCTCAAGGTAAAGATGAACGGTCGCACCTTCGTCATCTACAACATCGAAGTGGTCCCGGGTAAGAACGGTAAGGGTGGTAACTCCCAGTCCCGCGAGCAGAACTTCAAGATCACCGAGGACGGCAGCTTCACTATCACCCGCATCAACAAGAACGAGATTCGCGTTGATGAGGGCGAGGAGTACGTTAACGTTAAGTTCGACGAGAAGACCGGTAAGTGGATCCTGACCCCGAAGGACAAGGACTCCATCGACAAGACCGTCACCGTCGTCGAGGTGGACAAGAACGGCAAGGTAGTCAAGCGCCACACGATTGAGATCGTGGAGCAGCCGACCCCGTTGAAGTTCGTTGAGGAGCGCGTTGTTTACGACCGCAATATCAACGACAGGATCATCCCGGGCAAGGGCAACACCCTGCACGTGGTCCGCGGCAAGGACCTGATCACCAACGCAGCGCCGGATTCCAAGGGCCAGCTGTTCATCCAGCCGACCGAAAACAAGACTGGCTCCATCCTGGTCGAGGAGCGCGACTCCGAGGGCAACCCGGTCCGCCTCGTCGAGATGGAGATTCCGGGCACCTCTGAGGGTCTGACCCCGCCGGATGTCAAGACTGACGGCTCTCGCGACAAGGGCTACGACATCAACGTCAAGGGCGGCGAGAACTCTGTCGAAGTCTACGTTTGCTACAACGATGACTGCTCCAAGAAGAAGCGCCTTGAGCCGGGCAAGGAGATTGAGGCCTCCGAGGGCGGCAAGCTGCATGTCCTGCCGGGTGCTCACCTGGACGGCGGCGTCAAGCTCATGGTGGTTCCGGTTGAGAACGGCAAGCTCAACGACAAGGAAAAGGTGATCATCAACATCACCCAGCAGGACACGACGGTCCAGGAGCAGGGCTCCTCCAGCGAGCTGGACGGCAAGTGCATTGCTTCCCTGGTTGGCCTGTCTGCCCCGCTGCTGCTGGCTATCCCGGTCGGCATCCTGTCCCAGGTACAGATCCCGGGCCTGGAGGGCGTTTCCGCTCAGATCAACGACGCTATGCGTCAGGCAAACGACCGCATCCAGCGCGGCCTGGGCATCTACAACGAGGATCGTGCGCAGCGCGCAGCTGGCTTCCAGAACGCGTTCCAGGGCGTGAACACCGAGCAGCTCGGCTTGGCTGCCGGCGCTCTCGGCGCAATCACTCTTGGCCTGCTCATCGTTGACCAGGTGATGCGTGCTTGCGGCCAGGAGGAGTCCACTTCCTCCTACCAGCTTGGTAAGGCAACTGACAGCGACTTCCTGATGTACGGCTCTTCCGGCAAGCCGTCTAAGGCTGAGGCTGATAAGGGCGAGGACAACGAGGCTTCCTCTTCCTCTTCCGAGAAGCAGGATTCCTCCAAGTAAGAACCGCCTTTAACCTGTGAAACCCGGTGCCAAATCGGCACCGGGTTTTCGGCGTCTTAATGCCGGTTTGTTGAACAATTGCGGGTTTTGTGGTGAAGATCACTCGATTTTTTTGTGTGGAAAACTTGGACAAAAGTCGAGGTCAGCGGGCCGGGGTTATGAGTTTTGTCTTAATATCTGGACTTTTATGGCTTTCAGCGGGGTTAAGGACTTCTTTTCGTCGGTTCATTGCGATTGAATAGGGGTCTGTCAGTTTTGGGGTCCGTGTTCAGGAACTCTCCAGGCTGCTTCGAATATCTCCCTAGACGTTGAAGGACTATGACGTTGCATAACGCAAACCTGAAAAAGCGCATCATGACCGCAATGGTCACTGGTGTTATGGCTACGGGCGCGGTCGTATCCGCTCCGCTCGCAGAAGCCGCAAACGAGAACACTTCCAGCCAGCAGATCGTTGGTGCTTACGAGAAGCTCAGCGGCGCGGATCTGGCCCGCTACGACCAGATGCTGAAGCAGGCCCCGAAGGACGACCAGTCCATCGACCTGCTGCCGTCCAGCGCTGGCCCGGGCTGGTGCATCGACTGGGGTCTCGGTAACCCGTGGGATACCGGCAACTACCAGGTCCGCAAGCTCACCGGTGCTTCCGGTCGTGTCGGCAACGGCGATGCCATTAGCGAGGATGTCCGTATCGCGGCCATCAACGTGGTGAAGGAACTGCAGAAGGACTACAAGGCCTACGCAAACGGCGATCAGTCCAAGGCTGGCGCCATTTTGACCAAGAACGGCATTCTGCGCGCGCTGCTGTCCAACCAGCTGGGCTACCTGAACCAGGCTCGCGAAGATGTCGTCAACGGCAAGGTGAGCCAGTCCGCGTTTGAGAACCTGACCGGTTTCCGCATTCTGCACCACCAGGCACCGAAGGGCCAGCCGAGCTACTACCTGTCCAAGCTCCCCCGCCACGACGAGATTGCAAAGACTGTGAAGCCGGGCGAGTACGTCACCGTCCTGGTGCCGCTCGAGTACGACTACAACATCGTGCCGCGTAAGTCCTTCCAGCGTCTGATCCCGGTCCCGCAGCCGGGTCTGGATCCGAACCCGCCGAAGACCCCGCCGAGCATCGTGGAGACGATCCCCACCACGCCTGAGGTGACAACAACGGTGACCCGTCCGCAGGAGGTCACCACCACGAAGACCCTGCCGAACACGACCTACACCACTACGAGGCGTATCCCGGCCACCACCGTGACCGAGCGCTCCACGCTGCCGACGGCGTACACCACCGTCACCACCCGAGAGGTCCCGGGCAAGGTTGTCACCAAGACGGTCAACCCTGAGCCGGTTGAGACCACCGTCACCGAGACCGACTCCAACCCGACGAAGGTTGTCACCAAGACCGTGACTCCGGAGCCGCACGTCACCACCGTGACTGAGCCGGGCACTTCTGAGGTTGTCACCGAAACTGTCACCGACACCCCGGTTGTCACCACCAAGCCGGGCGAGGTTGTCACCGAGACCGTTACCACGCAGCCGGTCACCACCGTCACCTCCACCAACCCGGCAGTGACCGAGACTGTCACCAGCACCGTGAAGCAGCCGGAGACCACCGTGACCACCACGGTCACCGACGTGGAGAAGTACTACGTTGAGAAGTACTACGAGCGTGTGAAGGAAGTTTCGGAGTACTACTACTTCGCAGGTTTCACCTACGGTGAGAAGTCCAAGGTCATTGAGCTGCCGGAGAAGATCGGCAACAAGTGGACCTTCGAGATCATCAAGGGCTCCGACATCGTGGTCGTCGAGCGCTCTGAGGACGGCAAGCTCGTCATCACCCCGCGCGAGGACTTCGAGGGCGAGGGCGAGGTTGAAATCCTCATCACCGATGACAAGGGCAACCAGCACATCTACCGCGTCAAGGTCACCGATACCGTGGCTGTGAAGGATTCCGTCAACGTCAAGGTGAACAACTTCTTCTACACCTTGAACGCTGGTAGCGAAGACCGCATCACCACCATCCCGTGGAAGCCGGGCGAGGAGATCGACTGGGGCCTGGGCTACGACAAGGACGGCAAGCTCATCAAGCCGGAGCACGGCGAGGTTGAGATCCTCAAGGATGAGGAGAAGGGCACCGTCACCGTCAAGGCTGGTGAGAACTACACCGGTAACGTCATCGTCCGTATCACCGAGGACAGCGGCGAGGTCCGCGAGAACATCGTCACCGTGGAGAACAAGACCTCCAAGTTCGACGTCACCCGCGAGATCCTGAACACCTCCACCGCGAAGATCGAGTACCGCGGCGGCGACTACGAGATCCTTGGCGACGGCAAGGACAAGGTCACCATCGAGCGTGACGGCGACGTCTGGGTTGTTACCCCAAAGGAGAATGCAACTGGCGACGTTGAGATCGTCTTCACTGACGAGAACGGCTTCGAGTACAAGTACACCCTGAAGCTGATCGAGGATAAGAACGCAGGCCCGACTGTCACCCAGCGCGACCTGGAGTACAAGTCCGAGACTCCGGACACCCTCGAGATCAAGTACATCGAGAACCACACTGCTGAGATCGTCGCGGGTGACGACGTCGCGAAGATTGAGAAGAAGGGCGACAACTGGGTCGTCACCCCGACCAACCCGGAGGGCGGTCAGGCGACCGTCCACATCAAGGACGAGAAGGGCCGTCTGGTGGCCGTCTGGGTCGTCGACGTTTCCAAGCGTGATGTCGAAGAGGTGGAGAACCAGAAGGTCGAGCGCGAAGCTAATGACCGTGCGACAGTTGAGATCTCCCGCGGCACGAAGGACTTTAACTGGTTGGAGGTTGTCGAGGGTGACGAGTACCTTGATAAAGACTCCGAGATCAGCAAGGACGCGAATTTCAGGCTGAAGTTTAAGCCGGTTCCGGAAGGCGAGACTCGCACCGTCAAAGTCGTTGAGAAGACCAAGATCATGGTCGACAAGCTCGACGAGAACAAGCAGCCGGAGCTTGATGACGAGGGCAACCCGGTGCAGGTTGAACAAGAGGTCACGGTCAAGACCTACACCTACACCGTCAAGCCGTCCCCGGTCCGCGAGATGAACTACACCATCACCGCGGATAACGAGCTGAAGCTCTACGGCACCAAGTTCCGCGTTGCTAAGGGCGGTGACCTGCTGGCTGAGGAGCCGGCGAAGGACGCCTCCGAGATCAAGGTGACCCCGAAGCGCGACGCCAAGGGCACCCTGGTCATTGAGAACGTTTCCGAGGACGGCTACGTCTTCGAGCGCTACACCTTCGAGATCACCCCGGGCCGCAGCGCTGAGCTGTCCCCGGAAAAGACCACCATGGGCTGGAACCAGCCCGCGACTATCGAGTCCGAGGACGGCGAGAAGGTCGAGGTCCTCGAGGGCGAGGAGTTCGTCGACGTCAAGCGCGAGGGCGACAAGCTCATCGTCACCGGCAAGGAGAAGGCTGGCAAGGCTCTGATCCAGGTCAGCGACGATCGTGGTGCGTACGCGCAGTACGAGATCACCCTGACCGAGCCGAAGCGCAGCGGTCTGTACACCTACAAGATCTCCACCTCCACGGAGTTCCAGGCGACCCTGGTCAACGAGGAGAACAGCTTCCGTGTGGTCAAGGGCGCTGACGCGTTCGAGGCTCCGGAGGAGAGGAACGGCCAGTGGGTCCTGCGTCCGAAGGCTGACAAGGTTGGCGAGACCGGCATTGTCGCCGAGTTCAACAAGAACGGCCAGGAGATCAACCGCTACAAGCTGGAGATCGTCGAGTCCAAGACCACCGGCGCACGTCAGCAGACCGACTTCCTCATCGAGGGCGACGCCAAGGAGCTGAAGAAGCTGGACGAGGGCAACAAGGTTGTCGTCGTCAGCGGCAACGACCTGGTTGACCTCAAGGACAACGGCGGCTCCGTCGAGCTGACCGCGAAGAAGGGCTCCGCCAACAAGGTGGTCCGCGTCGAGGAGCGCAACTCCAACGGCGACCTGGTCCGCGTCCTCTCCTACGGCATCTACCCGGAGGGTACCCGCACCGCCGAGGGCAATGTGATCAGCGAGAACCACGATCTGCCGATTGTCATCGAGAACAGCATCAAGAACGACTCCCCGGTCAACGTCACCTTCCCGGATAACGTGAACGACATCATCTTCACCAAGGGCAAGGAGTACTTCGAGGAGGTCAAGAAGACCGACGAGGGTGTCACCCTGGTTCCGCGCAAGGATCTGAAGCCGGGCTCCTACGAGGCCAGCTACTTCCTCGTTGGCCCGGACGGCCAGTCCTACGGCGAGCGCGAGATCGAGATCACCGTCAACGTTGAGAACAACACCCGCACCGAGCAGAAGGGCTCCTCTGGCGAGCTCGACGGCAAGTGCATCGCCGGCATCGTAGGCCTGACCGCTCCGCTGCTGCTGGCTATCCCGCTGGGTATCCTCTCCCAGGTCCAGATCCCGGGCCTGGAGGGCGTCTCCGCGCAGATCAACGGCGCTATCCAGGATGCGAACAACCGCATCCAGCAGGGCCTGGGCATCTACGACGAGGATCGCGCACAGCGCGCAGCTGGCTTCCAGGCGGCGTTCAACATCCAGAATCCGGAGCAGCTCGGCATGGCAGCTGGCGCCCTGGGCGCTATCTCCCTGGGTCTGCTGGCAGTCGACGGCGTCATGCGCGCCTGCGGTGCGGAGGAGTACACTTCCTCCTACATGATCGGCAAGGCCACCGGCAGCGAGACGCTGATGAACGGCTCCTCCGGCAAGGCCGACAAGAAGGACAACAACTCCGCCGATGAGGCCAAGGGTTCGTCCAAGGCTGAAGACTCCGCCAACAAGGAGAAGTAAGCCCCCGAAGAGCTAATGCCCACCAGGTCCACCCTGGTGGGCTTTTCTCTTGCCTACTTCCCGGCAATCCCCTTGACGACCTGGCCCAACCAGTCCATTGCGTAGTCGTAGCCGGTGCGCCCCTCCACCGCGTACCCGCCGGGGATGTCGGTGTAGCCCAGCTTGTAGTACGACATGTGCCGCGGTCCGAAGTCGCCCGCCAACTTCGCGGATTCCACCAGGTTTGCGTTGGCGGGGTGGTCGTAGGCGGCGCGCAGCCCCGCGGCGTCGATAGCCTGAGCACTCAGCTTTGCGACGAGCTCCCGCACCACCACCTGCCTCCCCTCCGTACCCGTGGGCGTTCGGGGCACCACGCCGAAGCGCTCCAACCACCAGTACATCTGCTCCACGGCCTGGGCGGCGCGGAACACCTCGAGCACCACGTCGAACCAGGCCGCGGCAGGCGAGTCGCCCAATGCGCCGCGCAGGCCGTTGAGCCCCTGCAGCATCCACGTCCAGGTCACGCCCTCCTTCGCTAGCTCCGGCGCCGCGGCAGCCAGCGCGATGGCGGCCTGCTGCTCCACAGGCGTGGGGCTCGCGGTATCCGCGTGGCGGCTGGCGGCGGAGAGGATCAGGTGGAGTTCGTAGAGGATTTGGGGGGGCCACGGTGGCGTCGAGAAGCGAAAGCCCCGACTCCTTGACCGCCTCGCGCGGGGGCATGCCCGCGGCCCGCAGCTGCTGGAAGCGCGCTACGCGCATGCCGGTGAAGGCGTTGAACGGGCCGACCAACACGTCGCGGCCGGCCACGTCCGCGACTGCGCGCAGCACGGAGTCCGGGTCCGTCGCGCACGCCATGTCGGCGCCGTTGCACAGGGAGAGCATGCCCTCGAGTCCGTTGAAACTGGCGCGGCGGGTGCCGGCCAGGCCGACGCGGGTGGGGTCGAGGGTGGTGCCGCCGGTCTGCACTGTCTCAAAGTTGGCGCCCCGCAGGCCCTGAGGCGCGGGTGCGTAGAGACGCGAGTGGCGCGCGGGCTCGGCGGGATCGCGCACGGGGGCGCGGGCGGGGTCGGCGAACAGCAGCACCGCGGCGATGTCGTCCGCACCCACTCCGCGCACGCGCCCGGCGGCGGCCTCCGCGGCGGCGTCGCCGATCAGGTGCGCGCCCTGGGAGTAGCCGATGAGGATGAAGCGGGTGCCGGGGCAGTGCCGGGCCATCGTCTCCATCTCCAGGGTGGCCACGTCGCGGCCGTAGCGCACGGACTCGCCGTAGGTGGCGGCCTCCGTGCCCTCCAGGCCGTTGCCGGCGCTGCCCAGCGCGCTGAACCTGCCCAACGAGGCAGGGTACTTCACGGTGTAGGTGGACACGGTGCGGGCGCCGAAGCGGCGTTGGAGGTCGTCGGCGGGGGAGGACGCGTCGTCGAAAAGCGTCTCGCGCGCGGACGGATCCCAAGAATGCGAAAACCCCGTGCC
This sequence comes from Corynebacterium faecium, assembly GCF_027257105.1. Lineage (NCBI taxonomy): Bacteria > Bacillati > Actinomycetota > Actinomycetes > Mycobacteriales > Corynebacteriaceae > Corynebacterium > Corynebacterium faecium. Next base: position 172,960 of record NZ_JAPYJX010000002.1, read on the forward strand.
AGCCGCCTGAATGACGTGCACGGGGTGGCAACGCAGCCTCACCGCCTCCGCCTTCGGCGCGGCCACCGTCGCCGGGAGCAGCGCGGCGGTGAGCGTGAGGGCGAGGGCGCGCTTCACGGCTACTTACGCGGCAGGGCGGCCAGCGCCAGGCCGACGCCCACGAGCCAGGAGTCCTTCGCAATGGCCTTGCCAGCGTCGGACGGGCGGATGCCGTCCTCCTGGGTGTACTGGTCGCCGCCGAAGTACATGGTGAGCAGGCCCGCGCCAAACGCGGTCAGGCCCAGGCCGGCGAGGCGGTTCGGGATCAGCGGGCACAAAAGCGCCGCACCCAGGGCGGTCTCGGCGGAGGCGAGGCCGGTGGCGAACGTTTCGGCGTCGATCTGGCCGAGCTGCGGGATGCCGTCGGTAGCCATGTCGCGCAGGCCCTCCGCGCCCTCCTTGTCCACCTTGAACTTGCCCAGGCCGGCATCGAGGATGTACGCGCCGGTGGGGATGCGCAGCGCCGCAGACGGCAGACGCAGGTTGATCTTGTCCTTGTTGGATTTCTTGAAAAACATGGGTGGGGTCCTTCGATCTATCGGGAAATATTGTGCCCCGCCCATCGTAGGGCTAAACCGTCAGCTCGGGGTGGAGATCCTTCATCCGCCAGATGCGGCGGACGTACAGTGCCGCGCACGAGATGGCCACAGACATCGCGCCGACGAACAGCAGCACGGTCACGGCGGTCCACATGCGCGGGTCGTACGACGGGGTGCCAAACAGCGCGTAGCGCACCAAATCCACCGAGTAGCGCATCGGGTCCCAGCTGTGCACCCACTGGATGAACTCGGGCTGCACCTCCGGCGGGTACAAGCCGTTCGACGCCACCAGCTGCAGCGACATCAGCGCCATCGTGGCCAGACGCCCGGGCGCGGGGCCGAGCGCGGTGTTCAGCGCCATGATCGCGGTGACGAACACCCAAGACACCAGCACTAGCACCCCGAACAGAGCCAGCGGGTGCACCGGCTCGACGTCCAGGATGAACGTCTGCATCACCCACAGGGCGACGGACTGGGCAAAGCCGATGATGAACGACGGGATCATCGTGTACAGCAGCACACGCAGCGGGTTAGTGCCCGAATCGATCGCGCGGCGGCTAAACGGCGGCATGATCATGTACATAATCAGCACGCCGAACCACAGCGACAGCGACAGGAAGAACGGGCTTAAGCCCTTGCCGAAGAAGGTCACGCCGTCGCCGACGTTCTCGGTGTGCACCGGGTCCGAGGCTGCGTCAATGGCCTTGTCCAGGCGCTCGCCCTCCCAGCTAGGGGCCTGCTTGGCGCCGTCGGACAGGCTCATGGAGAGCTCGCCGGTGCCGTCGGAAAGCTTGACCAGGCCGTCGTTGAGGTCGCCCAGGCCCACCACCAGCTGGTTCGAGCCGGCGGCCAGGCGCGAGGTGGCGTCCGTGGCGGTGTTCGCCGCCACGACCAGCTTGCCCGTGCCGTCCTTCAGCGTGGTCACGCCGGCGACCAGGGTGCCGGAGCCCTCCTGCAGGCGCTTCAGGCCGTCGGCCAGCGTCTTCGCGCCCTCGACGGCGGTGTCCACGCCGCCGCGGTACTTCGCGTTCGGGTCCGACAGCTGGTTCGCCAGCTCGTGCGCGCCGGCCTGCAGCTGCATCAGCTGACCCACCAGGTTGTTCTCGGTAACCGCCTGGAGCGGGCCGGCGTTGATCTGCAGCTGCACGCCGCGCGCCTGGTCCGCCAGCTCCTTGCTGCCCGGGATGGGGGAGCGGTCCAGGTCCGCGATCACGTTGTTCAGGTTCGCGTTGATGTCGTCCAACGCGGCCTGCAGTTCGTTGATCTTGCCCGCGAAGCCGGCGATCTTGTCCACGCCGCCGGCGATCTGCGTGGCGCCGTCGCCAAGCTGCTGCGTACCCGCCTGCAGCTGATTCAGGCCGTTGGAGAGCCTATCGGCGCCGCCCGAGGCGGTGGTGATGCCGTCGTTGAGCTGGATCGCGCCGTCCTGCAGGCGCGCCACGCCGCCGTCGAGCTTGTTCACCGCGTCCGGCATCTGCTGCACCTTGTCGTTGAGCTGCTGGATGCCGTCGTTGAGCTTCGTGCCGCCCTCGTTGAGCTTCTCCGAGCCGTCGTGGGCCGAGTTCGCGCCCTCGTTCAACTGCTCGGCGCCGTCGGCAGCCTTATGCACGCCGTCCGAGAGCGTGTTGATGCCCACAAACAGCTGCTCAACCACCTTGCCGCCCACGGAATTGGACACGGCGGAACCGATCGCCTCCGCGGCCTTCTCGCCCAGCATGGTGGGGATGAAGCCGTTGGTCTCGTTCAGCGTGATGTTGATCTTCGCTGAGTGCGGGTCGTCCTCCTTCACGCTGGTCACAGCCTTGGAGAAGTCCGTGGGGATCTCCAAGCCCAGGTAGTACTTGCCGCTGGCGATGCCCTCCTTGGCTTCCTCGGCGCTGACCACCTGGAAGTCCAAGGGGTGCTGCTCCAGCAGCTCGTCCACAACCTGCTGGCCGTTCTCGCCCTCGTCCGAGTTCACCAACGCGACGGGCAGCTTGTACAGGTTGCCCAGTGGGTCCCAGTACGCCCAGGGGAACAGGCCGCCGAACAGCAGCGGCAGCAGGCAAATCGCCGTGATGGCAAGCGGCGGAAGCGTGCCGTGCGCGAACTTGCGAAAGTCGGATCCAATGTGCAGGCCGCTCATAGCCCCTCCTCATTCACTGTGTTCACCATGACGGGCAGGTGTACCGCGACACCGCGCAGATCATCCAGCAGCTTGCGGCGGATGTCCATCTTGCGCACCTGGTCCACATCGTCCACGATCAGCAGCTTCGCGTTCGGGCGCGAGATCAGCGCCAGCAGCACGCGCAGGCGGAACCGGTCCGTCGGGCCGATGTCGCCGACGTGCGCCATCATGTCGAGGTCTTCCAGCTGCAGCGGCTCCAGCCACTTTTCCACGCTGTCGTGGGACTTGATCGCTTCGGCCTTGTGCGGGGTGATAGCGAAGAAGCTCTGCGACCACGCGATCTGCTCCCGCACCACGTCGCGGATGCGCACGAGGCGGTCCAGCTTGTCAATCTCGGTCACGCCTGCGAGCGCGACCTGCTTGAAGCGCTGGCGCGTCTTGGTCTCCTCCCCGTCGAGGAGGATCGTGCCGGAGTGCGGGTTGTAGCGCCCTGCCAGCGCGAGGCTGAGCAGGGTCGAATGGGATTCTCGCCGCGTGTTCAGCAGGGTCAACCCCCGGCCGATGTCGAAGTTTTCCGGGGTGTCGCCCTTGCGGAGCACGAGGTTGTGCGTGCTGAGTATGGGGGTCATGCGGTCCCTTAACCGTAGGGTGGACTATCATTTAACTCGTGCTATGGTGCTCGCCAAAATAGTCACTGTCAAACCCAAAAAGGGGGCTGGTCAATAATGCGCGCAGACGCCCGCGCGAAACGCGACCAGATTGTCACCGCTGCGCTGGCCCAGATCGGTACCCGCCCGAACTCCGAGATCACCCTCGAAGGCATCGCGGCGGACGCCGGCGTGGGCATCGCTACCCTCTACCGTCACTTTCCCACCCGCGCCGCGCTCTACGACGCATGCGCGATCGTCTTCCTCGAACGCATCGAAACACTCCTCGACGACGCCCTCGACGGCTTCGAGGACAACCCCGTCGAGCACTTCGAATCCTTCGTGTGGGCGCTCGTGGAATCGGGCGTGGGCATCCTCGCCACGGCCCTGGCCGCCGACAGCTCCGACGGCGGGCTGGGCGCGCGGCGCGACGCGTTTATGAGCAAAGTGCAATTGCTTATCGACGCCGCCGCCCCCCACGGCATCGTCGCCCCGGGCGAGTCGCCCATGCAGCTGGCAACCGAGCTTGTCGTGGCGACGCGGCCGCTCGCCGCCCCGCTCGCCGACATCCTCCCGGACGTGCGCGACCGCCTGGTGCGCCACCTCATGGCGGGCTGGCGCACCACGGCGTGATTTAGTCCTCGCGCAGCTCGTGGCGGCCGGCGTTCTTGTCCTCCGCAGAGCGCTGGGGGTTGGTGGCCTTGCGCTGGTCGTCCGCCAGGGTGTCCAGGGTGGTCAGGCCCTCCCCGCCGAGGTCCTGGGAGCTGGTGGCGTCGGTAAGCAGCTGCTCCTCGCCCGGCTCATTCGGGAACACGCCGCCCTCGACGCCCTCCTCACGACGGGTGCGATCCCGGTCGTCCTCCGTACGCGTCGAGTACACGATGGTGGAGGAGCCGCGCGTATCCGTCTCCGTGCGGGTCGGCGCCGGGCGGTACGTCTTCGCCGGCTCGTCGGAGCCCGCGAGCTTGTCCTTGAGGAAGAACTCCCAGGCAGCCCACGCGCCACCCGCGAGCGCCGCGGTGGCCAGGGTGGTGCCGATGACCTTGCCAACGCCGCCCTTCTTCTTCTTTTTCTTTGCGTTCTTCGCGTGCTTCTCCAGGAACTCCTGGCGCTCCTTGCGGCTCGGGGCGGCGTCCGCGAACTGCTTGCGGCGGCGGTCCAGACGGTCGTGCGCGTCGCGGGTGATCTCCCCGGCCTGCGCGCGGGCGGCGCCGTACAGCTCCTCCAGCTCGTCGATGTCGAACTTGTCGTGGATATCGTCCAGCTTGCCGTCCTTCAGGTTGTCCAGCAGGGACTGGTAGATGTCGCGCTCGCGCTTGTCGTTCTGGTCGCGCAGGTACTTCCACGCCTGGTTGGCAAAAGCGGCGGCGAAGCCGATGTTCTTGAGGTTCATGGGTTGCTCCTTGTGTTGCGTTTGTGAGTTTCGGGTGGTTACGCGGCCCAGGGTAGCGAAATCCGCGGGGCTCGCCGTTTTCCGCCGCCGCGCCACCCACACGCGTACCAAGCGTTACGCAAAAGTGAACAGCTTGGTTCATTTTACGCGATTAACATTCAAGCAGAAAAACCGCGTGCCCAGCGCAAACATTGCGCAAAACCGGCAACGCATTGTGGCGGTTACGTGGCGTCAATAAGTTTCAAGGCACCGTTTAACCACGGTGCAACGAAACCCATCAACCCAGCCGAGAAAGGTCCTGCCATGTTCGAAGCCTCTCCTTCGACCAGGCTTTCCGCCTCGGCACCGCTGGACCGCGAGGGCGCGCAGCTGATCCGCCGCCCCCGCCCGAAACGCCAGCGCACCGCCTTAAGCTTCGAGATCATCCCGCCTCGCCCCACGGACGACGCGGAGAAGATCGACCGGCTCATCGCGGGCCTGGCCGAGTACAAGCCGGACTACGTCTCCGTGACCAGCTCGCGCCGCAGCGAGTGGCTGGAGGGCACCGCCGCCGTGATCTCCCGCATCGCGGAGACCACTGACCTGCGCACCATCGCGCACCTCGCCTGCACCGCGGGCACGCGCGATGAAATGGCGGAGTGGGTGCGGGTGCTTATCGACGCCGGCGTCCGCGGGTTCCTCGCCCTGCGCGGGGACCTGCCGGAAGACGGCCTGCCAGCGGACCACCTCCAGTACGCCACGGATCTGCTCAACCTGATCCAGGACGTGCAGGAGGAAGAGGCGTTCCGCCTCGCCGCCGGCAAGCTCGCGCTTTCGGTGGCCTGCTACCCCAAGGGCCACCAGGAGTCGCGCAACTTCGACCACGACCTGGACGTGCTGCTAGCCAAGCAGCGCCTGGGCGCGGATTTCGCTATCACCCAGCTGTTCTTCGAGGCCCAGGACTTCCTGGAGTTCGTCGAGGTGGCGCGGCTGGCGGGTGTGCGCATCCCGCTCATCCCCGGCATCATGCCCATGACCTCGCTCAAAAGGGTCCGACGCATGGGGGAGTTGTCGGGGCTGGAGGTGCCGGCAGGCGTCGAGAAGCAATTGCTCGAAGCAGACGACGAGTACGAAGCCGGCATGCAGCTCACCGCCAACCTGGCGCGCGAGATTCTGGATGCCGGCGCGGGCGGGCTCCACGTGTACACGCACAACAACCTGGACGTCACGCGGGACTTTCTGGACCGCATCGGAATAGATAAAGGACAACAATGACCACCTTCCCCAAGGCCACCATCGAGGGCTACCCCCGCATCGGCGCGAACCGCGAGCTCAAGCGCGCGCTGGAGAGCTACTGGGCGGGCCGCATCGACGCTGAGACGTTCCGCTCCACCGCACGCGCCCTGCGCGTGAACAACTACAACCACCTGCGCGACCTCGGCCTGACCGAGGATTACGCCATCCCGGCGGACGTCGCGCTCTACGACCAAGTGCTCGACACCGCCCTGACCGTGGGCCTCGTGCCGGGCGGCGTTGACCTAGACGAGGAGTTCGCGCTCGCCCGCGGCAACGACACCCGCGTGCCGCTGGAGATGACCAAGTGGTTTGACACCAACTACCACTACCTCGTGCCGGAGATCGAGGCTGGCCAGGAGATCAAGGCGGTGCCGGAGCGCATCCTGCGCATTGTGGAGGAGGCCGCCGAGGCCGGCCACAAGGTCCGCCCGTTTTTGGTCGGCCCGGTCACGCTGATCGCGCTGTCGAAGCCGGCGGAGTGGTCGCTGCTGCCGTCGTTGGTGGAGGCGTACGCCGAGGTCTTCGCCGCGCTGAAGGAAGCCGGCGTGGAGTGGGTCCAGATCGCCGAGCCCGCCGTGGTGGCCGACCTGTCCACCCCGGACGCCGAGATCGCGCAGCACCTGCGTTCCGCTTGGTCTGCTTTGCTGGGCCGCGAGACCCGCCCGAACGTGTACCTGACCACCCCGTACGGCTCCGCCCGCGAGGCCCTGCCGGTCCTGGGCGAGCTGGGCGTGGAGGCGCTGCACGTGGACCTGTCCCCGTGGACGCTGGAGGCCGACGCCGGCTACCCGGAGCGCGTGCGCGCCACCGTGCCGGACTCCACCCACCTGGTGGCAGGACTCATCGACGGCCGCAACGTCTGGACCGCCAACCTGCGCGAGCGCACCGACGTGCTCAACTCCCTCGGCCGCGGCGCCGACGCCGTGTCCGTGTCCACCTCCACCTCCCTGCAGCACGTGCCGCACACCCTGAAGGCCGAGCGCAACATCCCGGTCGAGGTCGCCCCGTGGCTGGCGTTCGCCGACGAGAAGCTCGCCGAGATCCAGGCGCTTGTCGCAGGTGAGGAGGGCGCCAAGGAGGCGTTCGCGCAGTCCGACCGCGCCGTGCGCACCCGCGCCGAGTCCACCACCATCCACAACTCCGCCGTCGTGGACCGCGTGGCCGCCCTGCCGGAGGGCGCCGTCAAGCGCGAGCCGGCGTTCGCGGAGCGCAACAAGGTCCAGCGCGAGGAGCTCGGCCTGCCGACGCTGCCGATCACCACAATCGGCTCCTTCCCGCAGACCACCGAAATCCGCAAGGCCCGCGCCGACCACCGCGAGGGCAACCTCTCCGACGCCGAGTACACCGAGGCGCTGAAGGCCGAGATCAAGCACGTCATCGACCTGCAGGAGGAGATCGGCCTGGACGTCCTCGTCCACGGCGAGGCGGAGCGCAACGACATGGTGCAGTACTTCGCCGAGCTTCTCGACGGCTTCGTGGTCACCGAAAACGGCTGGGTCCAGTCGTACGGCTCCCGCTGCACCCGTCCGCCGATCGTGGTCGGCGACGTCTCCCGCCCGGAGGCCATGTCTGTGGAGTGGTCGGCCTACGCCCAGTCGCTTTCCGACAAGCCGGTCAAGGGCATGCTCACCGGCCCGGTGACCATCCTGGCCTGGTCGTTTAAGCGCGACGACGTGCCGCTTTCGGTCTCCGCCGACCAGATCGGCGTCGCCCTCGCCGACGAGGTCGCCGACCTGGAGAAGGCCGGCATCAAGGTCATCCAGATCGACGAGCCGGCCCTGCGCGAGCTGCTCCCGCTGCGCCAGGACGACCGCGCCGCCTACCTGGAGTGGGCCCAGCGCGCGTTCCGCCTGGTCTCCCTGGAGGCGCAGCCTTCGACGCAGATCCACACGCACCTGTGCTACTCCGAATTCGGCCAGATCATCGACGCCGTCGCAGGCCTCGACGCTGACGTCACCTCCATCGAGGCAGCCCGTTCCAAGATGGAGCTGCTCGAGGACATCGACGAGACCTTCCACTCCGAGATCGGCCCCGGCGTGTGGGACATCCACTCCCCGCGCGTGCCTTCGGCCGAGGAGATCGCCGGCCTGCTGCGCGCCGCTCTGAACCACGTGCCCACCGAGCGCCTCTGGGTCAACCCGGACTGCGGCCTGAAGACCCGCGGCTACAAGGAGGTCGAACCCTCCCTGCGCAACCTGGTCGCCGCGCGCGACGAGGTCGTCGAAGGGCTCTAGGTCCGGCTGGCGGGGCGGAGCTGACGTCGAAAAGCGTTAGCCCCCGGCCCCGCCCTGCCTTTGCCCCGCGAAAGTCGAGTACGGGAGGTCGAGTACGCCCTCTATTTGGGCCGGACTCGACCTCCGCCGCTCGACTTTTGGCGGGGCTCTTTCGTTTCCGCCAGTAGCCATGTACTCTGAGCGAAACAAACAAACATCGGGGGGAAATATGGACAGGAGAAAGCTAGCGCAGCTGCTGGTCAGGCCGGGGCAGGCGGACCGTCAAACGTGCATCAAGTTATCCGCGAACAAATTCATCGCCCAGGCAGAATGGTCGCGGCTGAAGCACCACGAGCGGGAGTTTCTCAGCAGCTATGCCGTCGGCGCCGCGAGCCGGAAAGCGGTGCTGGTGGGGCGCTCCGCCGCAGTCGTGCACGGCCTGTGGACGCTGCCCGCTCGAAACGCGCCCGTCCTGCTGGCCATCCCAGGACAAAAACCGCCCGCCAGGACAAGCTGGCCGGAAGGGGTCGAGTACCGCAGCTTGCGCATCCCCGAAGAGGATGTGGTGGCCATCGAGTGCGCGACGCCTGGCGACGTCCTCCGGTTAACCAGCCCCGTCCGCACAGCCGTCGACGTCGCGCGCCTGCACGGGGTGAGGGCAGGAGTCGTCGCGATGGATTCCCTGTTTGTGGGCAAGCCACCGCTGGAGCAGGAACGCATCCAGGCTGAACTCCACGCGACGATCAAGCGTCTGGCAGGCAAGAAGGGGATCGGGCGGGCACGGCAGGCGCTGCGCTGGTCGTCCACCAAGTCCGAATCGCCATACGAGTCCCTCCTGCGCGTGATCCTGCGCGAGCGGAACATCGTCGTCCGCGAGCAGATGTGGATTGGCCGTTACGTGCGCCCGGACCTGCTGTGGGGGCAGGTGGCGATCGAGATCGACGGGCTGGTCAAGACGGCGAAGAAAGACGAGGAGTTGGCGAAGAAGGTGTCGCGGGACCAGCTCCTGCGTGAAAACTGGTTACGGAAGCAGATCTACGAGGTCGCCCGCTTCGAGCCGTCGGAGATTCTCCGTGACGAGGAGGCCTGCGTCCGGGAGATCCTGGAGCTGAAGGCCCGCTCCGGTCTCCTCGGCGAGCCGAAAGTACCGGCCACGGTGTTCAGACCGGTGCACGGGGAACACTGGCGGAGGTAGGGGCGCTATACGCCGCCGAAAGTCGAGCGGCGGAGGTCGAGTACGGCACCGAAACCGGGCGTACTCGACCTCCCGGACTCGACCTTTAGGGCCGTGAGCCCAACCCCGCACCCGCCCGCACCCCGCCCGCCCGAACCCGCGTACCCTAGAGCGCATGACTCAGAAGACTCAGACCATGACTTTGCACACCAATCACGGCGACATCGTGATCGACCTGTTCGGCAACCACGCGCCGAAGACGGTCGAGACGATTACCGGCCTGGCGCAGGGCACCACCGATTACTCCGCCAAGAACGCCAAGGGCACCACCGAGGGCCCGTTCTACGACGGCGCGATTTTCCACCGCATCATCCCGGGGTTCATGATCCAGGGCGGCGACCCGACCGGCACCGGCACCGGCGGCCCGGGTTTCCAGTTCGCCGACGAGTTCCACCCGGAGCTGCAGTTCGACCGCCCGTACCTGCTGGCCATGGCTAACGCCGGCCCGGGCACGAACGGTTCCCAGTTCTTCATCACCGTCGACGCGACCCCGTGGCTGAACAACCGCCACACCATCTTCGGCGAGGTCACCGACGAGGCGTCGAAGAAGGTCGTCGACGAGATCGCGAATGTGAAGACCGGTCGCATGGACCGCCCGGTCGAGGACGTCGTGATCGAGTCCATCGACATCGCGTAAGCCACCCGCGCCGCGCCCCCGCCACCGTGCGGGGGCTTTTTCGTACCCTGATCCCATGCCCACTCTCCGCAACCTGCCCCGCACCGCCCCCGCCACCACGGCGATTACGGCGATCTGCACGCTCGTCTTCCTCGTCGCCGCGCTCCAGGCCCGTTCGCTCACGGACGTGGTGTGGGATTCGCAGGTGGGCAGCCACACGATCCTCTACGGCCCGGAGGTTTACGGCACGGGCTACCTCCGCGCGCTCACCGCCGGTTTCATGCACTTGGACATCACGCATCTGTTCCTGAACATGTTCATGCTGGTCTTGGTGGGTGCGGAGGTGGAGCGTTTCCTTGGCTCTGGTCCGTTTGTGGTGGCGTGGGTCGCGGGGGTCCTTTGGGCGTCGGCAAGTGTGCTTGCATTTAGCTTTACGACGCCCACGGCCGGCGCTTCCGGCGCCCTCTACATGCTGATGGCGCTGCTGATCGCCATTGCTTTTCGACGTTCCACCGACCTGCGCGCACCCCTCGCCCTGGTGGCGGTGAACGTGGCGTACACGCTGCTCAGCCCGAGTGTGTCGCTGTGGGGGCACCTCGGCGGCCTGGCGGCTGGCGCGGTGATGGCGTGGCCGCTGACCTCGAGCAACGTGCGCACGCGCTGGATCACGGCGGGGGTCGCGGCCGTGGCGGCGTGCGTGGCCGTCTGGGCGCTGACGATCCCGTCCACAATTCCCGTGTACTAGGGGCGGCGCTCTAGCGTGGCATCGACCTCCTGGAAACTGTCCACCCAAGAAAGGACTACTGGATCTCGCCAACCGATGACGTACATCATGTTTTGATGGATCTTAGGAAGATCGAATCTCGTTGGATCGGAAACTGACTCATGATGACCAAGGCGGTTCCGGACTCTTCTGACACTTTCATACATTGCCCTAAGTTGATTTCGGCCTTGTTGGTGTGTGTGCAGCGATGTAGGGAAACCCTTCCTGCAAATGCTGGCTCCAGAAGTCGTTGTCGTGTCGGGAAGTGAACATTCTTTCCCAGAAAGCCATTTTTAGTTCCGGGATTACCTTGCCTGGGGTGGGGTGTTGTGAGGCCTGCTTGATTAGGTCTTTGCGGGGACTGTAAACACCTCGCGGGTTGGGCAGCTTGTTCCAAAAAGCGTGCTGGTGGGTCCAGCTAGGCCCGTGCACCGCTGTGATCACATCCGAAACTGCGTTTCGCACCACCACCTCGAAAACGTGCATGACGGGCCACATTGCTGCGGCGATTTCCGCGTTCCATTGGTATAGCCGGACAGCCGCCTCGGTTTGGGTTTCGTTCGGTTCTACTGTCACCAGGGGTGGGAAATAGGAACCCAACCTCGGCGGAGTCAGCGCGCTCTCGATCCGCCTCGCGACCAGGGAAGGGCTAGATCCGCCAGGGTTTGTCATGATACACTTCCTAGCACAGAGCCGCGGAGGATCGTGGGCGCGCAGCCTCCCTCCCGGACGATAGAAGAACCCTAGCTAGCGAAATGCTGGCTAGGGTTTTCTTTTGGGTTAAGGGTCAAAAAGGGGGTTAAACGAGGGTTAAACGACAAAAAGTGTGTCTGGCTCGGCGTGTCGTGGGGGAGCTCAACTTGGAAACCTTCCGCCGGTGAGGTAATAGCAGCTCGTCGGAGATGAACGCCTGTTCCCGGCCCCGATTAGCGATGGTTCGAGATTCACAGATCGCCAAAGCATCTCGCCGTGCCTAGTCGCGGGGTGATACCGCAACCGAGAATTTACAGCCCGAAAGGAAAGCGGAAATTCCCGAACCATATATTTTCCTGGATCACCGAGGTCAAGCCCCAGAAATCGCCGATTCCAGACACACTTTTTGACCTTTAACCGGACCTTTCAAGTTATCCACAGCGGTTGTCCACAGTGTGGATAACTACACCCGTGTAACTCCTCGAACGACACGTCGAACAGCGAAAATGATACGCCGATGGAACCAGGCGTTTTCGAAAGCAAACCAGCACATTCCACTGTCCTGTGGAGTTGTGCACAGAGTTATCCACAGGTGTGGATAGATATTGTTCGAACAACGGCGAGTTGGTGTCTGAGCCGTTGGCTAGGGTCGAGTGAGTGAAAGGAAGGTGAGTCTGATGAAGCTTCAGGTACGCCGCTTTACCAACGCAGAGCTGCGAGAGCGTCGGCACAGCTTGCGTGCACAGTTGGCGGAATCCTTGGGAATGGAGGAGCCAACTGATGATGCGTTGAAAGAGCTGGCTTGGTCCGGTGGCTTCACCTATGACCAGCGGGACGTTTACGACGAATTGCGCAGGGTGGAGTCACTTCTTGGGGAGCGGTAGGTGTGGATAGATCCTGGAAACTCGCGCGCCCGCGGAAATCTCTACTGTGGGAAGCGAACCATCAGCAAAGATCCAAGGAGTGAGCAATGGCTGATCAGAGCAAGGCGGACGAGATCGTCTCTAGGGGCGAGCGCCCCGCAGGCAAGGGCCGCACCACCGAGTTGGGCGGGCAGCCGGTCGCCTCGGAGCACATTTCGGTCACTCAGGGGCGTCAGGGAGCGAATGTGCTTAACGACGTCCACATGATGGAGAAGCTCGCCCACTTCAACAGGGAGAACGTGCCGGAGCGCATCCCGCACGCGAAGGGCCACGGTGCCTTCGGCGAGCTGCACATCACGGAGGACGTGTCCAAGTACACGAAGGCGAAGCTGTTCCAGCCGGGCACCGTCACCCCGATGGCGGCGCGTTTTTCCACCGTGGCGGGCGAGGCTGGTTCCCCGGACACCTGGCGCGATGTGCACGGTTTCGCGCTGCGTTTTTACACGGAGGACGGCAACTACGACATCGTGGGCAACAACACCCCGACGTTCTTCCTGCGCGATGGCATTAAGTTCCCGGACTTCATCCACTCCCAGAAGCGCCAGCCCAACTCGGGCCTGCGCGATGATGAGATGCAGTGGGATTTCTGGACGCGCACGCCGGAGTCCGCGCACCAGGTGACCTACCTGATGGGCGACCGTGGCACCCCGAAGACGTCGCGCCACCAGGACGGTTTCGGCTCCCACACTTTCCAGTGGATCAACGAGGAGGGCACTCCGGTGTGGGTGAAGTACCACTTCAAGACCCGCCAGGGCTGGGAGTGCTTCACCGACGAGGAGGCCACCGAGAAGGCCGGCACCGACCCGGACTTCCAGCGCGCGGACCTGTTCAACGCCATCGCGGACGGCGACTACCCGATTTGGGACGTCAAGGTGCAGATCATGCCGTTCGAGGAGGCGAAGGATTACCGCTTCAACCCGTTCGACCTGACCAAGACGTGGTCGCAGAAGGATTACCCGCTGATCCCGGTGGGCTACTTCGTGCTCAACCGCAACCCGAAGAACTACCACGCGCAGATTGAGCAGCTCGCGCTCGACCCGGCGAACCTGGTGCCGGGCGTGGGCCTGTCGCCGGACCGCATGCTGCAGGCCCGCGTGTTCGCGTACTCGGACCAGCAGCGCCACCGCATCGGCGCGAACTACAAGGATCTGCCGGTCAACCGCCCGCTCAACGACGTGAACACCTACTCCGAGCGCGGCAACATGGCCTACTTCTTCAACGAGGAGAACGAGCCGAACTACGTGCCCAACCGCACCGAGAAGGGCGCCGGCTACCTGGACAACAACGAGGATTCCTCCTCCAACTTCACCGACTACGGCCAGGCGGAGAACCTCTACGTCAATCCGGATCCGGAGGGCACTGACCTGGTGCGCGAGGCGTATGTCAAGCACGCCGAGGACGACGATTTCGGCCAGGCTGGCACGCTCTACCGCGACGTCTTCGACGACGCGGCGAAGGAGCGTTTCGTCCACAACATCACCAACAAGATGATGGCGATTAAGCACAAGGACGTCGAGGAGCGCGTCTACGAGTATTGGGGCAAGGTCGACGCCGACCTGGAAAAGAAGGTCCGCGAGTCCTTCGCCAAGAAGCGCGCTGAGCAGGAGAAGTAACCTGCAAACACAAAGAGCCCGTTGAGTCCGCAACAGACTCAACGGGCTTTCGCGCTATTCAGCAGTGTTTTAGAACACGCCGCGGATCTTCTTGCCGAAGTCGGAGACGGTCACGTCGCGGGAGTCCACGTCCTGGTCGTTGTAGAACGAGGTGTCCTCGGACAGACGGCCGGTCTGGGTGACCTTCATGTAGTTGTACAGGCGGCCTTCCTTGGTCTTGCCGTCGCCGAAGGAGAATGCGCCCAGCAGCATCTCGTCGCCGGCGAGGATCGGGTTGGACAGGGTGACCTCGAAGGTGCGGATGCCGCGGTCGAAGTCGTAGCCCAGGTCGCGGATGTGGGTGCCGTTGTACTGGGTGGTGGTGATCAGGCGGTCAACGCCCTCCGGGCCTGCCTCGGTGCCGACCTCGACGCGGAAGGTCAGGGCCGGGAATTCGCCCCAGTAGCGCTTCGCGCCGGTGTTCTTCACGCGCAGTGCGACGGAGCCAGCGGCGCCCGGCACCTTCCAGGAGGAGGTGGTGAAGTACGGCTGGAGGTCCAGGTCGCGCTGGGCATCTGCCTGCTTATCGACGACTTCGTTGACCTCGTCAGCAGCCTTTTCCTCGACCTCGGTGATGACCTCTGCGCCTTCGTTCGCGATGTCGTTGTTGGTCACGTCGGTGGCTTCGTCGTTGTCGACCACGGTGACGTCGTCAAGGTTTGCGCCCGTCTCGATCTTCTTGACGTCCTCGTTGTACGCCGGGTTGGGGTTCTCCACGGTGTCTGTGACCTGTGCGCCCTTGTTCGGCGCCCAGGAGCCGGCCGGGGTGGAGTAGTTCTTGACGCGGACCTCGTTCTTGATCGGCATGTTGGCGATCCACGCGGTCGGGGTTGCCCAGGTGCCGTTCGGGCGGCAGCGCTGCTGGGTGCCGGTCATGGTGATGGTGCGGAAGCCGTAGGTTGCTTCGCCGGTGTTGCCGGCCGGCACGTCGTACGGGCCGATCTTCTGGCCGACGGACCAGGACAGGGAGCCGGATACGTCCCAGCCCAGGGACTTGGCCAGGGAGTAGCCGATGTTGCCCTGCAGGCCGTCCTTCGAGCCGGAGCCGCCGAGCGTCAGGGTCTCGGTCTTGGAGCCGTTGACGGAGGCAGAGATGGTCTGGGTGCGGGACAGGTCCTGGGACAGCGGGATGGAGCTGTCGGACAGGTTGGTGGTGGAGATGGTGCCCACCGGCAGGAAGTTGTCCTTCACCTTGTACACGATGGTGCGGTAGTCCTCGGTGGAGTTGCACACCGGGCGCGGGTTGAGGATGTTCGCCTTCAGGTGGTCCGAGCCGCGGTAGGTGTGGATGATCGGCAGCGCGGAGTTGGTTGCCGGGGTCTCCGGGTAGGACTCTTCGAAGGTCTGGGCGGTGGCGGTGATACCGGAGCCTGCGATTGCGACAGCGGCGACGGCTGCGATCGCGGCCTTGGCGGCACCAGCGATGCGGAATGCGCGCATTGGCGTTCCTTTCGGGGAAACAGTTGTGGATTCTTCAGGGGACGGGCTTCTCAACCTCTCAGCGAGGAGCTCTCATATAATACCTAGTCACTTGCCAAGGAAGAGTCATAATATTGTTGAACAATCTACCCAATCCGGGGTCAAACTAAAGTAATTGACATGTCGCGAAAGCCAGCTCACCAGTATTAATACTGTTATTTGTGGGTAAAACCCCGGCGCGATCTATCGCGCTATTTAAATACAGTCATGTGTCGCATAAATCGGCTCCTCAGGTCCCTATAGGAATGCGTTCAGCCTCGAACCCCCGCCAAAGCAAAAATCGGATTGCGGCAAATATTTGCCACAATCCGATTTCACACAACCCCCAACTCAAAACCCCCGAAGAAGAACTACCGCCAACCCATCGTCATCAGCAGACCAAGGATCATCCCAGAAAACCCGATGGCGTAGTTCCACGGCCCGAGCTGCCCGAGCCACGCAAGCTGGTCGCCGGCGAGGTAGTAGAGGATCAGCCAGGCCAGGCCGAAGATCATCAGCCCGAACATGATCACCTTGTACCAGATCGGGGTGCCGCCGGTGTTGACCTTCACCGGCGTGCGCGTGGTGCCGGCGGAGGTGCTGCTAGCTGGGCGGATGGGGTCTTTGGTTACTTTTGCTTTAGGCATGTGCGCTCCCTTGGTGTGTGCGGGCCAATGCGTCGTGCTTATCGACGCCTAAAGCCCGAGCCCGCGCTGCACATTCCGCAGCGCGTTGTTCGCGTTCTGGGGTTGAACTGTATCAGCCTGCGGCGCGGCCGCGTTATTCTGCGGGATGAGTTTGCCAGCGTCGAACTTCCACAGGTTGTAGCCGATGGCTTGGTCCTTGCGGATGGTTTCGCCGACGGCGACTTCCTGGTGGCCGATCAGGCCGTCGTCCACAAGCGCGCCGGTGGGCACCGTCGGTCCCGCCACGAGGCGGCCGTTCCAGCCGGCGTCGCGGAGCGCCTTTTCGGCTTCCTCCGGGCTTTGGCGGGTGATCTCCGGCATGTTCATGAGCATGCCGTTGGACACGCGCAGCTCGATGGTGGTGCCGGATTCCACGTCGGTGTTTTCACCGGCGACGGCGAGCACTTGGCCTTCGGGCTTCGGCGAGTCCACGCGGGTGACGGTGGAGCGCAGCTGCAGGGAGGACAGGGTCGCGGTGGCCTGCTCGACGTTCAGCCCAACCAGGGACGGCACCTGCACCATCTCCGGTCCGGAGGAGACGGTGATGGCGATGCGCGAGCCCTTGGCAATCTGGGTGCCGCCGGCGGGCTGCTGGGACAGGATGATGCCTTCGTCGATGTTGGCGCTGGATTCGCGGCGCACGTTGGGGTTGAGCTCCAGCCCGGCCTTCTTCAGCTCTTCGATGGCTTCTTCGGCGGTCAGGTTGGTCACGTCCGGCACGTCGGTCATCTCCTTGCCGGAGGAGACGGTCAGGGTGATCTGGGTGCCGCGCTTGAGCTCGGAGCCGGCGGCGGGGTTGGTGGAGATCACGTTGCCGCGTTTGATGTCGGGGCTGGGTTCTTCCATGACGGAGACGGAAAAGCCGAGGTGTTCGAGTTCGCGGACGGCGTCGTTGCGCGGCGTGTCCGCGAGTTCGGGCACGGGGACCATTTCCTCTTGGGTGATGGCCGGGTCGTTGTTGTCCTTGTTCACGGAGAAGTAGTCGTAGACGAACCAGCACACCGCGGCGGCGAGCAACAGGCCCAGCAGCGCGGAGAGCCACTTCAGCCAGTTGGAGGAGGTTTTTTCGTTGGCGGCGCGGTGGTCGGCGTAGCGCGTGTGCCCGGAGGAAGCGGCAGATGCTTCTCGACGCACCACAGGTTCGCGCACCACATCCCCAACCACGACCGTGTGGTCCTGCGACGGCGGGTACTGCGCGTCGATGGCGTGGGAGCCTGCGTCCTCCTCCGCGGCGGCGAGGTGGTTGCGAGCGGCGGTGGTGACGTTGCCGCGCTCCAAAAGCGCGAGGTCAGCGCCCATTTCGTCGGCGGTCTGGTACCGGTCGGCGGGGTGTTTCGCCATCGCGGTGAGGATGACGGAGTCGACGTTGACGGCCTCGTTGTCCGACAGCGGCGCGTTGATGCGCTCGGACGGCGGCACCGGGTCTTCCTGGACGTGCTGGTAGGCCACGGCGAAGGGGGATTCGCCCTCGAAAGGCGGGACACCAGTGACGGCTTCGTACATCACGCAGCCGAGCGCGTAGATGTCGCTGCGCGCGTCGGCGGCCTTGCCGCGGGCCTGCTCGGGGGAGAGGTACTGCGCGGTGCCGATGACGGCGGACGTTTGCGTCATCGCGGAGGTGGAATCATCCAGCGCACGCGCGATGCCGAAGTCCATGACTTTCACGGCACCGGTGTTGGTGACCATGATGTTGGCGGGTTTGATGTCGCGGTGGATGATGCCTGCGTCGTGGCTGGCCTGCAGTGCCCGGGTGACCGGCAGCAGCAGTTTCGCGGCGCTCTCGGGGCTCAGCGGCCCTTCGTTGCGCACGATATCGCGCAGGTTCATGCCGTGGACGAGCTCCATGACGATGTAGGGCACGTCCACGCCGGAGGTTTCCACGGAGCCGGTGTCGTAGACCGAGACGATGTTGGGGTGGTTCAGGCGCGCGGAGTTTTGCGCTTCGCGGCGGAAGCGTTCGCGGAAGTTTTCGTCGCGCGCCATGTCGATTTTCAACATCTTAACGGCGACTTCGCGCCCAAGGGACACGTCGGTGGCGGCATACACGTCCGACATGCCGCCGGTGCCGATGATGTCGCCGAGTTCGTACCGGTCCGCGATCAGCATTTACCTGCCACCTCCAAGCAAGCTATCAAGGTTGGGCAATTCTATCTCAGGGGCCGGCGCGTTCGTGTCCTCGGGCTGATTGCCTATCGACGTCCCACCGTCCAGCGCCCCACCCGAAGGCGTCGGAGCCGCCGCCGACGAATGCGCCGGTGCGGAAGTATCGGCGGACGGGGCGGAAGGCTCGGCGGACGGCTCCGCCGGGGCGGGGGCGTTGTCGGCCTCGGACTCCTCGAAGCGCAGGGTGCCCGGGTTGCGCGGCTCCGTGATGGTGGTGCGCTCGCGCTCGGTGGTGGTCTCGGTGACCGGATCCTCCGTGTCTGCCTCTTCCTCCGGCGTCGGGGTGGTCGCGCTCATGGTGGGCCGCGGGGTGGTGGGGGTGCCGCCGCCGGTGAAGCGGTCGAACACGCCCTCGGTGTACGCCCAGGCGGCGCCGCCAGCCAAAAGCGCGAGCAGCAAGATCGTGGAGATCACCGGCCCTGCCGCAGACGACTTCTTTTCCGGTTCGCGTTCGCGCGGCGCTGGTGTCGCGGCGCGGGACGGGGCGGGGGGAGCCGGAGGACGTCGAGAAGCAACGGCCCTTGCGGCGGACGGCGGGTAGGCGCCCTCGGGGCGGGAAGTGCGCTCCTCGGCGACGCTGGCCAGCATCTGGGTGGACGCGGTCGCGGACGGCTCGGTGGCCACGACCTGGGTGTGGCCGCCGGGCTGGGCGGGACGCAGGCCCTGGCGGACCTGGGAGACGGCCAGCTGGAACTCGTTGCCGTCGCGGAAGCGCTGGCCGGGGTCCTTGCGCAGGGCGATCTCGATGAGCTCGCGCGCCGGGGCGGAGACAGAAATGGGTAGCGCGGGCGGCTCGGCGGAGACGTGTGCGAGCGCCACGGACACCGAGGAGTCGCCGGTGAACGGGCGCTTGCCGGAGAGCAGCTCGTAGCCCACCACGCCGAGCGAGTAGACGTCGGAAGCCGCGGTGACCTTCATGCCCTGGGCCTGCTCGGGGGAGACGTACTGTGCGGTGCCCACCACCATGCCGGTGCGGGTCAGGGGCACGGCCGCGGCGGCCTTGGCGATGCCGAAGTCCGTGATTTTCACCTGCCCATGCTGGGTGAGCATGAGGTTGCCCGGCTTGATGTCGCGGTGCACTAGCCCCATGCGGTGGATCACGGCGAGGCCGTGGGCGGCCTGCTCCAGCACGTCGAGAGCCAGTGCCTCATCCAGCTGGCCCTCGCGGGCGATGAGGTCCGCGAGCGACTCGCCGCGGATGTACTCCATGATGATGTAGCAGACGGTGAAGCCCGCGTCGGTGTCTGCCTCGCGGTAGTCGTAGGTGGCCACCACGTTGTCGGAGTTGATGCCCTGGGCGCTCAAAGCCTCGTTGCGGAAGCGGGCGAGGAACTCCGCGTTGGAGCTGAACTCGGGGCGCAGCACCTTGATGGCCACCTCGCGCTCGTTGGCCAAGTCGTCTGCCAGCCACACGGTGGACATGCCGCCGTGGCCGATGATCCACTGCAGCTGGTAGCCGTCGCCGACGAGCTGTTGCAGGTCCTCGCGGTTTTCGGTGTTCATCTACTGTGCTCCTTCCACGGGTGCGGGGGCGGCGGGTGCTGCGCGCAGCACGGCGCGTCCGATCGGTCCGGCGACTTGGCCGCCGGTAGCGGCCTCGCCGAGGTTGCCGCCGTTTTTCACCACCACGGCAACGGCGACGTCCTTGGCCGGGTCGAAGGCGACGTACCACACGTGCGGGGCGGCGCCTTCGGCGTGCTCGGCCGTGCCGGTCTTGGAGGCGAAGCCGTTGCCGTCGTAGCCCCAAGTCCACCGCTCGGACGCGAACATCAAGTCCGTGATCGTCGCGGCTTCTTGTTCTGTTACGGCCTCGTTGAGTTCCACCGGCTCGGTTTCGTGCACCACCTTGCCGTCGGCGTTGCGCACCTGCCGCACGACGTGCGGTTCCATGCGCTTGCCCTTGTTGGCGATGGTCGCAGACATCATCGCGGCCTGCAGCGCGGTCATGGTCACGTCGCGCTGGCCGATGGCGGACTGGGCCACCTCGGCGCCGCCGGGCAGCTCGCCTAGCGAGCCGGCCGCATTCGGCAGGCCCAGGTTGTAGCGTTCGCCCACGCCGAAGCGGGCGGCGGCGTCGCGCAGCGCGTCGGGGCCCACCGCGAGCCCCATCTGCACGAACGCGGTGTTACAGGACAGGGCGAACGCGGTGCGCAGCGGCACCTGCCCGCCGCCGGCGCAGGCCTGGCCGCCGTAGTTGGTCAGCGGGATGTTGTCCGTGCCCGGCAGGATCGTCTGTGCCTCGCCGGTCAGCGGCGACTCCGGCGTAAAGCCGTTTCGCAGGCCCGCGGCGGTGGTGATGATCTTGAAGATCGAGCCCGGCGGCAGCTGCTCCTGCGCCGCGTGGTTCAGCAGCGGGTTCGCGGGGTTGCCGGTGGCCTCGGCCCAGGCGTCCTCGGCAGTGGCCGGGTCCGCGATGCCGTTCGGGTCGTAGC
The DNA here is from genome assembly GCF_027257105.1 of Corynebacterium faecium. Classification (NCBI taxonomy): domain Bacteria; kingdom Bacillati; phylum Actinomycetota; class Actinomycetes; order Mycobacteriales; family Corynebacteriaceae; genus Corynebacterium; species Corynebacterium faecium. The sequence goes on from NZ_JAPYJX010000002.1 coordinate 193,793, forward strand.
TGGGGGTCGAGGCCATGGAGAGCACCTCGCCTGTCGACGGCCTCACGGCCACCACCGCACCATCAAAACCCGGCTTGGCCAGCTGGTCGTACGAGAAGGCCTGCAGGTTCGGGTCCAGCGTCAGGTCGACGGTGTCGCCCTTCTTGCCGTCTTCGAGCCCGGTGCGCAGGAAGCGCGAGGCGGTGCCGGAGTCGCCGGTGAGGTCGCCGTTGTGGGTGGCCTCCAGCTGGGAGGTGCCGAACTGGTCGGAGACAAACCCCACGATCGGCGCGAACGACCACGGCATGTTGGGGTAGGCGCGCTGGTAGAAGCCGGTCTCTTCGTTGCGGTGGCTCTGGGCCAACACGGTCTCGCCCGCGACGATGTCGCCGCGGTTGGTGCGCTTGAGGTCCATGAGGATGCGCGAGTTGTGCTGGTTCTGCGCGTACTCGTCTTCACGCAGGCCCTGCACCACGGTGAAGTTGACCAAAAGCGCCGCGATCATCAGCAGCGCGACCACAGCGCCGTAGCGGATGGACTTGTTCATCGTGCGCCCACCACCTCAGGGCGCGCGGTGCCCGCGGCGACAGCGTCGTAGTCCGCGGGGCGATTCGCGCTGTTGGAGATGCGCAGCAGCAGGCCGAGCAGGATGTAGTTGGCCATCACGGACGAGCCGCCGGCGGACATGAACGGCGTGGTCAGGCCCGTCATGGGCAGCATGGCGGACACGCCGCCGGCGACCACGAAGATCTGGATGGCAATGGTCAGCGCCAACCCGGAGGCGAGCAGTTTGCCGTAGGAGTCGCGCGCCTGCATGGCGGTGCGGAACCCGCGGGTGATAAACACCGCGAACAGGCACAGCACCGCGGCGATGCCCACAAACCCCAGCTCTTCGCCGAGGGCGGCGAGGATGTAGTCGGAGTGCGCCACGGGCACCAGCTCCGGGTGGCCGTAGCCCAGGCCGGTGCCAGTGATGCCGCCCCAGCTCAGGCCGATCAGCGCGTTGGCGGGCTGGTTGCCAATGCCGTCGAAGTCCGCGAACGGGTCGATGAAGTTGGATACGCGCTCCTGGATCTTGGAGCTGACCTGGTACACGGCGTAGCCGCCGACGGCCACCAGGCCGACGCCGATGAACAGCCAGGATGCGCGGCCGGTGGCGAAGTAGACCATCCCCAGCACGGTGGCGAACAGCAGCAGCGCCGGGCCGAAGTCGTTGGAGATGCCCATGATCAAAATGGCGATGGCCCACACCATGAGGATCGGCGCGAGGTCGCGAAGACGTGGGAACGTCATGCCCAAAAAGCGCCGACCCGCCACGGTGAACAGGGCGCGCTTCTGCGCCAGCAGCTGGGCGAAGAAGATCAACAGCAGAATCTTGGAAAACTCGCCCGGCTGGATGGAAAACGGGCCGAGCCACAGCCAGATGCGCGCTTCCTCGTACCCCGGGGGCTGCGGCCACACCAGTGGCAGCGCCAAAAGGATCAGGCCCACCAGGCCCAGCAGGTAGGAGTAGCGCGACAGGGACTTGTGGTCGCGGATGATAATGAGCGTGAGCACCATCAGGCCCACACCGACCAAGGACCACAGCATCTGGCGTTCCGCCAGCGGCCCGTAGCCGGGGCGTTCTGCCAGGTCGAGGCGGTAGATCACCACCAGGCCCACGGCGTTGAGTAGCGCGACTACGGGCAGCATCACCTGGTCCGCGTGCGGCGCCAAGAAAGCGATGGCCACGTGCGCGATGGCGTAGACGCCCATGAACCCGCCGATGATGTAGAGCATCTCTGTGGACAGGGCGCGCCCTTGGCTCGTCTCTAAGCCGAAGAGCATGAGTGCAAGCAGGCCAGTGGTGAACAGCAGGAGGAGCAGCTCGCGGCTGCGGGATACTAGGCGGCTCATCGCACCTCCCGGCACTTGCCCTCGTCGGCGCTCTTCTTGTCCGTGCAGGCCGGTAGCGCCTGGTCCGCCAACTCATTCAGCTTGGCTAATACGTCGTCGTAGGAGCCGGTGACGTCCGCGACCTCGCGCTTGTCCTTCGGCAGGTCTTCGGTAGTGAAGATGCTGCAATCGCCCGGCTTGGAGTCCTTGGAAATCACGCGCAGATCGCCCTTGGTGTTCAGGCAGGCGCGCTGGATGTCCTCGGTTTCCGCGTCCGCGAACGGGTTGTCGCGGGTGGTGTGCTGCACCACAAACTCGCCGGAGTCCTGCACCTTCAGCGCGTACTCGTCGGTGGCGCGGGACTGCGACCACATCACGCCCGCCACCGCGAGCACTAGCAGAAGCACCAGCGTTGCGACGACCCAAGGCCACACCGACGACGGCTGCTTCTTCTCGCCGGCGCTAGTGTGGCCCTCCTCGTCGTCGGAAGCATCCGCGTCTTGGAGCTTGGCCCGGTTGTGGTCCGGGGTGATGGTCTCGGACTTGCGAAGCAGCGCTGCGGCGCGCGAGGCGGCGGAGTCCGGGTGGGAGGACTCGTAGCCCGGATCCAGCGCGCCGGCCCTGACCACGGCGCGGTTCTCGCGGGCCGCATCGCCCTCGGCGGCCTCCACGACCTCCGCCACCACCACGGTGACGTTGTCCGGCCCGCCGGAGCGCAGCGCAAGCTCGATCAGGCGGTTCGCCGCCATCTCCGGGGTGCCGTCGCCGAGCGCGAGTTGGATGGTCTGCTGGGTCACCGGGTCGCTCAACCCGTCGGAGCACAGCAGCACGCGGTCGCCCGGCTTGACCTGGATCAGCTCCAGGTGCGGCTCCACGGCCCGGCCGGTGTACGCCTTCAAGATCAGGGACTTCTGCGGGTGCGAGGAGACGTCCTCGGGGGCGAGTTTGCCGTCGTTGACCAGCGACTGGACAAAGGTGTCGTCGACGGTGAGCTGGCGGAGCTCGCCGTCGCGAAGCAGATAGCCCCTGGAGTCGCCCACGTGGATCAGGCCGAGCTCGCGGCCGTTGAACATCGCCGCGGTGAGGGTGGTGCCCATGCCGGCTTGCTCGGGGTGCTCGGCCACGGAGGCCTCGATGGAGGCGTTGCCGTCCTCGGCCGCCGCGCCCAGAAGGGCGAGCATGTCCGCGTCCTCGGGGTCGCGGTCCAGGTGCTCGAGGTGCTCGACCATGAGCTGGCTGGCCACCTCGCCGGCGGCGTGGCCGCCCATGCCGTCCGCAAGCACCAGCAGGTGCGGGCCTGCGTAGGCGGAGTCCTCGTTGTTGCCGCGGACCAGGCCCCGGTCGGACACGGCCACGAAATCTAATGCGAGCTTCACGGCATCAGCCTCACAATCGTGCGTCCCATCTTCATGTCCGTGCCCACGGTCACCCGCTCAGGCTGATCAATGCGCACCCCGTTGACGAAGGTGCCGTTGCGCGAATCCAGGTCCTCCACGAACCAGTCGCTGCCCCTGCGGAACAGGCGCGCGTGGCGCGAGGAGGCGAAGTCGTCGCCCAGCTGGAAATCGTTGTCTCCCGCTCTGCCGACAGTCAAGTCTTCTAAGCTGGCAATTTCCATGTGGGAGCCTTTCAGCGGCCCCTCAACTACCGCAAGGGTGCGCGCTTTCTCCCTGGGGGCGGGGGCGGAGGCACTTGCTTGACGACGCACCGCGCCACCCGCCGACACCACATCCTTCCTCTGCGTCCACATCACCAGGAAAATGAACACCCAGAGCAAGGCCAAAAGGCCGAAGCGGGCGCTGAGGATCATGGTCGAATCCATGGCAAACCCCTCTTACGGGCGGAAGTATTCGGTGCTGGGGTACGCCACCGAGTCCGTGAACTCCGGCTGGTTGGCGCTGGCCTGCGGCTTGTCCTCGCCGCCGATGATGCGGACCTCAATGCTGGAATGGCCCAGCGTGATCACGTCGCCGTCCGCGAGCATCCAGTTCTCCACCGGCTCGTCGTTGACCGTGGTGCCGTTGGTGGACTGCAGATCCACCAGCACCGCCACCTGGCCGTCCCAGGTGATCTCCGCGTGCTGGCGCGACACCCCGGTGTCCGGCAGGCGGAAATCCGAATCGTTGGAACGGCCCAGAATGTTGGAGCCCTCGTGGACCAGGTAGGTGCGCGACGAGCCGTCTTGAAGCAGCAGGCTCACCGTGGCCGCATCGGTGTCGGCAGCGGCCTGCGGCTGGTTGGCGTTAGGTTCGGACATTGCATCCTCCTTCAATTGCGAGCGCGAGGCCTTGCGCTTCTTCGGCTCCGCCACAATGGCGTCGAAGCCGCTGACCACATCCGGCATGGTGTCGATATACGAGGACACCCGGAGCTGGCCAGTGCGCAGACCCGACTCCTCCGCGATACGCACAACAACAGGGCCGTCGAGGAACCACTGCTTGTTGCGCACGTAGCGCATGAGTTGATCGGCGAGGTCCACAGGAAGATCGCGGTTCTGCGACAGGTTCTCCAAGTCCTTCGAAGACACACCCACCGCGTACACGTTCGGGGCGACATACTCATCCCTGTCCGTGACCACCAGCGAGTCCTGGGCTTCCTGCTTGACCAGTTCCTCAATTTCTTCAGGCACAACCTTGCCGCCGAACAGCGCCGCCATGGAATTGTCTAAGCCGCGCTGCAGAGAACTGTCCAGCTTTGCCAGCCTGTCCATCACTGCCACTTCCTGCGCACCTCCTTTCTTCACATCAGAATTTAAGTAACCCGGACAGTATAGGTGCCGCACCCGACACCACCTATCCGCGCAGCGTGTCGGCCCCGTTGTCGACGCGGGGTAAAAGGCGGTGTGCGCTGGCGATTTGTAGTTTTTGTGAGGTGCGTTCTATATTAATCAAGTCGCCCGCCCGGGTGGCGGAATTGGCAGACGCGCTGGCTTCAGGTGCCAGTGTTCGCAAGAACGTGGGGGTTCAAGTCCCCCCCCGGGCACAATGTGAAGTCTCGAGACATCGTTCCTACGGTGTCTCGGGATTTTTCGTTTTTGGAGTGGGGTTAAGGGTCAAAATGTGTGTCCGGAATCGCCGATTTTCAGGGGTTGACCTGTAGGTTTCAGGAAAATATATGCTCCGGGAGCATATATCTGGGTCTCGAGCGTTCAATCCTCGGTGTGGCAGCGTTGGTGTGCTATGCGCGGCGTGGTGTGGTGTCGCAATGTCAAAGAACCAGCCCCGCTGCTACTGCGGCGGTGAAATGAAACGAAACGGCACCACCAGCAAAGGCACCACCAGATGGCGCTGCAAACAATGCGGCGCCTCCAAAACCGACCACGAAATTGGACGCCCAGCCCTCTACGACAACGCTATCGACACCGAATACACACACTCAATCGGCATCCAAAAAGGCCACATCTAACCCCGCGACACGCCGAATCCGGACACACATTTTGTCGTTTAACCCCTTGGTGGGGTTCTGATCTCACGATAGCGGGGCGCGTCCGGTGGCGGGTGTGGCCGATCGATCGCAGGATACATTTACATCGCTAAACGCTGAAAATGCTATTCAATCCGTATATGATTCCTGTGTCTGTTGCCCTGCTTGTTCTCGAACTGAGGTGGATCTCATGAATGATGTCTCAATGAGCCCTATTAAAAACAGTAAAAGACTTGGAATTGCCTGCATTTCTGCGTTAACGCTGACACTCGGATCCACCGTTGTGGTGCCAGCGAACCAAGAATCGGGACTTCAGAAAGCTGAGGCCCAAGTACCGACTGCCCCCAACGCGGTTCCGAAGGTCGAAACTAGACAGATTGGCTACGAAAACGACCGGTGGAGAACGAATATAAGTTTCAAAACGCCCGGAAAAATGACGGGTGTTGAAATTGAATTCTTGCCTAAGGACTCCGATACCACATTGCCAGACGAGGCGACCTATGAGATTCGTAAATACAGGTCAAGTACGGACTACGACACCGTAGATACTGTAACGGGTTATGCATCGAAGGGCGGAGATGGGTGGATCCGTCTAAATCTTGATTTCCGAACAGTAGAGCTCCTGCCAGCGCCGTCTAACCCAACTGAAACCTACGAATATGTGAACATTGTTGCCTTGGGGGATAGCTCAAATTATGCCGTGGGGAAAGGCGTAGGTGGTGGAACCAGTGTTGCCGCTACACCGCGTTACCAGCCGGGCATTGATCTGAACCTACAAAATGACCCGGGTAACAGGGATCCCCTCTTTGAGGGCAGTAAAGATAAGTGCATCAAAAACGTCGAGGGGACTCTTACAACGGGCACCACGACATGGATTGCTGAAAGTTTCGATGCAACAAAGCCTGAAAAACCTCGTAATCCAGGACGAAACCGTACTGTTCTTCAGTATCGCCAGGACGGTCTAAACGATGGTGAGCACTTTACGCCGGTACCTGGAAAAGACCCAGAATCCTCGTTGGGGCCAGGAGAGACAGATTGGGTCTACAACTCGTTGGCTTACAACTCCAAGGATGGCTATCTCTACGCGGTTTCCCAGAATCGACCAAACGATGACGGGACGCACCCAGCGGGCGTTTTGTTGAGAAAATTAGTCCTCAGACCGGATGGGCGAAGCCGCTTGGCATGATATCCGGGTTGAACGCAGAAGATGTCTCACGCGGTTTCACCAATGGTGCGTTCGACGTCGACGGTAATTACATCTTCTCCAATAACTCGATGCACGGCTCCGGTACGGTGTACCAGATTGCTTTTGATCAGGATCAGGAAACAGGCCTCGCGTTGCCAGCAGACGATGGAAGTAGGATTCCTGCGACTGAGGCGTTCCCGCTGAGGCTCTCAGAGGACACTGCGAATGCTTATAAGTTTGTGAATGTCCCGCAGGACCAGGACGGCAACACCTTTTTGCACAGGCCACTGAGCGCTAATGACTGGGCATTTGAGGGGCTTGAACAGAACAAGTACATCTGGTCGGTCTCTACCGACGAGCCATACGCGAATGGGCAGCCACTCCAAACTGGGAATGGAAGGCTTGGTACCGGAACACCTCGTCTATACCGAACTGACACCACGACAGGCGTTACCGACTTCTGGGATATTGACAACCTGCGTACGCCTGCGGGTGACGCGATCGAACAAGGTGTTTACGGTAACGCGTGGACTTACGGTAATGGAGACGTAGGCTTCAGTGTGAACGGTTCGGGGGACGCGTACCGGCTAGCCATCAAGAACTCGGATGGCGCGCGGGACCAGGTTGAAATTGCCCTGGTATCGAAGGAGACGGTGCCTCACTCGTACAACAATGATGCGGCATCGAATGCCTTCACTGTTTCTGAGCATCGAGCGGCGGATGTCGACCTTGAAGTCGCAAAGACGCTTCACAAGACTGAGGACGGTAGATGGCAGTGGACGGTAGAGGTTACAAACAACTCCCCTTGTGCATCCTCAGGCTTCGCTATCCGCGATCTTATTGGCGGAAATCTCTCTGAGGTGGAAGTTGAAGCGGTGTCAGACGGATGGATTTCCCAGAAGACTGCCGAGGACGGCACATTGAACTGGGTGCACGGGCCGCTCGAGGGCATTGACTCTGAAGGAAACCACAAGCAAACCGCAATCCTGCGTGTTACTGCTGGCAAAAGCACTGAAGAGTGCGCGGTAAATCGAGTTTCGGTGATCGGCAACGAAAAAGACCCGAACTCGAACAATGATTCGGCCGCCGACGGTGATTGTGACCCGAAGCTAAAGGTCAAGAAATACATCGGGCCGTTCGACGAGTCGAAATCACCGGAAGATCATGACCCCCTTGACGCGCAGGATGCTGACACGGAATGGCCGACGATTGAGAGTGGTCAGCCTGTTCTGATTCGGTACGTGGTAACCAACACTGGCAGCGGCACTATCTCCGATATTTCGCTGTCGGACGTCGTGGACACCTCAGCCGACAAGGATCGGCTGCAGCGGGACATCGACAATGAACTCGGTAATCAGGAAAAGTTCTCCCTTTCGCCGAACGACTCGAAGACTGTAAACATCATCGTGAACGCACCAGCAGCGGACTCGGACGACCACCGCAACGAGGCGACTGCGAATGGTGTGCTTGATCCGCGCGATGGCGACTTCCGCAGACCACCTGAAGGTGAGTTCGACCCGTTCGACGAAAAGCCGGTAAAAATCAGGTCCAAGAAAGATGAGGCGAACGCACTCATCCGTAAGGAAGACACCCCGCCACCAGTCGTCGAGAACCCGCAGTTCTCGGTTGAAAAGCTGAGCAACCAGTCCGCCATCAACCTGGAGCGCAACCAGGATGGCAAGTACTCCTACACTGCGGAGTACACCATCATCGTCAGGAATGACGGCAAGGGCGGCGGCGAGCATGCATCTATCTACGACGTTCCGCTGCGTGGTGTCGGCTTCGAGCTGAACTCCGTGCAGGTCGATGGCCAGGACGCGCAGCTGCAGAACGGCCGCTACAAGATTGCGGACGGCGCAGCTCTCGCAGCTGGCGAATCCAAGACGTTCACCGTCACCGTCTCCGGCACCATCTCCGATGCTGCGGCGGGCAACCTGCCGGCTGCGTACGGCCAGTGCGACGCCACCGGTGCGGACGCGACGAAGAACTCCGGTCTGCTCAACGTGGTCAACATGGACGGCGACTCGGACGGTCCGGACAACAACATTGTCTGTACGCCGGTTGAACTGCGTCGTCTGAACATCGAGAAGCGCATTGATGGCCGTGAGGAAGCCGTCGTGAAGCCGGGCGAGCCGATGGACATCTGGTACCGCGTCCGCAACACCGGCAACGTCACGCTCCACGACGTGAAGCTGTCGGACAACGTCCAGGAAAACAACGACGCGCTGCAGCAAGAGATCACCAAGCAGCTCAACGGCCAGGACACCTTCGACCTCGAGCCGGGCGAGATCCGCGACGTGCACATCTCGGTTAAGGCTCCGGAGGGCGAGCACGCCAACGAGGCTCGCGCCGACGTCCCGCCGACCACGATCCCGCCGGTGACGCTCCCGCACACCACGGTCCCGGGTAAGCCGGTCCCGTCCACCGCTGTGTCCACCACGGCGAAGGCGAACTCGCCGAAGATCACCATCAAGAAGTACGTCAACGGCCACGACGATGGCACCGCCGTCGCGCCGGGCGAGGACATGGAGATCCTCTACCGCGTGGTCAACGAGGGCAGCATGCCTGTCGACGGCATCCGCGTCGTCGACCAAGTCACCCAGGCCACCGATAAGCAGGGCCTGCAGGCAGCCATCAACGCCGAGCTGGCGAAGGAGCCGGCGTTCAAGCTGGAGCCGGGCGGCGTGAAGGAGATCCGTATTACGGTGCCGGCACCGGCTGGCGGCCACGTGAACGAGGCCGTTGCTACCGCGCCGGTGACCGTGCCAGGCACCACGGTGCCACCGGTGACAGTCCCGCCGATCACGAAGCCGAGCACCACCATCCCGGGCTCTACCGTGCCGGGCACCACCGTTCCGTCGACCGTGGTCACCGTGACCGCGCCGCCGGATGAGGGCCGCTCGGAGTCGCCGCAGCTGGAGATCACCAAGTACATCAACGGCCGCGACGAAGGCGACGTCCTCGCAGCGGACGCTGAAAAGATGGAGATCACCTACCGCGTGCGCAACACTGGCGTCGGTGAGGTCAAGGACATCACCATCGCCGACGAGGTGACCGAGGGCGAGGACATTCCGGACCTCAAGGCTGAGCTTGACAAGGTCAAGCCGTTCGACCTCGCACCGGGCGCTTTCAAGGACGTCACGATCACGGTTAAGGCCCCGAAGGGCGGCCACGTCAACGTGGCTAAGCCGGTCGTGCCGCCGGTGACCGTTCCGGCCACCACGATCCCGGGCACCACGAACCCGAACACGACCATCCCGCCGACCACGGTTCCGGAGCGCACCGTTACTCCGACGACAACGCCGTCCGATGACGCGCGTTCGAACGTTGTGAAGCTGGAGCTGCTCAAGGACATCTGGAGCAACGACACCAACGACTGGAAGACCGCCGACAAGGTCGACGAGGCTTCCGACGCCGCAGTGGTCGACGCCAACGGCAAGATGCGCATCCGCTACACGGTGAAGAACACCGGCTCCCTGCCGGTGTCCGGCATCGGCATTGTCGACGAGGTCACCGAGCTGACCAAGGGCACCGACGAAGACAAGAAGGCGCTCACCGACGCGATCAACGCCGAGCTGGAGAAGTACGGCAAGGACTTCACCCTGCAGCCGGGCAAGTCCCGCGCGGTGGAGATCACCGTCGACGCGCCGAAGCAGCGCCACATCAACGTGGCAAAGGTGACCGCACCGCCGGTGACCACGCTGCCGGGCTCCACCATCCCGGGCACCACGGTGATGACCACCACGAACGGTTCCACCGTTCCGGTGACCACCGTGCCCCCGCGTGTAGTTGAACCGTCCACTGTCACCCCGAACACGCCGTCCAACACCGCGCACGCGACGCCGACCTCCTCCACGACTCCGGTTGTTCCGGAGCCTGTGAAGCCGCAGTTCGCGGTGGAGAAGCTGGGCAACCAGTCCGGCATAAGCCTGGAGCGCAACGAGGACGGCCAGTACGGCTACTCCGCCGAGTACACCATCCGCGTGCGCAACACCGGCTCCATCGCTGGCAAGCACGCGAAGATCTCTGATGTGCCGGTGCGCGGTGTCGGCTTCGACATCAGCTCCGTCACCGTCGACGGCACCGAGGTCAAGCCGGAAAACAGCCGTTACCTCATCAGTGAGGAAGCCGAGCTCGCCGTCGGTGAGTACAAGGACTTCCAGGTCGTGGTCAACGGCACCGTTACCGATCAGGCCGCGAACGCGCTGCCGGCAGCCGTCGGCCAGTGCGACGCCGTCACCACGCAGAACCCGGGCGCAGGCTCCGGTCTGGTCAACACCATCGAGATGGAAGGTGACTCCGACGGCCGCGAGAACAACATCGTCTGCGAGCCGGTTGAGCTGCGCCGCCTGAACATTGAAAAGCGCATCGACGGCCGCGAGAACGCACCGGTCACCCCGGGCGAGAAGATGGAGATCTGGTACCGCGTCCGCAACACGGGCAACGTCACCCTGTCCGGCATCACGCTGGCAGACCAGATCAAGGAAGACAACGACGAGCTCCAGAAGGAGATCGACGCCGCGATCGCCAAGATCGAGGCCTTCGACCTCGCGCCGGGCGAAGTCAAGGACATCACGTTCCCGGTCACCGCGTACGAGGGCGAGCACACCAACGAGGTGCGCGCCCAGGTGCCGGAGACCACCGTGCCGGGCACGACCCGTCCGGAGACCTCCATCCCGGAGACCACCGTCCCGCCGGTGACTGTCCCGGGCACCACCGACCCGGAGACCACGGTGCCGGGCACCACCATCCCGGGCTCGACCGTCCCGGCGACGACCATCCCGGGCACCACCGTGCCGGGCCGTTCGGTCCCGCCGACCACGGTCACCGCCACCGCGCACGCGGGCTCCCCGTCGCTGGCGATCAAGAAGTACATCAACGGCTACGACGACGGCACCCAGGTCGCGCCGGGCGAGGACATGGAGATCCTCTACCGCGTGTCCAACACGGGCTCCGTGCGTATCGACGGCATCCGCCTCGCCGACGAAGTCACCGAGGCCGCCGACGAGAACACCTCCAAGGCGCTGCAGCGCGACATCGACGCCAAGCTCAACGGCATCGACCAGTTCGCGCTGGAGCCGGGCGAGGTCCGCGAGTTCCGCATCACGGTGCCGGCGCCGGCTGGCGGCCACGTGAACGTCGCTAAGCCGATCGTGCCCCCGGTGACCGTGCCGGGCACCACCATCCCGGGCACGACGAACCCGAACACCACCATCCCGGCCTCCACGGTGCCGTCGACGGTGGTGACGGTGCCGACGCCGTCTGACGACGCACGCTCGGATTCGCCGAACTTGGCGATCAAGAAGTACATCAACAACCTGGACGAGGGCGACATTGTCGAGCCCGGCCAGGAGATGGTGATCACCTACCGCGTGTTCAACAACGGCAACGTCGAGGCCAAGGGCGTCACCATCGCCGACGAGGTCACTGAGGGCTCCGATGCGGTTAAGGATGCGCTGGGCAAGCAGATCGCTGATGAGCTGGCCAAGGTCGAGCCGATCGACATCCCGGCCGGCGAGTTCCGCGACGTGGAGATCACGGTCAAGGCGCCGGCAGGCGGCCACGTGAACGTCGCAAAGCCGAACGTTCCGCCGGTGACCGTGCCTGCGACCACCATCCCGGGCACGACGAACCCGCGCACCACGATTCCGGAGACCACGGTCCCGGAGCGCGTGGTCACGCAGACGACCACCCCGTCCGACGACGCCCGCTCCGATTCGCTGAAGCTGGAGATCCTCAAGGACATCTTCAGCCTTGAGGACAACAAGTGGCACGCCGCCGACACCGAGGACGACGCGGCGGTTGTCGACGCGAACGGCAAGATGCGCGTGCGCTACACGGTGACCAACACCGGTTCCGTCACGCTCAGCGGCATCGACATCGTCGACAACGTCACCCGTCTGGACGAGGGCGACCAGCAGGCGCTCACCGACGCGCTCAACGGCGCGCTCGAGGCAGAGGGCCGCGGCTTCACCCTGAAGCCGGGCGAGAAGAAGGTCGTCGAGATTACTGTCGACGCACCGAAGGGCTACCACGTCAACGAGGCCATCGCGACGGCCCCGGCGGTGCCCACCACCCAGACGCAGGTCTCCTCCGTCCCGGGCACCACCGACGCCACGACGACGGTGCCGGGCTCGCTGACCACCACCGTGGTCACCACCGAGAAGACGCCGAACGTGCCGACGAACACCGCGCAGGCAACGCCGACCACCTCGGCAACCACCCCGGTGCCGCCGCCGGTCACGACGACGGCGCCGGCGCCTGAGCGGCCGCAGTTTGCCGTCGAGAAGCTTGGCGCCCGTGCGGGCAACGTTGCGCTGACCCGCAACGAGGAAGGCAGCTACGACTACTCCAACGAGTACGTCATCCGCGTGCGCAACTCCGGCCTGGTCGACGGCGAGCACGCCACCATCTGGGACGTGCCGCTGCGCGGCGCCGGCTTCACGGTCAACGAGGTGGCCGTAGACGGCAAGACTGTGGAGGTCGAAAACGGCCGCTACAAGGTCGCCGACGCCGCTGCGCTGAAGGCGGGCAAGTACAAGGACTTCCACGTCACCGTCACCGGCACGCTGGCTGAGGCCGCGGCGAACAACCTGCCGGAGGCTGTCGGCCAGTGCACCGCCGAGGGTGCGAACCCGGGTGCGGATTCCGGCCTGGTCAACGTGGCCAACATGTCCGGCGACTCGGACGGCCCGGCCAACAACGTTGTCTGCACGCCGGTTGAGCTGCGCCGCCTGAACATCGAAAAGCGCATCAACGGCCGCGAGGACGCCTCCGTCACTCCGGGCGAGAAGATGGAGATCTGGTACCGCGTTACCAACACCGGCAACGTGGAACTGAACGACATCGCACTTGCGGACCAGATCCGCGAGGACAACCCGGAGCTGCAGGAGGAGATCAACGCGGAGCTGGCCGAGAAGGCCAAGCCGTTCAACCTCGCGCCGGGCGCCTTCCAGGACATCCGCATCGAGGTCACCGCGCCGGAGGGCGAGCACGTCAACGAGGCTCGCGCCGAGGTTCCGGAGACCACCATTCCGGGCACCACCCGTCCGGGCACCACGATCCCGGGCACGACCGGCCCGTCCACCACGGTGCCGCCGGTGACCATCCCGGAGACGACCCTGCCGGGTACGACCCGTCCGGCCACCACGGTGTCCACCACCGCGCGGGCGAACTCGCCGCTGCTTGAGGTGAAGAAGTTCATCAACGGCCGCGACGAGCACGCCCTGGTCAACGCCGGCGAAGACATGGACATCACCTACCGCGTGACCAACAAGGGCACCCTGCCGATCCGCGACATCCGCCTCACCGACGAGGTGCAGGAGGACAACGCCGAGCTGCAGCAGGCTATCGACGCCCAGCTGGGCAAGGTCGCCCCGTTCGCGCTGGAGCCGGGCGAGTCTATGGACGTGACCGTGACCGTGAAGGCCCCGGCCGGCCGCCACGACAACGTCGCGGGCGTGACCGTGCCGCCGGTGACCATCCCGGCCACCACCATCCCGGGCACCACGAACCCGTACACGACTGTGCCGGAGACCGTGGTTCCGTCGACAGTTGTGACCGTGACCGCGCCGCCGGATGACGCCTCCTCCGACTCCCCGCAGCTGGAGATCCTCAAGGAGATCAAGCGCGAGGACGAGGGCGACGACGCATGGCGCGACGCCGAAGAAGCCGGCGACGCCCTGCCGATCGGCGAGGGCGAGCCGATGCAGCTGCGCTACACGGTGACTAACACCGGCTCGGTGGCGCTCGAGGGCGTGGATGTTGTGGACAACGTCACCCGCCTGGACGAGGGTGACGCCGACGAGTTCACCGCGCTGATCAACGACGAGCTGGAGAAGGCAGGCCGCGGGCTTGCCCTCGAGCCGGGCGAATCCGCCAAGATCGTGATCACGGTGGCGGCGCCGGCCGGCTACCACGTCAACGAGGCGATCGCGACCGCCCCGCCGGTCACCGCCACCGAGACTGTGGTCAGCTCCGTCCCGGGCACGACCAATGAGACGACGACGGTTCCGGGCACCGTCACCACCGAAACCACGGTGGTGGAGCGCACCCCGAACACGCCGACGAACAAGGCGCAGTCCACCCCGACCACGGGTGCGGCACCGTGCGACTGCGAAGTCACCACCGTCACGGAGACCCCGGATCCGGTGACCACCACCCTGGCAGGTGAGCTGACCACCATCACCCCGGACCCGGTGACCTCTGAGGTGACCATCACGGAGACCCCGGACCCGGTGATCTCTGAGGTGACCATCACGGAGACCCCGGACCCGATCGTCACCACTGTGGTGCAGACGCAGGATCCGATCACGGTCACTCGCACCACGCCGGTCACCACCGTGCAGACGGTGACGCCGGAGCCGCAGACGGTGGTCACCACCGTTGAGGGTCCGGAAGTGACCACCACGCCGGATGTTCCGGGCCAGGTGGTTGTGGTTGTGGACGACTCCGGCAAGACCGTCACCGAGGTCGCACCGACCCCGGTGGATGGCTACACCCCGCCGGTGACCGCGACGGCAACGTACACGCTGCCGCCGGTGGTCACGGAGACGCTGCCGCAGGTCACGGTCACTGAAGTGGAGACGAGCACCCCGGCCGTGGTCACCCCGACGGGCACGCCGGACGAGGGCAGCGTCCTCGGCCGCTGTGTGGCCAACGCGGTGCGCTCGCCGATCCTGTACATGGTGCCGCTGCTGCTGGCGGGCCAGGTGCTGGGTGAGGTCGCAGCCCCGTACGTCAAGGCTGTCAACGACCAGTTCGACCGGATCTCCGCGGAGATCCAGGACGAGATCCGCCGCAAGACGCCGGACTTCGGTTACGGCCGCCGCGGCCAGGAGAACGAGCAGGTTGCCGAGCTGCGTGCGAAGGCCGAGGCCGCCAACCGCATGCTGCAGGAACTGGCAATGCGCCCGGAGGTGCAGGAGTACGGCCAGTGGGCAGCCATCGCCGCCGGCGTGGTTGTCGCGGGCTCCGTCCTCTACGACTGGTGCTCCAACGAGGCCGGCGAGGCGTTCACCGCCATCGGCCCGAAGAAGTCGACCTCCATCGATGAGGTGCGCGTGGGCGGCTCCTCCCTCGGGGGCGACCGCGTGACGACGGTTGTCCCGCCCGTCACCAACACCCCCGGCCGCGACGAAACCGGCGAGGACGCTGGTGAGGCCGCAGGCGAGGCTGGCTCCGCTGAGGGCTCCTCTGACGGATCCTCCGCGGGTTCCTCGGAGGGCAGCTCGAACTAGCACCCTTCTGAGCTAGGCGCGTACAACCCCGGCAGGCTGGACTATCCAGCCCGCCGGGGTTTTCCGCTGCGCGCGGTAGAATCATCGACGAGAGGGTGACCTTCTTTCCGAAGTTCGCCCCGTGCCGAGACGCTGTCGTCGCGAATACCAGCCCTAGGGCTGAAGCATCGTGCGGGAGCGTCTCACCTTTTGGCGAATCGACTGGCGGGCGTCGGGACATACCCCGAGTAACAAACCCCTATTAAGGCCCAAAATTGGCCATACTAGGGAGGGCTTACTAGGGGTTTGTGGAGATGGGGGGCAGGGCAGGCAAAACCAGCCGCCCAAACCACATCCGCCCACAACCAGCCACATGTCGTTAGGGTGGGGGCGTGTTTAGGCAACGTGAGATCGTCGTAAAGCAAACAAAGGCCCTGGGCCGCGACACGTTCGCGATCGAGGGTCCAGGCGGGGAGCTGTTGGGCACGGCCAGGCAGACGCTGAAGATGAGCGACCTGGTCAAGGCGTCGCGCGGGGTGGAGGTCTTCGACGCGGCCGGCGCGCACGTGCTGAGCATCGAGGACCCGGTGAACTTCATCCGCGACAAGTACGTCGTGCACCAGGTCAACCCGCCGCTGGAGCTCGCGCGGTTGACGCAGCGGTTCGCCTGGATCGGCGCGAAGTTCGACGTGGAGGTCGCGGGTTTCCCGGACGTGCAGATCCAGGGGCAGGCGTTCCAGCTGAATTACACGCTGACCAGCCAGGGCCGTCCGCTCGCGACCGTGGACGCGGAGTATTCCGGCATGGGGCGGATGCTGATGGGCAAGTCCAGCTACCGCGTGCGCATCGAGCCCGACCTGGACGAACGCCAGCACGCGGCGGTGATCGGCATCGCGTTGGCCATCGATATGCGCCGCGCCAAGATGCGCAGAAACTCGGGTTAGAGGGGGCTTTTTGCTTTGCGACGGCTCCGTGGCCCCGCAGCGGGGGTAAAAAACGGGGGTAGGGGGTAAAACAGGATTGCTGAACAATCCGCCGATCTTTGAACAATCCGGTGCACACACCGGTATTTCACGGAAAAACCGGGCTACCTGAGAGGCCGTGAGTTGTGTACTCAATCCGAAAGCGCTGGTAGAGCCGTGATTAGCCAATATTATGCAAGAAAACACCTGAAAGTGCATAGTATACAGTTGCGGTGGATTGTTCAACCATCTAGCACCGCCCGCGGTGTGATCGTTGAACAAAGCCGGCGAAACCGCGGATCCACCACCCGGATTGCTGAACAATCCGCAGGCCACAACGGGTGGAAACGTTGAACAATCCGGAAAGAATGTTCAACGATTTCAAGGTTTTTCCAGGCTTTCCCCGAGCGGTTTACCAGCGCATATTTGGTGCATAAACTCGTGGATGTAACAAAGAGAACACACACCATCAAGGAGTCACCGAGATGCGAGCAGCATTCCGAAACACCATCGCCGCAGCAGTTGCAGCCTCCATCGCGGTATCCGGCGTTACCGTCGCACACGCAGCTGAGGAGGTTCAGCTAGCGCCAGTGCGCACTAACACCGCAACGCTTACCGACTCCGATGGCGACGGCATTCCGGATATCTGGGAAGAACAAGGCGTCGTGTTAGCCGACGGCACGGAAATCCCCCTGCCGGACTGGGGCGCGGACCCCAACCGCCCGGATGTGTTCCTCCAGTTGAACTGGATGGCCTCCGAATACGACACCCTGGGCTGCAACACCACCGCCGCCCGCGAGTGCGCCGAGGCCAACCGCACCTCCTACGCCCCGTCGACGCAGGCCCTGGATGATCTCGTGGACCTGTTCGACGACCACGGTATTAACCTGCACATCGACGCCGGTGAGCACTACACCAACATCGCCAACTACACCGACACCCACGGCGGCGAGAGCATCGACTACCGCGACGTCTACTTCAGCCCGAGCCGGCACGAGGCGTTCCAGCTCATCGACAACATCAACGCCCTCGGCGAGCGCGACAACATCTTCCGCTCCGGCGTACTCGGCGATCGCATGCGCGCAGGCTCGAATGCCACGGGCCTGTCGCTGGTGGGCGATAACGCCTTCTACATCGCCAACCCTGGCGGGCGCGCCACCGACATGCAGGTGCGCAACACCATCCTGCACGAGTTCGGCCACACCCTGGGACTGCGCCACTGGGGTGCTCAGCAGTACGTCACCGACATCGCTGAAGGTTCCCCGATGCAGGCCGGTTACCAGTCGGTGATGAACTACGACCGCCAGTTCGACTACTTCAACTACTCCGAAAAGCCGTACTTCGCCGACACCCCGGCGGGCAAGGTACTCGTCCCCGCCGACTGGGACTCCCTGGTACTCGACAACCCGCGCATCGGCGCCTACGCCGAGTCCATCGGCGCCCGCGCAAAGGCTGAAGTCGAGGAGATCGAGCAGCCGGAGGAGGTCGTCGAGGTGGAACAGCCGGAGCCCGTCGAGGTCGCCGAAGAGCACCCCCTGACCGCGCTCGTGCCGGCGGAAGAAATCCCCGCCCAGCCGGGTGAAGTCCCCGCCGAGCAGCCCAAGGCTGAGCAGAAGGTGGAAGCCAAGGCCAAGGCCGAGGCCCCGAAGCAGGCTAACAACCAGGTCAACGTCGCGGCCATCATCGGCGGCGTCGTCGCGGCCCTGGCAGTCCTCGGCATTGGCGCAGCATTCCTCGCAATGCGCTAAGAACAACAACCAAACAGAGTGCGTCCCGCAACCGGGGCGCACTTTTTTGCGCGCGGTACCATCTGCCCATGACTAAGGCGCAGCGCTGGGGATTTTTCGCGGTGGTCTCGCTCGGACTGCTCATGATCGGCCTGGACAACTCCATCCTCTACACCGCGCTGCCGGCGCTGGAGCATTCCCTTGACGCCTCCCCGGAGCAGGGCCTGTGGATCATCAACGCCTACCCACTGGTGCTCGCCGGCCTGCTACTCGGCACGGGCGCGCTGGGAGACAGGGTGGGCCACCGCCTGATGTTCCTCGTGGGGCTAGCCATCTTCGGCTTGGCGTCGCTGGGCGCGGCGTTCGCGCCCGGACCCTTAGAGCTGATCCTGGCGCGCGGGATGCTCGGCATGGGCGCTGCGGTGATGATGCCGGCCACGCTCGCGCTGATCCGCCTGACGTTTCCGGACGAGCGCGAGCGCAACACCGCCATCGGCATCTGGGGCTCGGTGGCGGTGGCGGGCGGCGCGCTCGGACCGGTGGTCGGCGGCGCGCTGATTGAGCACTTCTGGGTCGGCTCCGTCTTCCTCATCAACGTGCCCATCGTCATTGTCGCCCTCGTGCTCACCGTTGCGCTCGCACCGGAAAACCTGCCCAACCTGGACAAACAGTGGGACGTGGTCTCCTCGTTCTACGCCCTAGTCGCGCTGTCTGGCCTGACCATGGCCATCAAGCAGGCCGCCAACAGCCCCGCCATCACCCTCGCAGCGCTCGTCGCCACCGCCGCCGGTTCCTGGCTGTTCGTGCGCCGCCAGCACCGCCTGGACGACCCGCTGCTCACCTTCGACATCTTCCGCTCCCGCCTGTTCACCGGCGGTGTTCTCGCGGCGGTCGGCGGCATGTTCGTCCTCGCCGGCGCCGAACTCATGACCACGCAGAAGCTGCAGCTTGTCGACGAGCTCACGC
The DNA here is from genome assembly GCF_027257105.1 of Corynebacterium faecium. Classification (NCBI taxonomy): domain Bacteria; kingdom Bacillati; phylum Actinomycetota; class Actinomycetes; order Mycobacteriales; family Corynebacteriaceae; genus Corynebacterium; species Corynebacterium faecium. The sequence goes on from NZ_JAPYJX010000002.1 coordinate 213,129, forward strand.
CCCTCACCGCCGGCGCCACCGTCGCCGTGATGGCCCTGTCCGCCATCCCGGCCTCCACACTCGGCGGGGCATATCTGCACAAGGTCGGCTTCCTGCCGCTCATCGCCGGCGGGTTCCTCGGGGCGGTAGTGGGGGCGGTGGCGTTGGCGGCCGGATGGACGTCGATAGGCATGGTGCTTCTGGGCCTGTCCGCGGGCTCGGTGATGAGTGTCTCCTCGATCGCGATCATCGGCTCGGCCCCGATGCACCGCTCCGGGATGGCCGCGGGTGTGGAGGAGGTGTCCTATGAGCTGGGCACCTTGATTACTGTGGCGCTGACGGGGTCGCTGCTGCAGGCGGCGCTGGACCGCGGGGCGGACTACACGGACGCCTACAACGGTGTGATCGGCGTGCTGGCCGCGGGTGCGGCGTGCTTTGCTGCGGCCACCTGGTGGTGTTTCCGCGACAACCCGAAGTCTGGAGGAGTCAATGCCTGACATGAACCCCCGCGCGTGGCACCGCAAAGCTTCGCGGCCTGTGAGCGTATGGATGGCGGTGTTCATCCTCGCCGGCCTCGCGCACCCGTTCATCCCGGACGGGTCGTGGCTGCTCATCCACATTTTCACGCTGGGGATTTTGACCAACTCGATCATGTTGTGGTCCCAAAACCTCACCGAGCGCTTCTTGGGGCAAAAGCTTGACGACGCCTCCCGGCCCGCCCAACTTTCCCGCACCTACCTCCTCAACGCCGGCACCGTCGCCGTGCTGGTAGGCCAGGTCGCGCGGTGGTACTGGTTGACGTGGGCGGGCGCGCTCGTGGTCGCGGTGGCGCTGGCGTGGCACGCGGCGGTGCTGTACAGGCAGGTGCGCTCGGCGCCGCGCCGTAACGCCGGGGTAATCGGCTTTCTCGCCTCCGCGTGCTGCCTGCCGGTGGGCGCGCTGTTCGGCGCGGCGCTGTCCGCAGGCCTGCCGGGGCAGTGGCACGGTGCGGTGCGCCAGGCCCACATGTTCACCAACGTGGGCGGGTTCGTCGGATTCGCGGCGATGGGCGCGCTGAGCGTGCTGTTCCCGGCGATGTGGCGCACCCGCGGGCAGGACCGCGTCGGCGTGGCGCTCGCGCTGGCCGGCACTGGTGTTGTCGTGGCGGTGGCGGGCTCGCTGCTGCGCCTGCCCGTGGTCGTGGGCGCGGGCACTGTGGTCATCCTGGCGGGCTGGGTGTGGCTGTACCAGGGATTTTTGGCCAGCGCGCTGACGGTGCTCAAAGATCCCCGCGGGCGCGTGACCTACCCGGCGCTGTCCGCGCTGTTCGCGGTGACCTGGCTCATTGGCGGGCTGACCTGGTACGCGGTGCGGATGTTCGGCGGGGCAGGGGAGATCCCCACGCTGCCGTTGTTGCTCGGGTTCGCGGGCCAGCTGCTCATCGGCACCATGAGCTACCTCATGCCCACCACCATGGGCGGCGGTCCGGCGGCGGTGAAGGCGGGTCTGCGTGAGCTCAACCGGGCCGCCTACCTGCGCGCCGGCCTGTTCAACGCGGCGCTTCTGGCCTGGCTGGTGGTGGGCAACTCCTACGCACGCATCGTGCTGTCCTTTGTCGCGTTCGGCGTGCTGGTGGCGTTTCTGCCGCTTATGGCGCGCGCTGTGAAGGCGCAGGTTGCGGTGATTAAGTCACGTCGACCTTAAAGGTCATGCCCATCGTCTTGTGCCCGGCGATGGTGCACCACCCGCGGGTGTCCTTGTTGAACTCCCCGAAGTAGGTGGCGCTGGCCTCGCCGGGGGAGAGCCGGCCGGAGTTGGCCTCCCCGATCTTCAGGTCGTGCTCTTTGTCGCCGTCGTTGACCAGGTTGACCACCAGTTTGGTGCCGCGCGGGACCTCGATCCGGTCGGGGACGTAGCGCATGCGCTCGATGCGCACGTCCGCGGTGACCACGTCGTCGCCGGTGGGCAGTTCGCCCTCGCGTGACTGCGTGACCGCCGCCGCGGTGGCGACGGCCGCCACACCCGCGGCGACAACCGCCCACGCTGCTACATCTACCGCACGTGGCATGTGGCCAACACCTCCAAAAACCAAGTTGTCCTACATCTTAGGTTGGAATATACTCTTGATGTAACACCAAAACGCCTCCAGGAGAACGCGCATGGAACGGAATCACGCGCCCCGTCCCGCCGGTGATCTGATCAACGCGGTCGGCCACCTCAGCCTAAAGCAGCTCGAGGTGTTTCACGTGATCCAGGAAAACCCGGACGGCATCCAGGTCGCCGAGATCGGCAAAGCGCTGGGCATGCACCCGAACACCGTGCGTGGCCACCTGGAGGAGCTGATGTCCGCGGGTGTGGTCTCCCGCCGCGTCGCCCCCGGCACCGGCCGCGGCCGCCCCTCGCACATCTACACCGCCCGCGTGGCGCGCACGAACCTGGCCTCCCACTCCATGATCGCCCTGGTGGAGGTGCTGGCCAGCACCCTGGCCGACCAGGACACCGACAGCGCGAAGCGCCTCGGCCGCCAGTGGGCGGAGCGGGTGAACACCCGCCGCCACGACAACCTGCGCGTGGACTTGGACACCGCGGAGCGCCACACATGCCAGACCCTGCGCGAGATGGGCTTTGACCCGGCGCCGCGCCCAGACGCCGCCACCGCCAAGGTGCGCGAGGTGGGGCTCAACGCCTGCCCCTTCATCGCCGAAGTGGGCACCCGCCCCGCCCCAGTGGTGTGCGCGCTGCACGGCGGCTTTTTGGACCAGGGCGCCGGCGACGTGAAGGTGCAGCTCATCCCGCACGACCGCCCCGGCCAGTGCGGGGCGCGCCTGACCAAGCAGGAGGGCTAGGCCACCAGCCAGTCGTTCGGGCTGAACAGCTCGTAGTACACGTTGGCCGGGGCCTTGTCGGCGGGCAGCTGCGCGAGGTCGTCGCGCAGGGACTGGAGAAAGCCGGTGCCGCCGCAGAGGTACACATCCGCGCCGGCGACATCGAGCTCGCCGACGTTGACGCGCTGGTCATCGCCGCGGAAGTAGGTCTTCAGCGCCCCGTCGCCCAGCTTCTCCACCAGCTCGCGCGTTTCCTGCGCCTGCGCCCAGGAGCCCTCGGAGGCGTCGGAGTGCACGTACGTCACGCGGCGGGGATCATTGTTCTGCGCCAGGTGGCGGAGAATGCCGGTCAGGGGAGTAGAGCCGATGCCGGAGGAGATCAGCACGATCGGGCGCTCGCCCGGCTGCAGCACCAGGTCACCCGCGGCCAAGGTGACGTCCACGGTGTCGCCGACGTCGATACGCTCCTGCAAGAAGGAGGAGACCTCGCCGTCTTTCTGCACCGCGATGCGGTAGCGCGACGCGTCGCCTTCAATGATGGAGTATTGGCGCAGCTGCCGTGCGCCGTCGTCAAGCTTGACGCCTATGGACGTGTACTGCCCCGGCCTCGGCTGCGTGAACTCGCCCTCCACGGTGAAGGCCGTCACTGCGTCGGAAAGCTCATGCTTCTCCACGACCTTGCCGCGGCGGAACACGTCGCCGTCCGCCACGCCGTCTGAGGCGTAGAGGTCCTTCTCGGCCTTGATCAGCACGTCCGCCATGAGCCAGTACACCGCGCTCCATGCCTCGGCCACCTCGGGCGTGACGGCGTCGCCGAGCACCTCGGCGATCGCGGCCATCAAGTTCTCGTACACGATCTTGTACTGCGCCTCGGTCACGCCGAGGGAGACGTGCTTGTGCGCGATGCGGTTGAGTATGATCACCGGGTCGGGCGCGGAGTCGTCCACAAGGTGCGACGCGAACTTCACCACAGAGGCCGCGAGCGCCTTCTGCTGCGCCTGCTGCTTCTGGTTACCGCGGTTGAACAGGTCGGAGATGAGCTCGGGGTGGGCGGCGAACATCTTGGAGTAGAAGGTGTTCGCGATGGTCTGGATGTTCTCGCCCACCGGCCCGAGCGTCGCCTTGACGGTCTCGGCGTGGGCGTCGGAGAGGTGCGCGTGCTTTGAATCTGGGAGAGTGTCGTTGTACATAAACCCGATTATATCCGGTTTAAATGGCTTCGCAGCGCACACCTCTACACTGGCGCCATGCTCTCGTCAGTGACCGAACACCTCCAGGCCATCGTGGACGACGTCCGCGACCAAGACAGCGGCGAGCTCGCCGACTACATCGACGTGCTCAAAAACGCCGACCCGGACAAACTCGCCCTGGCCATGTGCACCACAGACGGCCACCTCTACACCGTCGGCGACGCGGACTACGAGTTTTCCATCCAGTCCATCTCCAAACCCTTCGTCTACGCGCTCGCACTGGACATGTACGGCCCCGACGAGGTGCACAAACACGTGGGCGTGGAGCCTTCCGGCGAGGCCTTCAACGAGCTTTCGCTTGACGACGACGGCCGCCCCGCCAACCCCCTGATCAACGCCGGCGCCATCACGGTGAACCAACTCATCGGCGGCCCCGACATCCCGGTCGAGCAGCGCAGCGAGAAACTGCGCGACTACTTCTCCCGCCTCGCCGGCCGCGACCTTGCCGTGGACCAGCGCGTGCTGGATTCCGAACTCGACAGCGCCGACCGCAACAAGGCGCTCGCCCACATGCTTCGCGACGGCGGCATGATCACCGATGACGCCCACGACGCCGTGGCCAGCTACATCGCCCAGTGCGCAGTGCTAGTCACCGTCGGCGACCTCGCCGCCATGGCCGCCACCCTGGCCAACGGCGGCACCCAACCCGTCACCGGCGAGAAGGTGCTCTCCACGGAAGCCGCCCGCCTCGCCCAGGCCGTCATGGTCTCCTCCGGCATGTACGACGCCTCCGGCCAGTGGATGGTCAACGTGGGCATCCCCGCCAAGTCCGGGGTGGCCGGCGGGCTGATCGGTACGCTGCCCGGGCAGCTCGGGATCGCGTCGCTAAGCCCCCGCTTAAACAAACAAGGCAACTCCGTGCGCGGCGTGAAAATCTTCCGCGAACTTTCCAGCTCGCTGGGGCTGAACCTGCTGTCCTCCAACTTCTACATCGCGCCGGGCATCAAGTCCGTGCAGCGGCGCGAGGGCGCGGACGTGGTGGAGCTGCAGGGCATGATCAACTTCACCGCCGCCGAGAAGATCCTGCGCGGGCTGGCGCAGCGCCGGCTGCACGGCGACAAGCTGATCTTCGACGTCTCCGGCGTGACCGGCTTCAACAAAGCCGGCCGCGACCTGATCAAGGACGGGCTGATGAAGTACAAGGACGACGGCGTCGAGGTGGCCATCTACGACCCGGACCACACCCTGTCCGACTGGACCTTCGCCGACGGCACCACCGCCCAGGCCATCCGCGACTTCACCGCCTCCTTCTCCGTGCCCGCCACCCGCGAGGAGGTCTACCGCGCGATCACCAAACCCAACAGCTGGTGGGACCAGAAAGCGGAAGGCAACGCCAGCGAGAAGGGCGGCGAGTTCCACGTCGAGGACCGCGACTTCTCCGTGCGCGAAGCCGACGACGGCAAGCGCGTGGTCTGGAACGTCGAACCCACCGACGACAACGACCACGAATGGGACGACACCTCCCTGATCTTCGACATCTCCGAGGACGACGACGGCGAAACCAAGGTCAACTTCACCCACCGCGGCATCCGCCCGCACGACCGCGGCTACGACGAGATCGCCAAAACCTGGAAGGACCGCATCGCCAAGGGCCTGCAGCCTTTGATCGGCCGGGAAGATAAGGAAAATTCGTAGCGTAGGACGCGGAAAATTCGACCGATAGAACGCGGAAAATTGGTGGTGTAGGACACTATGAGTTACCTTCCGCGGGCCGTCGACACCCAGCTTGACCAGCTCCTTCCCCACGCTGCGGCAATTGCAGTCGAGGGGCCGAAGGGCGTGGGGAAAACGGAAACCGCGCGCCGCCGCGCGTCCACCGTCATGCGGCTGGACACGCAGGAGGGCGCTGGCGTGCTCGCCGCAGATCCCACCTTCAGCGCGGAAGCGCCCGGCACCATCCTCATCGACGAATGGCAGCGGCACCCCGAATCCTGGGATTACGTCCGCCGCGCCGTCGATGAGGGGGCCGCGCCCGGCCGGTTCCTCCTCACCGGGTCAGCCACGCCGGTGGCGGGCACAAACACTCACAGCGGAGCCGGCCGTATCCTCTCCTTGCGCATGCGGCCGTTGGCGCTGTTTGAACGGGCGGGGGCGGAGCCGTCGATAAGCATGAGCTCGCTGTTCCAAGGGGGTGCGACGATTGCGGGAGAGACCGACCGCACGCTCAAGCACTACATCGACGCAATCGCATCGGGCGGCTTCCCCGGGTTCTACGAGGCGCCCCCGGTGCTGCGTAACCAGCAACTCGACTCGTATCTCGCGCGGGTGGTGGACCGGGACCTGCCCGAGCAGGGCTACGTCGCGCGCAACCCGGCGGCGCTGATGAATTGGCTTGCGGCGTACGCGGCGGCGAGCTCGACCACCACGAGCTACCAGGAGATCCTCGACACCGCGACGCCCGGGGAGGCCAACAAACCAGCCAAGTCCACCACCATGGTGTACCGCGAAAAACTCGCCGAGGTGTGGATGCTGGACCCGGTGCCAGCGTGGGACATGCGGAGATCCCCGTTTGCGGGCCTGGCGAAAGCGCCGAAGCACCAGCTCGCGGACCCAGCGTTTGTGCTGCGGTTGCTGGACATTCCGGCCGCTAAACTCACCGGCCGGTTCAACTACCTGCTCGGCCCGCTCTTCGAATCGCTTGCCACGTTGTCGGTGCGTGTCGCGGCGCAAGCGTCGTTTGGCAACGTCGGCCACTTCCGCACCGTCAAAGGTGACAGGGAAGTTGATCTGATCGCGCAGGACCAGGACGGCGCCATCGTCGCGTTTGAGGTCAAGCTTGCCGCGAACGTGGGCGACGACGACGTGAAGCACCTGTTGTGGCTGCGGGAGAAGCTGCGCGACGACGTGGTCGATACCGTCATTCTCACCACCGGCACTCGCGCGTACCGCCGTCCGGACGGCGTCGCGGTCGTGCCTCTGGCGCTGCTGGGTGCGTAGGCTCGGGCGCATGCTGGACCGCACAATCTGGTGGCACGTCTACCCGCTGGCCGCCCTCGGCGCGCCGATCCGCGAGGAGCATGACACCGCCCACCGCCTCCGCGACCTCGATCCGTGGCTGGACTACCTGGTCGAACTCGGCTGCAACGGCCTGCTCCTCGGCCCCATCTTCGCCTCCGCCACCCACGGCTACGACACCCTCGACCACTTCCGCATCGACCCCCGCCTCGGCGATGAGGAGGACTTCGCTTGGCTTATCGACGAAGCTTCTGCCCGCGGCATCCACATCATGTTGGATGGGGTCTTCAACCACGTCGCCCGCACGCACCCGTGGGTTGAGCAGGGGCTTGCCGGCGACACGGACTGGGAGGGCCACGGCGAGCTGGCCACCCTGCACCACGCGGATCCGGCTGTCCGCGACGCGGTGGTGGAGATTATGCTGCACTGGCTGCGACGCGGCATCGCGGGCTGGCGCCTCGATGTCGCATACGCCGTGCCCGCCGACTTCTGGGCCGACGTGCTCGCCCGCGTGCGTTCGGAGTTTCCCGACGCGATGTTTTTGGGGGAGGTCATCCACGGGGACTACTCGTCGATAGGCAAGGCAGGCTCCCTGGACGCCGTGACCCAGTATGAGCTGTGGAAGGCGACCTGGTCCTCGCTGGTGGACGTGAACTTCTGGGAGCTCGCCCACGCGCTGGAGCGGCATCCTGTTGATGTTTTGCCCAACACGTTTGTGGGCAACCACGACGTGGACCGCATCGCCTCCAAGGTGGGGCCGGAGAAAGCCGTCCTGGCCGCGGCGGTGCTGATGACGGTGCCGGGCATGCCGTCGATCTACTACGGCGACGAGCAGGGGTTTACCGGCGTGCGCGGCGAAAGCTGGTCCGCCGACGACGCCGTGCGCCCCGCTCTGCCCGCATCGCCGGCGGAGCTGTCGCCTTTAGGTGGCTGGCTGTTCACCGAGTACCAGCGGCTGATCGGGGTGCGCCGCCGCAACGCGTGGCTCACCCGCGCGACGGTTGAGGTGCTGGACAAGACCAACGAAACCATCTCGTTCTTGTGCAGCGACGGCGAGCACGCGCTACAAACCGATTTGTGGCTCACGCCCACCCCCGGCGTGCGCATCCACGCCGGCGGCGACGAGCTCTACAGCTGGATGTTGAAGTAGGCCAGGATCTGCGCCAGCGCCTGCTGGATCATCTTGATGATGTCCGGCAGCTGCAGCGTAGTGATATTCGCCACCGGCACGTCAAAGCTGGGCGCACCCGCCGGCGCGAGGTTGATCCGCTCCGGGATCTGCGGGCGCACGTTCAGGTTTTGGGGGTTCTGGGTCTGCTTCGGGGCTGGCTGGGTGTTCTGGGTGTTCTGCTTCGGCTGGGCCTGCTGCTGGGTGTTCTTCGGCTGGGTGTTCTGGGCCGGCTTCGCGCCGCCTTGGGTGCCCTTGAGGCCGCAGCGGTTCGCGGCTTCGTCGACACGCGAAAGTGCGTCCAGGATCTGCGGGCCACGGCTGTCGAACGCGGCGACTGCGCGGGCCTGGCGGACTTTCTGCTGGTAGTCGGCGTCGTTGGTCCAGTAGCGGGAGGCCTGGTCGCAGGAGATCGGGCCGGACGGCAGCTTGGCCAGCGTGTCGTCGATGGCGTCGGCGCCGGCGGTCGGCGCAAGCGCGACGGTGCCGGCGAGGGTGGTGGTCATTGCAAGGGTGCGGATCTTCATGCAGGCCAGTATGTCACGGATGGGGCAATTGTGACAGAAGTGACGACCCCCGGAGACAGACCCTGGGATCCAAAGCCTGGGATCGCGCCGGCCGATCCCAGGCTTTGGATCCCAGGGTCTGCGGAAGGGGAGCGCCTAAGCCCCGACGAAGCGGCGGATCAGAGAGCGGTACGCCCGCACGGTCAGGTCCACGTCCTCCATGGCGACGGATTCGTCGTGGCTGTGCAGCTGGCCCAGCACCGAGCCGAGCGTCTCCTCGCGCGCGTGCAGGGCGAACCCGTAGCCGACACCTCCCTTACGGCGCGCAAAGCGCAGGTCCGACCCGCCGGCCGCAATGGTGGGCACGACGGGGGCGCCGGGGAAGAATTCGTTGAAGGTTTGGCAGATGGTGTCGTAAAGCGGGCCGGAAGTGGGGGAGACCGTGCCGTCCTCAGTGATGAGGTGTGTGATCTCCACCTCGTCGGCGAGCTCGCCCAACGCAGAACGCAACAACGAGTCGATCTCCTCCTGCGTCTGGCCTGGCAGGGGGCGGATGTCCAGCTCCAGCCACGCCTCGGACGGCAGGACGTTGATGCCGTTTCCGGCGCGCAGCACGGTCGGGGAGATGGTCAGGTGGCTCATGGCGTGGGAGTAGCTCTCCAGCTGGCCGAAAGCCTCGTAGCCTTCGCCGCGCAACAGCGCCGCCTCGGTGGCGGGGTCGAACTTCCAGGCGCGGACATAGCCTTCCCAGATCTCGTCGGCGCGCACCTCGGGTTCAATCGCGGCCACCCTGCGCGCCACCTCCGCGATCTTCGCCACGGCCAGGTCGCGCCCGTACGGCGCGGAGCCGTGCCCGGCGTCGCCGTGGACGGTCAACCGCCGCTGGCCAGCGCCCTTTTCGCCGACGACGACCGCCAGCGCGTCGGAGCCATCGGCGGCAGGGATGTGGGAGCCGCCTTCCTCGGACAGGCAGTTTTTCCAGGAGAACTTCCCGTGCTCGGCAAGCCACTTCGCGCCGAGCCCTCCGCGGGCCTCTTCGTCGGCGCAGCCCACGAAGGTTAGGGTGCCGCGCGGCCGCTCCCCGCGGGCCACGTCGCGCACGCACGCCGCCATCGCCGCGGTGATGTAGAGCATGTCGGTGGCGCCGCGGCCGAACACGCGCCCGTCGATAAGCTCGCCCCCGAATGGGGCGGTGGTCCACTTGTCCTCGTCCACGGGCACGACGTCGGTGTGGCCGAGGAGCGTCAGCGGCTCGGCGGAGGGGTCGGTGCCCTCCACGGTGAAGCTGATGGACATGCGTCCAGGGTGTGGCTCATAACGCTCAACTAATACGTCCGTACCTGCGAAGAAGGCCTCCAACGTGTCAGCGTTTGTTACCTCCTGTCCAGAATCTGCCGAAAAATAGTTGACGCATCCATTCCGGATGAGGCTTTGCAGCAGTGCGAGGGTGTCATCGGTTAGGCTCATATCACAAAAGCCTAACGTCCAAAGTTTTTGGAGAGTCCAGGATGAACCACGACCTGCCCGGCCGCCGGTCCGACAGCACGGACCCGCGCGCCCTTCGTACCCGCAAGGCACTTGTCGACGCAGTGCTCCGCCTCCTCAACGACTACGAAGTGGCCGACCTCAATGTGTCCCAAATCGTGAAAGAGGCTGGGGTGAGCCGCCAGGTGTTCTACCAGCACTTCGCGGACCGCGACGCGCTCATCCTCGCTGCTGCCGCGGACTGGGTGCTGGACGCCTACGAGCGCTTCGCCGAGCGGTTCGAGATCGACAAGAACTTCGAGGCGTCCGTCGTTGAGCTGGCCAGCGTCGTCGACGGAAAGTACGAGGCCGCCGTGCGCCTGATCGATTCCCCGGTGCACACCGTCCTCGACAACGAGGTGCAGCGAGTCATGCGGGACACGATGCGCGAGCAGCTACTGCCGCGCTCGAAGGAGTGGGGAGACGCGGACGCCGAGCTTATCGAGGATATGTCCCGCGTCTACGTCGCCGGCATGCAGCGCCTGATTGAGCAGTGCGTCCGCGAAGGCTGCACCGCAGAGGAGATCGGCCGCCGCACCGAAGCCGTGCGCCGTGTGCTCATTCGTGAGTAGCCTGGCTGCATGTGTGAGGTACCGGAGGTCGTCGCAAAGCTCAAAGCCCTCTACGAGCAGTCGTGCGAAATCGCGCGCTCGGGGGAGTTCGACCGGTACGCGGAGGTCCGGTACCCCAAGCTCACCGTGGAGGTGCGGCAGTGGCGCCCCATCGACCGCTCCGAGCCCTTCGGCTACGTCGACGAGGCCGGCACCTACTCCGCCGTCATCTCGCGCCCGGACCTCATGGAGGGCTACCTCACCGCCCAGCTTGAGGCGCTGACCTCGAACTACCCGTGCGAGGTCGAGGTCGGGTACTCGGATGTGGTGATCCCGCCCGCCTACATCAAGGGCATGCCGCCTATCGACGAAACCGCGAACCTGCCCCGCCCCACCCTCGACGAGGTGCACGACGCGATTGTCGACGGCCACTGGGACGCCTTCAACGGAGAAGAAAAACCGTTGTTCCACTTCGGGCCGCAACGCTTCGACCTGGCGCTGGCACGCTTGGAGCACTACACCGGCATCGAGGCCGACTCGCTGCAGCGCTTCATCCTGTTCACGAACTACGCCATGCACGTGACCGAGTTTGTGAAGTTCGGGCTGCGCGAGCTGTCGGACCCATCCTCCCGGTACACCCGCCTGGTGCTGCCTTCGGGGGAGACCGTCTCCGACACGGTCGCGCTGGAGGACTTGGAGCTGGAGTCGAAGTTCCAGATGCCGCGCTACGACCTGGTCACCGAAAACGGCGACGGCATCACCATGATCAACATCGGCGTCGGGCCGTCCAACGCGAAGACCATCACGGACTCGCTGGCGGTTTTAAGGCCGGAGGCGTGGATCATGATCGGCCACTGTGCCGGCCTGGACGCCCGCATGCGCATCGGTGACCTGATTTTGGGCAACGCGTACGAGCGCCACGACCACGTTTTGGATGACTACCTGCGCCGAGAACTGCCCATCCCCGCCGTGCCCGAGATCCAGCGCACCCTGGAAAAGGCGGTGTCGAAGGTCTACGGCTCGGACGCGTCGCTGATGCGCACCGGCACCGTGCTGTCCACCGGCGACCGGAACTGGGAGTGGAAGGACCCGCGCGACCTGTGGGAATGGCTGCGCGGCTCCACGGCGGCGGCCGTTGACATGGAATCGTGCACCATCGCCGCGAACGGGTACCGCTACCGCGTCCCCTACGGCACCCTGCTGGCGGTGTCGGACCTGCCGCTGCACGCCGTGCCGAAGCTGCCTGCCGGCGCCCAGGCGTTCTACTCCAACTCGAAGGAGGCCCACGTCATGTGCGCCGTGAGGGCCGTGGAGAAGCTCGCGCGGCACCCGGAGAGGCTGCGCACCCGCAAGCTGCGCCGCGCGATCGGCGAGGTGCCGTTTAGGTAGTCGGCGATAGGTTCGTCGCGAGTGTGCTGACCTGCGGGTTTCCGGGTCGATACCTCGAAGTCGATAGGCCTATGTCGATAATTGCAGGTCAGCGACTTCTGGTACACGTGACTGAGAAATTGTATCCAACGCTGTGACCAGGAACTATCGACATAGAGGTATCGACATGGGCATATCGACCCGCTAGAATCCCTTCGCCAGCCACTTCCGCACGGTGGCAATGAACTTGTCCGGGTGCTCTTCGAGGTAGCGGGGTGAGAAGCGGAGTACCTTGAACTGGTCGTTTTCGATCTCGTTTTGGCGCTGCTTCTCCTTCATGAGCTGCTCGTCGGTCTTGCCGTACGTTTCACCGTCGTATTTGATCCAGCCGTCGATCTCGATGACCAGCCACCCGTTGATAAGCAGGTCCACCCGGTACTTCCCGCCCAGCACCCACACGTTGACCTGCACGTTGGTAATGCCAGCAGCGAGGAGTAGCCCGCGCGCGTACGACTCGGGCGCGGAATCCGGACGGGTCGACACGTGCTGTGCGGCGAAGCGGGCAGCAACCTTCCCGGGGAATGTCGGTTGGATTTCCACCAGAGTTCGCAACCGGTCCGGGGTGCACCCGCCGTGTTTGACCAGCCAGTCGGCGACAACTAGGGCGTGGGCGAAGCCGTCGAAACGTGCAACGTCGAAGAATGTGCGTAGCGGGGAAGTCGTGGACATCGCCGTCCCCCGCACCAGGTCGCGCTCCGCGAGCCGCCCCTTGACGTACTGCACCCCATCCGGCCACTGTGAGCGCGGCGGGACGTGCCGGGCGACCAGTGCGACCCGATCTAGCGGCGTATTGGCCACCCACATGTCGTTCAAGTACGCCGACGCGCGTCCGGTGATCACCGCCTGCCGCACGGACAACCCTACGCAGTAGGCCCGTGCCCAGTGCTGTTGGTTTCGTTGTAGCTCTGTGTATGTGGTGCGGCTCAGGGCGTGGGTCGTCGATAGGCGAATGAGCTCCTTGTTTAGGAGCGCTAAGCGTTGCGAAGAGTCCGCCCCCCGAACGTCCACCAACTGGCTGCGAATATCCGTTTTCCAATCCCCCATGAGCGCAATACTCGCAAACCGGCGGGGGTGTGTCAACCCCCTACCAGCGGGACTCGTCGAGGATCTTCTCGCGCTTGGCCACCACCGTGGCCACCACGGACTGGCCGGTGACGTTGACGGCGGTGCGGCCCATGTCCACGATCGGGTCCACCGCGAGCAGCAGGCCCACGCCGGCGAGCGGCAGGCCCAGGGTGGACAGGGTCAGGGTGAGCATGACGGTCGCGCCGGTGGTGCCGGCGGTGGCCGCGGAGCCCAGCACGGACACGATCACGATGAGCACGTAGTCCGAGATGGACAGGTTGATGCCGTAGAACTGCGCCACGAACAGGGCTGCGATGGCGGGGTAGATGGAGGCGCAGCCGTCCATCTTGGTGGTGGCGCCGAGCGGGATGGCGAAGGACGCGTACTCGCTGGGCACGCCCATGGCCTCCTCGGTGGTGCGCTGGGTCACCGGCATCACGCCCATAGAGGAACGCGTGGCGAAGCCCAGCGTGGTCACCGGCCACACGCGGCGGAAGAACTCCAGCACCGGGATGCGGTGCGCGGCCAGGATGATGGGGTAGAGCGCGAAGATGACCAGCGCGAGGCCGATGTAGATGGCCAGCACGAACTTGCCCAGTGAGCCGAGCGCGTCCCAGCCATACGACGCCACCGCGTTGCCGATCAGCGCGGCGGTGCCGATCGGGGCGAGGCGGATGATCCACCACAGCACCTCCTGGACCACCTTGAGCAGGGAGCCGGAGAACTCGATGAACGGCTCGGCGGCCTTGCCCACGCGCACCGCGGCGATGCCGAGCAGCATGGAGATCACCAGGATCTGCAGGACGTTGAAGTTGACGGACGCGCCGGACTCGCTCACCTTCGCGCCCAGGCCGAGGATGTTTGCGGGCACCACGGAGTTCAAAAAGCCCATCCACGAGCCTGTCGACGAAGGCTCCGCCGCCGTCGCCGCATCCACCGAGGTGTTCGCGCCGGGTTTGATCACCAGGCCGACGAGGATGCCGATGACCACGGAGAAGAACGCGGTGATGGCGAACCACACTAGGGTCTGCACGGCCAGGCGCGCGGCGTTGGTGACCTGGCGCAGGTTGGCAATCGAGGTGACCACCGCGGTGAACACCAGCGGCGGGATCAGCAGTTTGAGCAGTTTGACGTAGGTGGATCCCACCCAGTCCAGGGTGTCGGCCAGGGGTTGAACGTCCACGGCGATAAACCCGAGGATGAGGCCGATGATCAGGCCGTAGATGACCTGCGCGCCGAAGCTTGTTGCCCACTTAGGCATGAGCGGCTCCTTCTAGACAGAATTGTTCACTTGTGTAGTAAAGACGTGGATAAACTACTCCTTCGGCCTGAAAACGCAAACCGTATATATAGACAACACGGTCTGTTGTGGCGCTAGGGGATACACTTCCCAGACGATGGAACCCCACTTCGACGACCCCGCAATCGCCATGGCGCACCGCTCCGCCGTGCGCTCCATCGAGCGGGTCGTCACCGAAACCACCCCTCCCACGCCAGACGCAAAAGAGAGAATCCTCGAGCAACTAGGAAACCCGAAAACGCTCATCATCACCGGCGCGGGCATCTCCACCGATTCGGGGATTCCGGATTACCGCAGCAAAAACGGCCGCCTGACCAAGGGCCGCCCGATGACGTTCCAGGAGTTCGCGCACTCGCCGAGACAGGTGCACCGCTACTGGGCCCGCGCGTTCGTGGGCATGCGCTACATGCGCCAGGCGCAGCCCAACCGCGCGCATTTCGCGCTCGTCGAGCTGGAACGGGCGGGCCTGATCCGCGGCATCATCACGCAAAACGTCGACGGGCTGCACACCCAAGCCGGCTCCGACAACGTCATCGCGCTGCACGGCGACATGGAGCACGTCGTCTGCCTCGACTGCAAAACGCTGCATGAGCGGTCGCGTATCGACGCGCTCCTCACCGCCGCCAACCCCACCTACTTCGACTCCGTGGAAGTGCAGGGCTCAATGTTGAACCCGGACGGCGACGTGGAGCTCAAACCCCACGACGTCGCCCGTTTCCGCATGATCGCCTGCCCAACATGCGGCGGCCACCGGCTCAAACCGCATGTGGTGTACTTCGGCGAGGGGGTGCCGAAAAAACGCAGACAAACTGCAGATGCCTGGCTGAAGGAATCGGAGAGCGTGATCGCGATCGGCACCTCGCTGGCGGTGATGAGCGGCTACAAGTTCATCCTCGACGCGCGCAAGCAGGGCAAACCCACCGCCGTGATCAACGGCGGGCCGGGCCGCGCCGACGCCAAAGTGGACACGCTCTGGCGCGCACAAGTCGCCGATGCGCTCGACGAGATCCTGGACGGGCTCGACCTGTGATCGGCCTTCTTCTCCTGCTGGCGTTTGCAATCTGGCGCTACATCGACACCGGGCTGCCCAACGCGTTCACCACCGCCTTCCCCAGCGACCTCAAGGTCTACCTCCTGGGCGGCGAGAAGGTCGCCACACACCAGCCGCTCTACGACGCCGACCTGCTTCCCGGCCTGCCGTTTACCTACCCGCCGTTCGCCGGCGTGGTGTTTTCGTGGCTGACGGAAAGTGAAACCCTCGGGGTGGTGTGGAAACTGGCCTCCGTGCTGGTGGTCCTGCTCGTGGTGCGGGCGTCCACAAGCAAACATGCCCTCCTGCTCACCGCCGTGTTCGTGCTGTGGCTTTCGCCGGTGCAGGGCACGCTGTTTTTCGGCCAGATCAACCTGCTACTCATGGGGCTGGTGTGCCTGGATTTCCTGCCGCGCCACAAACTCCCCGGGATCGGCATCGGGCTCGCCGCGGGCATCAAGCTCACGCCGGCGTTCTTCGTCCTCCTGCTCATCCAGCAGCGCCGCTGGGGCGCGGTGTTCATCGCCGCGTTCACGTTCCTGTGCACCGTCGCCACCGGATTTTCCGAGGTCACAGACGCGAAAAGCTTCTGGAACGACGCCATTTTCACCACCACCCGCATCGGCGCCGATGACAACCCGGGCGCGCAGTCCATTCGCCAGGTCCTCGCCCGCGCCGGCCACGACGAGCTGTGGCTCTGGCTTATCCTCTGCGCCCTGGTCACCGCCCTTGCGCTTTTAGCTTCTCGACGAGCTCCCGCCCCACTCGCCGCCTCCTTCATCGGCATGACGGCCTGCCTGGTCAGCCCGTTTTCCTGGTACCACCACTGGGTGTGGGTCCTGCCGATGCTGGCATACGTCTACAACCGCTGGGGCGCGATCGTGCTCGCGCTGTTTCTGGTGCCGTTCGCGTCGGTGAACATCTCGTTCGGTTTGTTCCACGTCCCGGAGCTGCTGTTCACCCTGGTCCCAGTCGGCTTTATGCTCTGGTACACGCTACGCTCAGGTTATGCGTACCCGTTTACTCGCCGCGACGACCGCGGCCGCCACAGCTCTGACCCTCGCCCCGTTCGCCGCCGCTGACCCGGCACCCGTCACCGGGGTAGAGCTGAACCAGCCCGCCGACCAGGTCATCGCCGTGGAGGCGAAGTTCAACCTCACCTCCGACCAACAAATCGCGATGCGCGAGCTGCGCAAGCTGCGCGGGGACATGTGGGACCGCAACGTGCCGTTCAACGGCACCACCTTGCGCCAGGCCGCCGCCAAGCACGGCCTGACTACCCGCGACGCCTACGTCAACGCGGCCAAGTACGACGCGGGCCTGTCCCGCATCGCCCTGCAGCGCGGCGCCGAGGCTGCGAAGTTCTTCCGCCACGAGCGCCCGTACAACTCCACCTGCTACAGCAACTGCGGCGACAACGACACCGCCACCTACAAGGGCAAGGCCGCGCCGGGGGAGAACCTGCACTCCGTCGCCAGCATGGACAAGGCGATGCAGGACTGGGGCTACGGCGAGGTCAACGCCCTCATCCGCGCGAACGGCCACTTCAGTAACGGCAACGGCCACCTGCACAACCTGCTGGACCCGCGGATGCGCTCCTACGGCTTCGCCAGCGTGGTCACCGCTGAGGGCGAGGCCAGCGTGACCTCCACCTGCGGCGTCGGCGCCGGCAACGAGGGCATCGAGGGCGAGCAGAACACCGTGCTGCACCGCCCAGCGAACGGGCGCGAAAAGCCCAGCACCACCCCGAAGAAGCTCATCTTCGGCGGTGCCGGCTCGTCCTCCTCACCCAAGGAGATCCTCAGCATCATCGCCACCGTGCTGACGGTGCTGTCAGTGCTGCAGACCCTGTACAAGTTCGTCGAGCCGCAGATCCAGCAGCTCCGCCACCTTGTCTAAGGCGTCCATGGTGTCGTCGTAGCTGCCATCCTCGCTGCGGGCGCCGATGGCCACCCCGTAGCCGTCGAACCAGCCGAACTGGCGGGTGTGCCATGAGCCGTCGGTTTCGTCGTCGGACCAGCCGCCCTTGAACGGCACGGTCTCCAGCGTGCCTAGCCCGTAGGACTGGTCTTCGGCGATGTGGTGCATCTCCATGATCACCGGGTCGTCCTCGTCCTGCTGGCTTAAGTAGTAGGCGTAGCGCGCCTGCCCGGGGAAGGACCAGCTCGTGGTGCCGAAGGCTCCTTCCACCTTCACCTGGGAGCCGGACTTGGCAATCTCCTCGCGGACCATTTCCCCGGCCTTTTCGTCGCTGCCCATGCAGTCCCACAGGGCGCGGGCGGAGTCGTTGTCGGACCACTCGATGGAGGCTTCGGTCAGCTCCTCGACGTAGTCCGCGCCGTAGTCGCAGTGCTCCACCGCCGCGCGGGCGATGGGGATCTTGATGGTGGACCAGGCCGGCAGCGCGTAGAGGGAGCCGGATTGCGTCATCTCGGAGCCGTCGAAAAGCGCGACGCCCACCTCAGTGCCCGTTTCCTCCTCGATGGCGGCCACCGCCTCGTCCAGACCCTCGAAGGGGTCGGGCGCGGGCTGGGTGGTCACCTCGGTGTGCAACGGCTCGGCCTCCTCCTGGGCGGCGCAACCGGCCAGGAGCAGCACACAAGCCCAAGCGGCGCGCTTCATCTACGACCCCGCCACCTGGAGAGGCTCGCGCAGCACGTGGTCCAGGGCCACGGCGCGGGCGATGTCGCGCACCACCTCGCGGTGGGTGGGGATCAGGCGCAGCTCCGGGCTGCAGTTCGCCTCCGAGCGCACGGTGCGGGCGAACGGGGCGGAGGCCAGCGGATCGTCGATGAACGCGCTGCCCGCCACCACCACCGTGGCTGGGGAGTAGTTACTGCACAGCCCCGCCACCAACGCACCCAAGCCGCGGGCGCGGCGGTCCAGCGCGTAGCGGGTGTCCTCACGCGAATCGGTCACCGCGTCCTTGAGCGTGCGGATATTCTCCACGCCGATGGCGTTGATCAGGCCCTGGGTGGTCAGCTCGCCCTGCTCCACCTCGATCGGCTCCACCCCGTCCGGGTGGGAGATGGCGCAGGCGATGGAGTCGTCGGCAAACAGCGCCATCACCGACGGGTTGTTCAGCGAGGCGGCGGACTGCATCTCCGAGCCCACGATCGCGCTGGAGATGGAGGAGACCTCCACCGGCACAGAGAACTGCTCGCGCAGCTGGTCGCCGATGTCCACGCCGTCCCACCCCAGGTTCGGCGCGAAGACTTTGCCGCCCTCGCGCACCGTGCCGGAGGTGGTCACACCCACGGTGCGGATGGGGCGCTCCAGCTTGGTGGTCATCTGGTTCAGCTCCGCCATCATGGACTGGATGAAGTCGTCCTCGCTGACCTTTTTCACGGTGATGTCCATGTCGCGGCACAGTAGCGTACGGCCCTTCAGGTCGAACAGCGCCACGTAGGTGGATTCGGTGCCCACCGCGACGCCCGCGTGCACGCCGGGCATGTCCGCCAGTTCTAGCGGGATGGTGGGCCGCCCGCGCCCCTTGGACTGCGTCAGGTCGTTGCGCTCTGTGACGTAGCCGGCGTCCACCAGCGCGGAAATGGCGCGGGTGACGGTGGGTTGGGACAGCCCGGTTGCCTTCACAAGATCGCTTCTCGACGTCGTTTCTTGCAGCCGTATCAGGTGCAGACACTTGGCTGCCGGTGTGCGTGGACGCGAGAAGATCATATGAATATATTTACCTGGCCCTTGATAGAATTGTCCATTTGGCCAGGTCGGATACAATCGTTCGGCATGACCAACGAACGCTGGCGCGAGCCGTCCCTTTTGGACGCTACCTGTGAGGATTTCGTCTACGACCTCGCGGAGATCAGCCCCACCCTGGCCACCCAAATCGGCATTGACGGCCACGACGGGGAGCTGCAGGACTTTTCCCCGGACTACTGGGGGCGCCTGGCGGACAGGATGCGCGACCTGGTCGCTGACGTGGACGCGCTCAACGACTCCACGGACGCCTCCGACGACGAGGACGACTTCGACGACGTGGACAACCTCACCGCCGCGATCCTGCGCGACCGCATGAGCGCGGAGCTGGAGTTCCACCACCGCGGCGAGCTTCTGTGCCGGCTGAACAACATCGATTCGCCGGTGCAGACCATCCGCGACTCCTTCGCCCTGATGCCGAAGGTGACCGAAGAGGACTTCGACAACATCGCCTCGCGCATGTCCCGCATCCCGAGTGCGTTGGCGGGCTACCGGGAGTCGCTGAGCGAGGCGGCGTCGACAGGCGATGTTGCTTCCCACCGCCAGATCGACGCGGTGATCAACCAGTGCGAGCTGTTGGGCGACACCGAATCCCAGCTGGACCACCTGGGGCTGTCGCCCGATTCGCACGTGGTGGGGCACGCCAAGGAGGCGTTTTTGCAGATGGCGGACTGGCTGTCCACCGAGCTGTCGCCGCAGGCCTCCCACAACGACGGCGTGGGCCGCGAGCGCTACCAGCTGTTCGCGGAGTTCTTCCACGGCCGCGAGGTGGACTTGGACGCCAGCTACGAGTGGGCGCAGGAGGAACTGGCCACGACCGTCGAGGAGCAGCGCGCCATCGCGCACGAGCTCTACGGCGACGTCTCCGTGGCGGGCGCCTACCGCAACCTGAACCAGGACGAGCGCTACATCCTCCACGGCACCGACGCGCTGATCGAGTGGATGTCCGGCATCAACGACAAGGCCGCCGACGCGTTCCACGTGCCGGACGGCCTGCACAAAGTGGAGTGCGACATCGACCGCGCCGGCTCCGGCGGCATCTTCTACACCCCGCCCAGCGACGACATGATCCGCCCCGGCACCATGTGGTGGTCCGTGCCGGAGGGCCAGGAGACGTTCCACACCTGGCAGGAGCTGTCCACCGTCTTCCACGAGGGCATCCCCGGCCACCACCTGCAGCACGGCTACGCCCTGCTCAACCGCAGCGAGCTGAACCTGTGGCGCCGATCCGTGTGCTGGAACTCCGCCCACGGCGAGGGCTGGGCGCTCTACGCCGAGCACCTCATGGAGGACCACGGCTTCTTCGAAGATCCCGGCTACCGTATGGGCCTGCTCGACTCACGACGTCTCCGCCTCGCCCGCGTGATGGTGGACATCGGCGTCCACCTGGGCAAGACCACCCCGGAGGGCACCGGCACCTGGGACGCCCAATACGCCAAGGCCTTCCTGCGCGACAACACCGCCATGCCAGAGGCGAACCTCGCCTTCGAGCTGGACCGCTACATGGGCTGGCCGGGCCAGGCGCCGTCGTACGCCCTGGGCTACAAGGACTGGGTCGACCTGCGCCGCCAGGCGCTCGCCCAGGGAATGAGCGAGCACGAGTTCCACGTCAAGGCGCTCAAGCTCGGCTCCATGCCTATGGACATGCTCACCAACGAGGTGCTGCACCACTAGAGGCGCTTGAGGATTCTGGGCAGCCACCCGGCGAACAGGATCACCATGATCAGCCGGATCACCTGCAGCGCCACCACGGCCGGGCTGGTAGCCAGCACCAGCACGGTCTCCAGCGCGCCGGGGCTGGTGGCCAGGTAGCCCTCGTAGAAGCTCAAGCCCAGCCATTTGGCCATGAGCCACCCCATGCCGGCGCACGCGAGCATCAGCCCGGCGATGTAGGCCAGCGTGGCGGGCAGCAGGCGGGAGAACCGTCGCAGCGCGGGCACATTCAGCCCGCCGCCGCACATCCACCCGATGGCCAAAAAGCCCACGGTGGACAGCAGCGGCGGCGGCACGATGGTCACGTCCACCAGCGCGCCCACCAGCACCGTCAGCGCCATCGGGCCAAAGACCGACGGGTTGGGGAACTTCAACAGCTTGCCCGCGAACACCCCGGCGACGATCAGCGCCGGGACCAGCAGCCACATCCACCAGTAGGGCTCCAACTCAGTGCGGGTCACTGAAGTAAACTGCGACGCCACCAGCGGCAACGTCAACGACACGATGAGCAGCCGCAGGTACTGGCTGAGGCTGACGTAGCGGATGTCCGCGCCCACGTCGCGCGCGATCGCCGGCATCAGCGACGCCCCGCCGGGCAACAGCGACAGCACGCCCGTTTCCCGTGAAACGCCGTGGTTGGCCAAAACCAAGCCGCCGACAAACCCCATGCCGATCACCACCGCGCCCGCCACCACACCCGGCAGCAGGTAGGGCAGTGGGTTCATCCCCACCAGCGGTAACGCCGCAAACACGCCGACGGTGCCGCGGGCGAAGGTGAACAGGTGCTCGTTGACGGGCAGGTCTTCCTCCGTCACCAGCGCCACCGACCCGGCCCCCAGAATCCCGGCCAGGATCCACGCCGCCGGAACCCCCAGAAAAGAAAACAACAGCCCGAGCGCCACCGAGAGAGGTGCAGCGACAAGCCAACGGTTCATGTGGGGCATAGTAGTCCCGTGATCGTTTTCCTCCTCGCCGCGTCCGCGTTCGCCGGCTGGATCGACGCGGTGATCGGCGGCGGCGGGCTCGTGCTCATCCCGGTGCTGATGTCGGCCACGTCGATGCCGGCGGCGTCCGTGCTGGCGACGAACAAGGTCGCGGCGATTTCGGGCACCGCGTCCGCCGCCGCCACCCTCGTGCGCCGCGTCGGGGTGCCGCGCATCACGTGGGTCTACGCGTTCATCGCGGGGGTCGCGGCAGCGCTCGGCGCCAGGGCGGTCTCGCTTATCGACGACTCCGTGGCCACCCCCATCATCCTCATCCTGCTCGTCGGAGTTGGCATCTTCGTGGCGCTGAACCCGAAGTTTGGGCAGGAAGGCGCCGGGGTGTTTTCCGGCAATCGCCTCGCGCTCGCCGCGCTTGTTGTTGCCCTGATCGGCGGCTACGACGGCGTGTTCGGCCCCGGCACCGGCATGTTCCTCATCATGGCGTTCACCGCAGTGTTCACCCAGGGGTTCGTGCGTTCGGCGGCGATGGCGAAGGTGGTCAACACCACCACGAACTTAGGCGCGCTGTTCGTGTTCGGGCTCGGCGGCTTCATCAACTGGAAGCTCGCGCTCGCGCTCGCAGTCGCCAACGTCGTAGGTGCGCAGTTGGGTGCGCGGACGGTGCTCAAGGGTGGGTCGACGCTGGTGCGCGTGGCGCTCCTTGGGCTCGTCGTCACGCTATGTGCGAAGTTGGGCTGGGAGTTACTCCAAAGTTAGAGACCCGTTGAGCAACCCAAAGATGGCAATCACCGCCGCGACCAGCACCACCGTCACCACGACCCACTCGAAGGCGTTGAAGAGCTTGTCGCCGTGCTTGCGGCGCGTCCAGATGTAGGGCACCAGGCCCGGCACCACGGCAAGGGCGCCGAGCAGCACGTACACCGGGTCCGCGGCGTAGATCAGCCACAGCGAGTACACGGAGGCGATCAGGCCCACGAAGAGGTGCTTTCGGTTGTCGCGGCGGGAAACTTTGGGCCCGGAGTCGTCGAAACGCGTGCCGGCGTGCGGGTGGGTCAGGCCCTTGCCCCTGATTGCCAGCAGCACCAGGTAGATGGAG
The DNA here is from genome assembly GCF_027257105.1 of Corynebacterium faecium. Taxonomy (NCBI): domain Bacteria; kingdom Bacillati; phylum Actinomycetota; class Actinomycetes; order Mycobacteriales; family Corynebacteriaceae; genus Corynebacterium; species Corynebacterium faecium. Next base: position 236,156 of record NZ_JAPYJX010000002.1, read on the forward strand.
GAGAAGATGTAGGGCAGCAGGTACATGATGGTGGCCAGCTGCACCATGGCGTTGTAGGACGCGGAGGAGAGGAAGAACACCACCACGAAGAACTGGATCGCCAGCGTCGATAGAAGCTGCGCGCGCACTGGGGAACCGTTTTCGTTGTGGCTGCCCATGGAGTGCGGCAGCAGCCCGTCCTGCGCCATCAGCACGATCGGCTCGGCGCACAGCATCTGCCACGAGACGTACGCACCCAAAACAGACAAGCACAGGCCGACGGAGATCAGCACGCCGCCCCACGGACCCACAACCTGCTCCAGCACCGCGCCCATGGAGTTGTCCGGCAGCGCCGCCAGCTCCTCCTGACTGAGCACGCCGTAGGACAGGGTGGACACCGCCACCAGCAGGCCCAAAACAGAAAGGAAGCCGATGATCGTGGCCTTGCCCACGTCGCTACGCACTCGCGCCTGCTTCGAGTACACCGAGGCGCCCTCGATGCCGATGAACACCCAGACGGTGTAGAGCATGATGCCCTTGAGCTGGTCCGTGAAGGGGATGTGCGAACCCCAGAAATCCATGGTGAAGCGGTCCCAGGAGAAGCCGAGGAACGCCACCAACACAATGAACGCGAGGATGGGCAGCAGTTTTGCCACGGTCGTGACCGCGTTCATCACCGCCGCCTGCCTCAGGCCCCGCGTCAGGCCGAAGAAGATCAGCCAGCTCATCGCGGACACAGCAATGGCTAGCACCCAGCGGTTGGAAAAGGCCGGGAAGTAGTAGCCGAGGGTGTTGAAGAACAGTGTGGCGTACCCCACCTGGGCCATCACCGAGCCGAGCCAGTAGCCCATGCCGGAGGTAAACCCGATGAAGTCGCCCAGCCCCGCCCGGACGTAGGAGTAGACGCCGGAATCAAGATGCGGTTTCCTCACCGCCAGGATTTGGAAGACGAAGGCGACGGAGAGCATTCCCACGCCCGCGATGGCCCAGCCGGTGAGCATGGCGCCCGGGCTGGCCACAGATCCGATGTTTTGGGGCAGCGCGAAAATGCCGGACCCGATGGTGGATCCGATAATGAGTGAGACCAAGGTCCACACGGAGACAGTGCGCTTTGACATGGCGAGTAACACTACATCAGGAGTTGTCTACTACAATCATTCATTATTCAAAGCCATATAAACATCTACAACTGAGGGAACCGTAGAAATGCGCACCAAACTTATTGCACTCACGAGCGCGATCGCGCTCGCCTGCGCGTCCGTTTCCCCAGCTCAGGCCGAGGATGGGTACGAGCCCACCATCGTGGTTCCGGGGCTGACCGCCACCGTCGAACCCCCGCTGCCGCGCGGCGCGGCGTGGTACGAGGCGGACTCCATGCCTGGCTGGGCGATGATCACACCAGACGGCACCATCCGCCTCGAACCGGGGGAGGACATTACCCCCGGTGTGTACGAGTGGCCGGTGACCGCGACGTTTTCGGACGAGACCACCCAGGTCTTCCCCGTCCACGTCACCGTGGGAACTGAGACCGAGGATGAGGCGTCCCAGGAAGGCGCCGTCATCGACGCGTTTGTCCAGTACGCCCCGGAGGTCTCCCACCGCTGCTCCGCCACCGCCCTCGGCGTTGGCCTGCCGCTGCTGGTGCTGCTGCCGCTCGGGTTCGCGTCCCAGATGAGCATCCCGTTCGTGGCGCGCCAGAACCACCTGCAGCTGCAGGTGGACAACATGCCGTTCCTGCTGGACGTGAAGCTGCGCGACCTCAACTCCAAGGACGTGGACATGGGCATCGCCGGCATCCTCGCCGCCGCGGGCCTCGCCGGTGCCGGCGCCATCATTTCCCAGTGCCAGTAGGGTCCTCGGGCCACGCGTGCTTGGGGTAGCGCCCCCGCATTTCCTTGCGCACCTGCTGGTACGGCCCCTCCCAAAAGCTGTCCAGGTCGTCCGTCACCGCCAGCGGCCTCCCCGCGGGGGAGAGCAGGTGGTACAGCACCTTCACGCCCGAGACCGTCTGCCCCTTTTTGCCAAACATGTGCTGCAGCTTCACGCGCTTCACTGGCCTGCCACTGTCGTACTGGTACTCCTTCGGCGCCGCCGCATCCAGCTCCGCCACCTGCCGCCAATCCAGTTGGCGCAGCATCGCCTGCCTCATGTCGCAACTGCCTATCGACGCACCTTCGGCCACCCCACGCACCTCCGGCGAATAATCGCCCTGGCTGACATCCGGCCAACCCAGAGTCTCGTGCAGGAAATCGATCCGCTCCTTCAAGTGCTGCTCCTCCTTGGTCAGCGGGAAGCTGGAAAAGTCCACGTCTGTCAGCGCCTCCGCCGCCTCGTCCGGCGTGAGCTTCACCGGCGTGGAGCTCAGCTCGATCGCGCCGATCCTGGCCACCTTCCTGCCCCTGACCTTGCCGTCCTCCAGGTAGGCCACCTTTTCCTCCACCACGCGGTGCTCCGGGAACGCGATCGGCTCCGCCTCGCGGATGACCGCCCCGTTGTGCATCCGTTGCACCTCCGCGGCCGCGATCCACTCGGCGTTCGAGTTGAACTTCGCCCTTGTTCCGGACGCCAGCTGGTATTCCTCGCCCACCTTCTTGGCTATCCACTGCGGGAAAGCAGACGCGATCACCTCGCCCGGGTCCACCGGGCCCTTGTCTTCCACCAGCCTGCGCAGCCTTTTGGCGTCAGCTTCGCCCGCAAGCCTCGCGACGATCGGCGCCGCCTGGGCTCCCCACTCCAAAAGCGCCGCGCCGAGTCTTGGGTCCAGGGGCAGGCTCGCCAGTTTCTTGCCGAAGTCCGTGATCGTGCCGTTCTCGGTGGCCCCGAGCTGTTCGAGGTTGGTTTCGGCTTCGGTGAGGTCCTTTGGTTCGTCGATAAGCGGTAAGTCCGGCGACCCCCACGCCTTCATGGTTAAAAGCGCGCCGGTGAGGTCCGCGGTGAGGATTTCCGGGGTGATGTCCGGCTGCATTTTCGCGTACTCGTCACGGGTGAAGACGCGCACGACCTCGCCGGGGCCCTCGCGGCCCGCGCGGCCCGCCCGCTGGTCGGCGCTGGTTTTCGCCTCCGAGACCGTGACCAGGCCCGTCATGCCCCTGTTGTCGCGCTTGGGCACCCTGGACAACCCGGCGTCCACCACCTTGCGCACACCCGGCACAGTTATCGACGACTCCGCCACCGACGTCGCCACCACCACCCGGTTGTCGCCCCTCAAGGCTTCGTCCTGCTCCTTGCTGGTCTGGCGGCCGTGGAGCGGTCTCGCGTCATCCAGGAACCCGCACACCAGATCCACCTCGCGCACCCCGGGCACGAACACGAGCGTCCGGTGCTCGCTTGTGGTCTGCGCCGCGACGTGACGATAAAACTCCCTCGTCCCCTGGATCCTTTCCGCGTGAGGCGCGTACTGGATGTCCAGCGGGTGCGTCACCGCCTCCGTCGACAGGATCTGCGCGCCCATGTGGTCCGCGAACTTCTTAGCGTCGAGGGTGGCAGACATGGCGGTGAGGTACAGGTCATCGCGCAACAGGGCGACCTCCATGCACATCGCCAGCACCAGGTCAGTGTCCAGCTGGCGCTCATGCACCTCGTCGATGACCACCGCGTTGACGCCCTCGAGTCCCGGGTCCTTGAGCAAGCGGTTCAGCAGCACACCCGGCGTGACAAATTCAACCAGTTCGCCGTCCTTGTGCTCGCCGCGGATGCTGTAGCCGACCTTGGCGCTGTCGCTGAGCTGCGCAAGCCTGTGCGCCGCCGACCGCACCGCCACCCTCCTGGGGGCCGTGACCAGCGTTTTTCCCACCTTGTTCGCGATCGCCGGCGGCACCAGCGTGGTCTTGCCCGTGCCGGGCGGCGCCTCCACCACCAGCGGGCCTTTGTCCGGCAACTGGTCGATGACGCGCGACACGGGCAAATCCCGTCCGATTTTCGCGAGGTCAAACATGGCAATTAAGGGTAGCGTGTGGGCCATGAGACGCCTCTTCGCAGCGATCGTCCCTCCGGCCGATGTTCGCGAACACCTCATCACCGCCCTGCGGCCCATCCGCGACTTCTCGGGCACAGAAGTGCGCTGGGCCGACCCCGACAACTGGCACATCACGGTCGCCTTCTACGGGTCGCAGCCCAACGACGCCGCCGCGGTCACCGACCACCTGGCCCAAGCCACCGCCTTCACCCGGCCCCTGAGGTTGCACCTCCGAGGAGCCGGGTGTTTTGATCGGCGCACCATGTGGATCGGCGTCGGCGGCGACAAGGCACCGCTGAAAGACCTGATGGCGGACTGCCAGCTTGACCCGGACATGCGCCGCCGCCAGCGCGCGCACCTGACCGTCGCGCGGACCGGAACAAGAACCAGGGATCCATGGCTTCTCGACGACCACGCCCACGCCCTCGCCATCTACACCGGCCCCGAGTTCGCGGCCGATGAAGTGCTGCTGCTGGAATCGCACCTGGGCAGGGGCCGAAGTGGCGGCCCGAAGTACGAGGTGGTGGATAGGTTCTACCTGCGGTAGTGCTCCTCCTCTTCCGGGTCGGGGAATGGGGCGTCAACCGGTTCTTCGGGCAAGGGTTCCACGTACGGCATCTCTGGGGTGAACCCGAATTTCATGCCGTATTCCTGTTCCAGGTCCTTGATCGCAGCGGTGGCCTGTTCGAGGTCCAAGTCCTGGTCGAAGTTGTCCAGGATTGTGTGGCCTTTGGCGAAAAACTCCGCTGCGCGCGCCCGGTTTTTGCGCACGGCGGACATGCTGGACTGCCACCGCGGGTTAAACGGTGTGATCTGGTCGCGCAACAGGCCCTCTTCGGCGGTGACGACATAGGTGCCGTCGGCGAACAGCCAGATGATGTCGCCGGAGTAGGGGTCGGGGATGTAGAAAATCCGGCGGTCGGTCTTCATGTTGTGGTGGTGCTGGCACAGGGGGAACAGGTTGTCCACCTCGGTGCGGCCGCCCTCCTCGTAGGGGATGCGGTGGTCCAGCTGGCACTGCTCGGCGGGACGGTTGCACTCCGGGTAGATGCAGGTGCGGTTGCGGGCGTACACGGCGTGGCGCATGCCCTCGCCGGGGCCGTAGCCCTGCAGCACCTTTTCGCCCTCTTTCTCCAGATCGCGCGTGACGGGGAACGTTTTTGCCAACCAGTCTTCGAACGCGGAGGTGGCCTCCGGCGTCGTCCAACCGCTGCCGGGGAGGTAGACTGGGCCGCTGATCGCGCGGTTCTTCGGGGCGTAGATGTTCAGCACCGGAGTCACCTCGATGCCGATCGCCTCGCCGGACAGCAGCTTGATTGCCGCGTCGGCCGTGCTGATGCCGAGCTCGCGCGCGACTTCGGCGACGTTCGCCTGGATCCTCCGGCCGTCCAGGGAATTGGTGTCCAGCTGCACGATCGCCCGGTCGCGGTACTCGTGGACGCCGAACGTCTCCGCGTCGTCCTGTTCGCGGTCTTCGCGCTTCCGCTTGTCGTAGGCGCGGCTTTTGTCCGTGCGCTTGATCGCGGCACGAATGCGGTCTGTGACGGTTTTGCGCTGGGGAACAGCCTGGTCGTGGCGGGTGGGGGTGAACGTGTTCACCAAGATGCCGTCGATAAGCATGAGTGCTTCCTCGTCCACATCCTCCCCGAGCTCCTCGATCGCGGTGTAGACCGCGGTCAGGTGCCCCACGTCCATCACGCGCGTTTCCTGCTGTAGCTCGCGCAGGCGCGGGAGGTCCTGCAGCGCGGCGTGCCCGAGGATCGCGTTCTTGACAAACCCCTTGTTCCAGCCGGTGGCGAGCTGCAGTTGGGTCACCGTGGCGTCGAAATCATCGACGTCGAAACCGGGGTACGAGTAGTGCCCAAACATGGTCCAATACGTGTCCCGGATGGCCTGGGCGCATTCGCTATCCGGGTCGTGTTCTCGCTGGTTACGGAATTTTTTCGGTGCTGTGGTGGCGGTTCTCACTGTCGCCCCTCTCGTCGTGGTACGCTCCACAATATAGAACACACGAACGACTGTCAAGGGGTGTGCCAGGAAAAAGAAAACAAAAAACACTCACCCATTCGAACGCGTCGCCCGGATGCGCTACATTATTCCCGTGCTCGTCATTCCGCGGCCGCCCGCCCGCATCATCCCTGGTGCGGTCCATTTGCCTGCCTTTTTCACGCCGGCCGAGCAGGAGGAACTGGTCAACCAAGCGCGCGAGCTGGTCAGGAAGGCGGCAGGGACGCCTGTTGCTATGCGACGACCAAAGGTCGGCCACGGCCAAATGGATGCCTGGCTGCTCTCGCTGGGCTGGTTCTGGGCAACGAACCCATACCGCATGGTCAGGGAGGTCGACGGCCACCCGGTGCCGCAGATCCCGGAGAACTTCCAGGTCATCGCGGATAACGTCATGGCGAAGGCGCGGGAAATAGACCCGCTTGTCGGTCCGACCCCGAGGATCGAGACGGCGCTGGTGAACTTCTACCCGCCGGGTAAGGGCATGGGGCAGCACGTGGACGCGGAGGAAGATTCCGAAAACGCGGTGGTCAGCCTGTCATTCGGCCAGGACACGATCTTCCGCATTGCAGGGCGCGATACGCTGCTGCTGTCCGGCGACGTGGTAGTCTTTGGCGGTCCAGCCAGGAGGGCGAAACACGGCGTGCTCGGCGCAAGAAGAGGCACGTCCGACCTGCTCGAAGGCCGGCTGAACATCACCATGCGGCAAATGGAGGCGACATGATTGCGCTACTCGGCGTGTGGCTGGCGGCGATCGCGAGCCCCGGCCCGGACCTCGTGCAGATCATCCGCGTGGGGTCAAAGGACCGTAGAGCCGGCGTGATGTGCGCGCTAGGCATCATGCTCGGCAACACCATCTGGATTGTGGCGTCCCTGGCGGGGTTAAGCGCGCTGATCCAGGCGTTTCCGCAGGTCCTGTCAGTGCTGCAGATCGTGGGCGGCGCCTACCTGCTGTGGATGGGCATCGGCGCCATCCGCGCCTCCGACCCGGAAATCCCCGCCACGCAACAGGTGCCAAGGCCGCTGCTCACGGGCCTGCTCACCAACCTGTCCAACCCGAAGGCGATCCTCTTCTTCGGCGCCATCTTCGCCCAGTTCGCGCACCTCGGGTGGGTCGCAGCACCGGTCATGGTCGTCACCGGCACCATCTGGTTCGTGGGCTTTGCGCTGGCAGTCCAAGCGATGTCGCAGCTGATCGCCAAGTACAGCAAGCTTATCGACGTCATCACGGGCAGCATCTTCATCGCATTAGCCATCTGGATGCTGTGGGAGGGCCTACACTTCGGCTCATGAGCGAGCAGAAGGTAGCAGTAGTCACTGGCGGATCGGCAGGCATCGGGGAGGCTACCTGCAGGGCGCTGGCCAAGGACGGCTGGAAGGTCGTGGTGGCGGCGCGGCGCCTGGAGAAGTGTCAGCAAATCGCGGACGAAATCGGTGGGGTGGCGATGGAGTTGGACGTGGTGGACCGGGAGAGCGTCGAGAAGCTTGCGGCTCTTGAACGCGTGGACCTGCTGGTCAACAACGCCGGCGGCGCGAAGGAGCTGGACTTTCTGCGCGACGCGGACGACGCGGACTGGGAATGGATGTTCCAGACCAACGTGATGGGCACGATGCGCGTCACCCGCGCGCTGTACACGCAGCTCAAGGCGTCGAAAGGCCTGGTGGTCAACATCGGTTCGGTCGCTGGCACGGACGCGTACAAGGGCGGCTCCGGCTACAACGCGGCAAAGCACGGGCTCCGCGGCGTGACCAGGGCGTTTCGGCGCGAGGAGGCGGAGAACAACATCCGCGTGTGCGAGATCGACCCGGGCCGGGTGAAGACGGACTTCTCACTGAACAGATTCAAAGGCGATGAGGAGCGCGCGAGCAAGGTCTACGAGGGCAAACAGAACCTCACCGCGGACGACATCGCCGAAGCGGTGCGGTGGGTGGCAAGCCTGCCGGCGCACGTGAACATCGACACGATGAGCATCATGCCGGTGGACCAGGCGGAACGCTAGAGGTAGTCCACGACCTCGACGTTGAGGCGTTCGCGCAGGTCCGCCATCCATTTATGAACATCCAGGTAGTCGGCGGCCTCCACGAGCGGGATGACGTGGTGGTCGTAGCTGATCGGCGGGCCGACGGTGTAGGTGGGCATGAACCGGGCGCCGCTAAACGTGAACTCGCCGATTCCGCCGACCTTGGTCGGCTCCTCCCACTGGCCGTGCAGGAAGTTGCCGTGGGAGTACCAGACGGGCCCGGCAAACGGCTCCACCACGTGCGGGTGCCCGCCGAGCACCAGGTCAGCGCCGGCGTCCAAAGCAGTCGCGGCAGTCTCCTCCTGGAACTCATTGGGCAGGGGCGCATATTCGTCGCCCATGTGCAGCATCACCACCGCGACGTCGACCTGTGAATCGAGGGCGGCGACTTGGGCGGCCAGGGTGTCGTCGATAAGCGATGCAAAATGCTCCTGCTCAACCGGCAGGCCGTTGGTGCCGTAAGTGAAGCCGAGGAAGCCGACGGTGATGCCGTTGGCCTCGATGATGCGGGGGACGGATTTGTCCTGCTCAGAGGCGTAACTGCCGGTATACAGCATGCCGCGCTCGCGCATGTTGCCTGTCGACGCCACCACGCCCCCGTCACCCCTGTCCATCGAGTGGTTCGTAGCGTTGTTGACGATGTCCACGCCTGCTCCGGCGAGTGCATCGATGATCTCGGGCGGGGCGTTGAATTGGGGATACCCGGACAGCCCGAACTCCTCGCCGGCGACCGGGACCTCCATGTTGGCGGTGGTGATGTCCGCGTCCTGCATGTATTCGCTGACCGGCTCGAACATGCGCGAGAAGTCGAAGCCGGTGTCCGTGCGCGCGGTGGTGTACACGTCGGAGTGGACCAGGATGTCGCCGATGGAGCGGATGGTCACGGTGGACTCTTCTTCAACGACCTCGACTTCCTGTACACAGCCAACAAGCAGGAGGGGCAGGGTAAACGCCCAGATTCTTCGCATGCCTTAGACTAACCGCTATGCATATCGACGTGCCCATTTCCGGCGACACGATCAAACTCGGACAATTTCTCAAACTGGCCAACCTCGCCGAATCCGGCGGCCACGCCAAGGAGGCCATCAGCTCCGGCGAGGTCACCGTCAACAACGCGGTGGTCACCTCGCGGGGGCACTCGCTTATCGACGGCGATACCGTCGGCCTTGGCGCAGATTCAGCCACGGTAGTAGTCGACGGCGACGACGGCGACTACTTCGACGAACGCACCGCCAACGACGACTTCGACCCCGAGAAGTGGAGGAACCTGTAATGCCCGCATTCGAAGGCAGGGAAGGCATGCCGTTCTGGCAGGACCTGGTCACCCAGAACCAGCTCAAGTCCACCCACTTCTACTCCCAGCTTCTGGGCTGGGAGATCGTGGACGGCACTGCCCGCAAGGAGGGCCTGCCGGTGGCCGGCATCGTGCCGGCGCAGATGGACATGTGGGTGACGTCGTTCATCGGCAGCCCGGAGAACGTGGAGAAGCTGGGCGGCAAGGTGCTCAGCTCGGACGAGACCGTGACCCTGTGCCAGGACCCGGCCGGCGGCCTGTTCGGGCTGAAGGATCCGGAGGAGCGCTTCCTCGCCGCAGGTGAGCCGGGTGTGCCGGTGTGGTACGAGTACTCCGCGCCGAGCATGGACGCCATCGACTTCTACGGAGAACTCTTCGACTGGGAGATCCGCGAGGAAGACGGCTACTTCATCGCGGTGGAGGACGGCGCGCCGTTTTTGGGCATGTACGTCGGCGAGCACGCCCAGTGGTTCAGCTACTTCGGCGTGCGCGACGTGGACGCGGCCTGCACACAGGTGGAAAACCTCGGCGGCGGGGTCGAGTTCGGGCCTGAAAATGGGACTGCCGGCGTGCACGACGCCAACGGCGCCCAGTTCTTCCTCTCCGAGGTTGACGACCCCACCTTCGACGAGGTCGACGAAGCCGACTCCGTGCTGGGCTAGAGGGCGTCGGCGGCGTCCTTGACCCGGCGGCGGATCTCCGCCGGCGTGGAGATGAACCCGTCGGCGTGGTACTCGGTGCCCTCGAGGCCGGAGCCGGCCCTGAACTGGATCAACCCGTCCACTGAGGGCTGAGTGGTGGGGAAGGTGACGATGTAGCGGGGAGCTGACGGCAGCGAAACATCCCCAAGCGCCCACACCACCTCGGCGCCGGTTTCTGTCACTGCCTGAGCAGCATCTGCCACTGAGTCCACGTCCAAGATCGTGGTGCCGGACAGCTCCGCGGCGGCGGCGACGTCCGGGCGCCAGAGCATCTCCTTGGCGTTTGCGGGGCCGTCCCAAAGCGAGACTGCCCACCTGCCGTTCGGCTCAGACGGGCGGAACACGACGCCCAGCTCGTGGGACTCCACCGTGACCCCGTCGGCCCACTTTGTGGCTGGCAGGGCGTGGTCGACGGCGGTGCCGAGCATGAGCATCGCGGCGTGCGTGATGCGGTCCGGCAGCAGGGCCAGGTAGTTCGGCCCGTCCTCGTACGTGGCGTGCATGTAGGACGCCAGCTGCTCCAGCTGCAGCTCCGGCGGCATGTCGCGTTTGACGCCGCCGACGTTGAAGTTCGGGTCGCCCTGCTCGTTGATGTGCTCTACCAAATCGTCACCCTGTCCTCGGGGTCGATCCACATCGTGGAGCCCTGCTCCACCTCGAACGCCTCGTAGAACTCGGCGATGTTCGCGGCGATGACGTTGCAGCGGAACTCGTTCGGCGCGTGCGGGTCGATGGCGAGCAGCTGCGAGGCCATCTCCGGGCGAGCCTTGGAGCGCCACACCCGCGCCCACGCCAGGAACAGGCGCTGGAAGCCGGTGTACTCACCATCCAGGTCGCCGAACTTCTGGGGCTGCTCGTCGTCGATGCCGTTGTCCTCCAGGTACTTCTTGTATGCCACCACGGCGATGCCCAGGCCGCCCAGGTCGCCGATGTTCTCGCCGAGGGTGAACTCGCCGTTGACACCCTTGGTCTTCGTGCCCTCCAGCACCGACGGCACCAGGCCGTTGAACTGGCCGACCAGCTTGGCGGTCAGCTGCTCAAAGTTGGCGCGGTCCTCGTCGGTCCACCAGGAGTTCAGGTTGCCCAGCCCGTCGTAACGCGAGCCCTGGTCGTCGAAGCCGTGGCCGATCTCGTGCCCGATCACCGCGCCGATTGCGCCGAAGTTCTCGGCGGCGTCAGCGTCCGGATCGAAGAACGGCGGCTGCAGGATCGCGGCGGGGAAGGTGATGTCGTTGACCACCGGGTTGTAAAACGCGTTGACGGTCTGCGGGGAGGACACCCATTCTTGCCGGTCAGAGGCCTTGCCAATCTTGGACAGCTGGTAGTCGTGCTCGAACGCGGCGCCACGGCGGACATTCTCCACCAGGTCCTCGCCGAACTCCAGACCGTCGTAGCTGCGCCACTTCTCCGGGTAGCCGATCTTGGCGTTGAACTGCGCGAGCTTCTCCAGCGCGCGCTCCTTCGTCGGCTCGCTCATCCACTCCAGCTGCTGGATGCGGGAGCGGTAAGCGGCAATCAGGTACTCCACCAGCTCCAGCATCTTCTCCTTGGATGAGGGCGGGAAATGCTTCTCGACGTAGCTCCGCCCAATATCCTCGCCAACCAGGCTCTCCGCGAGCCCCACCCCACGCTTCCAGCGGTCGCGCTGCTCGGTGGCGCCGGAGAGATGCTTTCCATAAAACTCGAAGTTGGCTTTGCCGATCTCCTCGGAGAGCACGCCGGCGCGGGAGCGCAGGATGTTCCACGCGGCCCACAGCTGCCAGTCCGCCAGTGTTTCCCGGCGCAGCATGCCGTCCAGGTCCTCAGTAAACGACGGCATCATGTTGACGACCTTTCCGGAAAGACCGGAGGCGTCGAGAAGCGTGCGCACCAAAGGCGGCAACTCCTCAAGGTCGGTGGGGTTATAGGTGGCCACCGCGTCGCGCGCCTTGACCACGTCCCAGTGGCTCGCCGCCAGCTGGGTCTCCAGGTTGACGATGCGCTCGGCGGCGATCTCAGGAGTCAGGCCCTGCAGGTACTTCGGCTCGAGGAAGCCGAGCATCTTCGCCACGTGCGCCTTGTAGGCGGCGAGGGTCTCCGCGTGGTCCTCGTCGCGGTAGTAGGCCTCGTCCGGCAGCCCCAGGCCGGACTGGAAGATGTAGGCGACGGAGTTCTCGCCCTGCGAGTCCTTCTCCACCCAGTAGCTCACCGGCCCGCCGACGCCGACGCGCTCCAGCTCGCCCAGGCCGCGCACGAACTCGTCGACGTCCGCGACCTCGATCTTGGCCAGGTCCGGGTCAAGGGAGCTGATGTCGCCGGGGTTGTCCATGAAGGACCTAAACAGGGCGCCGCCCAAACCGGCACCGTCTTCCAAGATCGCCCGGACATCTTCTTCGGATTTGTCGCGCAGCATGTAGAACGCGCCGTCGATACCGCGGTCAGCGGGGATGTCGTGGGTCTTCGCCCACGTGCCGTTTACAAGCTCAAAGAGGTCATTCATGCCCCAACTCTACCGCCGGAACGGGAATTTGGATGGGGGCTTGGGACTGCTCGATGATCCAGTTGGAGGCCTCGCGCTGCTGCGCCAGGGTGTAGCCGCCGTGGGAGCCGATGTCGGAGAAAATGCCCAGCGACTTCAAACCCATCGCGCGAAACAGCACGTTGAACTCGGCGAGCGGCACTCGGCCGCCCGCCAGGTTGGTGCGCATGGCGGGGGCGACCAGGCCGCGGTGGGATTCCTGCATGGAGCACACCAGGTCGTCGACGCGGCAGATCTCCAGCACGCGCGGGCCGAGCACGCCGTAGCCGCCCGGCAGCGAGCCCAGCGAGCCGCGCGAGTTCGGGGACGTACCGGCGGAGAGCACCGCGCCGTTGCCGCCCTGGTGCGGGTTGGCAAACAGCGCCACGCCGGAGACGCGCTCCGGCTCGATCGGGCCGCGGCCTGCGGCGATGTCGCTGGTGATGGTGGCGGCGATGTCCGCGCCCAGCGAGTAGCCGGTGAAGCTGAACTTCGCGTCCGGGCAGGCGTTGGCCAGCTTTCTGACGGTGGCGCGTGCGCGCTTGAGCCCGCCCGCCTTGGACTTCTCGTACTCCGTGGTGGCGAACGGGGTGGACGGGTAGGACACCCACAGCGGGTGGATCTCCCCGCCGGTGCCCAGTCGGGTGAGCATGCCGGTCATGAACACGTTGCCGCCGTGCGGCACATAGTCCGGGATGCCCTCTGCCGTGTTGGCGCCGCCCGGCACCGCGACCAGGTAATGCGCGGCGCAGCTCTGCTGAGCCTGGGCCTGGGCGGGGGTGGCTACCAGGGACAACAGCAGGGCAGCGGCGGCGGCGATTTTCGGCAGTTTCATAGCGAGGGGATTGTACCTTCTATTCCTCCGGGTCGCGCACCTTCATCGGGCCGGGGGTGTACAGGCCCCACCTGGTGGTTTCGGCCAGGTCCACCTGCGCCAGCGCCGGCGCCTCGCCGGCGGAGTTGGTGCGGCGGTGGTACTTGGCCACGGAGCCCCAGTCGCGCTGCCAGTCGCCCTTGAGGTAGCCCGGCACCTCGTAGGAGGTGTTCACGGCCTCCACCGGGGCGAGCGAGCCGCCGCCGAGGAAGTCCATGAAGCCGGACAGCTTCGCCTTGCCCGGGGCGTCCGGCATGATGCGGTACTCCGGGATCTCGTCCACGCCCGCGTGGTGGTAGAAGGGGCGCTGGCAGGGGTACTGGAACGCCACGGTCCAGTCCAACAACCCCGGGGTTTCGGAGTCGAACATGGTGTTCAGCTCCACCAGCTTCGGGTTGCGCAGCGGGGTCACCGCCACCCAGTCCTTCTCCGCCAGGGAGGTGTCCTTGGCCACCAGGCGCACAACGTCTGCGTCTTCGGGCAGGTCAGCGATGGGGTAGCGCAGGTTGCGCCACTGCGGGGTCGGGCCCTGGTCCAGCATCTCCACAGCACCGAGCTTCTGCACGCCGCCAGAAGTCTTGCGGCCGTACTGCAGCTCCAGCTCGCTGCCCTCCTGCTCGATGCCGTTGATGTCGTGGTGCTTGATGCGGCCGGCCACGGACGCCACCAGCAGCGGGCGCTCCTCGGAAACCTCAGGCAGGTCGAACCAGGAGGTCTCCAGCTCGGCGGACTGCGTCGGCTCGTCCTCGAAGGTGCCCAGTACTGGCACGCGGGTGTAGTCCAGGCCGAACGGCAGGCGCACCGTCGAGCCGTTCACGCCGCGCATGGAGCGCGGGCGGTTGCCCTGCGTGTTCACACGCGAGGTGGACTGCGCCTCGTCGGAGCCCGGGTCCACGTCGGCGGTGTCGTCGTCCTGCACCTGCTGGTTGCTCGAATCAGACGTGTCTGCGTTTTCAGACGCGATGAAGGCCGGCACGCCGTCCGGGTGGAACCCGTAGTTGTCGCCGGAATCTAGGGAGCGGCCGAGCGGGACGCCGTCGATAGGCGAAAGGAATGCGTCGTTGGTGTCCTCCTCCAGCAGCACGTCCGCGCCCTGGGCGCAACGCTCGCCCGCGAAGGTGCGCACGTTGCCCATGCCCACGGAGTAGTCCGGCGCCTGGGAGACGAAAGATTTCACAAACGTCAGGCAGGACAGCGCCACTATCAGCGCCGCCGCCACGGCGATGGGGGCGGACATGACGCCGGCCCAGCGTGAGGCGTCCACAGGCTTCGGCGGGCGCATGGACTGCACCACGCCCACCACGAACACCACGAGCGCGATGGCCAGGACGATGGTGTTGAACTCCACGGCCTTCAGCTGCGGGGTGCGGTCCCACCACGGCACCGCGTAGGAGGACACGTACCACCAGCCGTTCCAGCCCGCCAGCGTCAGGGCCAGCAGGAACAGCACCGCGGCCGTGGCAAAGGAGCGGTTGCGCTTGGACTGCAGCGCGATCCGCGAGAGCACCACCGAGCCGTAGGCCGCGATCGCCGCGCCGAGGCCCGCGTAGATGCCGAAGTGGTGCGTCCACTTCGTCGGCGTGAACATGAGGAAGAAGGTGGACAGGCCGATGATCAGCATCATGCGCTGCGCGGTCTTGGTCCTTTCGCCGCCGCGGGCGAACCACCACAGGGTCAGGCCGATGCATAGCAAGAGCACGAACATGGGGAAGCGGCGCGCCAGCGAGCCGTCCACGGTCTGCTCGAACAGCACGGAGTAGCGGCTCCACTCCTCGAACCAGTGCATCGCCGGGCCCACCTCGGAGCGCACCGCGGTCGCCTCCAGCACGCTCGCCAGCGTCTGGTCCTTGAACACCGGCGCCATCACAGCCATGCCGGCGCCCATAAACGGCGCGATGGAAGCGAGCTTTGCCTCTCGACGCCCAATGGTGCCCAACACCCAGGGCAAAGAAATCAGGAACACGCCCACAGCCGCGAGGCCGGTCGGGCCGCACGCCAGGGTCAGCGCCGCCACGACGGTGCCCCACGCGGCGGGGACCAGGCGGTCGGTTTCCATGGCGCGCTCGAACAGCGCCCACGTGGCCATCAGGCCGAACGCGATGATCGGCTCCGGGCGGGTGCCGTTGTTGTACGGCAGCCAGAACGCCAGGAACACCAGCGCGGCGGTCCAGTGGGCGACCCGCCTGTTAGCGATGGCGGGGCCGAGCTTCGGCAGGATCTCGCGCGAGAGCAGCCACCACGTGCCCAGACCCGCGAGCAGCGCGGGCAGGCGCATCCACATCGACGCCGTGGTCACCTGCGACAGCAGCGCGAGCAGGTCGTAGAACGGGGAGCCGAACGGGGCCTCCGGCACGCCGTACCAGCGGTAGTAGTTGGCCATGTAGTCCGTGTTGGCGGCCACGCGGGCCATGGTGAGCAGGTAGCCGTCGTCGGACGTGTTGGCGCCGAAGACGTGCCAGAAGCCGAGGACGGCGGCCACCAGGCCGTCGAGAGGCTTGAGCCCCTGGCGGCGCAGACGCGGGGCTGGTCTATCTAGCTTCCGCAGCGCGGCCAGGGAGATCAGGGCGCTGATCAGGCCGAGCACCATCGCCAGCGTCTTGATCAGTGTCGGCTGGGAAGTGAAGCGGGAGTTGATGTCGACGTGGGCGGACAGGCCTGCGTCGATAAGCTTTCGCTCATCCTTGAGCTCGGTATAGATGCCGGTGAGCTGCGGGCGGTAATCCTCCTCGTCGTCCTCCTCGGCGTAATCGGTGCCCGGGATCTCCACGGTGGTTAAGTCGTGCGCGAGGTGGGCCTCGAGCTTCGCGTCGTCGGGCAGCTTCTTCACCTGCGCCGGGGTGAGCTGCAGCAGCACCTCGTTCAGGGAGCTGACCACCAGGCCGCCGTCGGGGGAAGTGACAAAGAAGCCGCGGTCGCTGGCCTTCGGGGAGCCCTCAGGCAGCGTGCCAAGGAGCAACGACTGGTCCTCGCGGAGCTCGTCGATAGCCGAAAGCGGCACGGTGACATCGAGCTGCTGCGGCGCGAGCGAAATCAGCGGCGCGTTCACGGACGCCACCGACCCGTTCTGCGGCCACGACACGGAGGATTCCGTCTGCTTGACCGGCAGGAACGGCACGAGCAACAGCAGGACAAACGCGATCAAACCCGCGACAGTCGCGGTGGTCTGGACTCTTTTCACAGCGGACACCTTACTTCCTCACCGCCACAGCGAACGGGCCGAACTGCTCGAGGTCCCAGTCCTGCTCGAAGGCCTCCGGGTTGAAGAACAAGCCCTCGTAGCGCACGTTCGGCTGGCTCGGGTAAATGTCGTGCGCGATGTGGGTCTTCAGCCCGTCCTTGCCGTTGTCACGGAACACGAACGCGACCGGCGGCTCCCACTGCGAATTGTCCACCGCCTCGGTGAACTTCTCCGGGTCCTCGTAGGAGAGCTCCGCCCACTGCTTCAGCTCGTCGTTGCGGTGCTCGAACTCGCCCAGCGGGTTGGCGTAGTGGCTGGTGTAGGCGTTGAACGCGTAGAAGGGCTGGAAAGCCATGAAGTTGATCTCGTCGGTGTAAATCACCGCGTCGTTCTTCATGTGGCCGTGCTCCTCGATGAAGTCGGCCATCTCCTGGTAGTAGCGGCCCGCGTCCGGCGGGAAGCGGTCCGCGCGCTCGCCGTTGCCGTCGGTGTCGGCGTAGGCCTGGTCGATGTAGTCCTCGTTTTCCACCGGGATGTTCTGCACCATCTGCAGCGCGCCCACCGCCAGGACCGCGGCGACGGCAGTGGTGTACTTGTTCAGCCCGAACTCGGCGATCGCGATCACGCCGAGGGTGGCAAACAGCGCCACAATCAGCACCTCGAGGCGGAAGCCCAAAAGGGAGGTGCCCAGCAGGGTGACCGCCATCGAGGCCAGGGCCCACAGGTAGCACACGCCTATCGACGCCCCAAGGGCCGCCAACTCCGGCTCCTTGATCCTGTAAATCAGGTAGATCAAGCCGATCATGGACAACAGCCCGATCAGCGAGAACGACAGGAACGGCAGCGGGAAGTACGTGCCCTCGATGGGCAGGAAGTGGTTCGCGGTGGACTCCAGCGGCTCGTCGCCAGTGACCACGCGCCAGACGTACGGCCCCCAGGAGATCGCGGCGATGGCGAGCGATCCCAGGCCGGTGACCAGCAGGTGCACCAGCGGTTGGACCGAGCGCTTGGTGAAGGTGTGGATGACGGCCAGCACCACCATGGTCAGCGCGGCAATGGCGGTGAACAAGGTGTAGAAGCTGGCGGAAATGCCCAGGTAGACGGCCAGCGCGATGGTGGACGCCCACGAGCCGTTGACCGCCCGGTACGACATCACGGCCGCCGCCGGCACGAACATGGCCACCACTGCCGCATACGGCTCCTCCGGCACCTCCGTGAGCACAACCGCGGTGGTCACGGTGGCGATGGCGAGCGCGGTCGGCAGCGAGCCGGTGAGCCTGCGCCACACCGGGGTGAGCATCGCCGCTGCCGCCGCCAACGTGGCGATCGCGAACGGCTGGTACACCTCCCAGCCCGGCATGCCCAGCACGTTTGCGGTGCGCCCGCCCAACCAGAACCAACCCATGGGGTAGAAGGTGGGCAGGCCCTTGTACGCCATGTCGGCGTGGCCGAGGTTCTCCGTCATGCGCGACAGGAACTGGGTGCGGAAGCCCTGGTCCACCTGGATGCCGTCCAGGTAGAGCCGGGTCGCGCCCAGCGGGATGCCGATGGAGGACACCACCAGCCCCGCCGGCACCAACGTCATCACGGCCGCGGAGATCCAGGGCTTCTTGCCCTTGGTCCACAGCACGGCCAAAACGACGCCGACGCCGATGCAGACGAAGGACGCGGCGGTGGCCAAAGACCTGGTCACCATCGACGTGTTAAACGCCGGCAGCGAGATCTGGTGCAGCACGAACCAGGCGGCCAGGGCGATCACGCCGCCGGCGAGCCCGGCCGCGACAGTCCGGGCAGCGGTTTGCCCAACCGACTGCTCGTCGGGGTGGTAAGCGGTAGTCATAAGTAACAGTTTCGCATACGCTACCCAACTCCACGTTCTGCCAGGTACATCAGGATCGCGCGTACTCGACGGTTGTCCTCGTCGGGGGTGAGCCCCAGTTTGGAGAAGATGCTGGAAACGTGCTTCGCCACCGCAGCGCCGGAGAGGTAGAGCTTCTCGGCGATCTGCGCGTTGGACAGGCCCTCCGCCATGTGCTCGAGTACTTCCATCTCGCGCGGCGTGAGCGTGGTTAGCCAGCGCGAGCTCGCGGCCATGAGCGTGCTCGCCACGTCCGGGTCGATGACCACCCCGCCGGACGCCACGGTTTCGCACGCCTGGATGAAGTCTTTCACCTCGGCGACGCGGTCTTTCAGCAGGTAGCCGGTGCCGCCGTCGCCGCCGGAGAACAGTTCCCGCGCGTAGGCGGGCGCGACGTACTGCGACAACACCAGCACGTTGACCGGGCCCCGGTGGCGCAGCTCCAGTGCTGCTTGCAGGCCGTCGTCGCGCATGTTCGGCGGCATGCGCACGTCCGTGATCACCAGGTCGGGCGCATGCGTATCGACGACCCCCTGCACCCGATCCGCACTATCCACCTGCGCCACAACCTCGTGGCCGCGCCGGGTGAGTAGGCCGGCGACGCCTTCCCGCAGCAGTGCGGAGTCGTCCGCGATAACAATTCTCATGGCGCAATCCCACTTTCTCCCCGGAACAACAGCAACGGAATACGGGCGGTGACGGTGGTTGGCCCGCCGTCGGGCGAGTGGAGTTCCAGCTCGCCGCCGAACGCCGCGACTCGTTCCTGCATCCCGTCGAGCCCACCGCCGGGGGTGATGCGCGCGTTGCCGCCGCCCTGGTCGGTCACGGAGATGTTCAGGGTGTGGTCACAGGTCACGAGCACGCTGACAGGTTCTTGGGGTGCGTGCTTCGCGGCGTTGGTGAGCGCTTCGGCGGTGAAGAAGTAGGCGGCGGCGGTGACGGAGCCGTCGATACGCGGCAGCTCGTGCGGCGCACGGACCGTGACGTGCGGGCCGTACTGGGCGGCGGCCGTCTCGATTGCGGCGATGAGTCCGTGATCCGACAACTCCCGCGGGTGGATACCGCGCACGGTTCTCCTGAGTGCGTCGAGGCCGTTGTGGAGGTCGCGGGCGGCGTCGTCGAGAAGCGGCGAATCGACATCCAGCCTGGCCTCGCCAAGTTTCATCGCCGCGGCCACGAAGTACTGCTGCGCACCGTCGTGCAGGTCGCGCTCGATGCGCAGGCGTTCCACCTCGTAGGCCTCCGCAATCTTGCGCCGCGATGCGGTGAGCTGGTGAATTTTTGCCGCTGCCCGCTGCTCGTGGTTTATTCTTCGCCGCATGTCCGAAAGCGTAGCGGGGTAGAGCTAGCACTACCCATATTCGGGAGTCAGGACCATAGTGCTTAGCCGCGACCACCTGTGAAATAGAAACCATGCTTGAACTCAGAGACATCACAAAGTCATTCCCCCAGCAGCGGGTCCTTGAAGGCATCAGTCTGACGGTGAGCGACGGCGAATCCGTGGCCATCATGGGACCCTCGGGCTCCGGCAAATCGACGCTGCTGCACTGCATGTCCGGCGTGCTCGTACCCGACCAGGGCGAGGTGCTTTTCGACGGCCGCGATGTGGCCGCAATGAGCGACGCCGAACGCTCGCACCTGCGTCTCGAGCACTTCGGCTTCATCTTCCAAGACGGCCAGCTGCTGCCGGAACTGACCGCCACCGAAAACGTCGCGCTGCCGCAGATCATGCGCGGGGTGTCGCGATCTCAAGCGCACAAGGATGCGGTGGACATGCTCACACGTCTGGGTCTGGGTGCCTATGTGGACCGGTTCCCGGGGCAACTCTCCGGCGGTCAGGGGCAGCGCGTGGCTATCGCGCGTGCCTTGGCCGGGCCACCATCCGTCGTGTTTGCCGACGAACCGACCGCGGCACTGGACCAGGCCACCGGCCACGAAGTTATGCAGCAAATCGTGGCCGTGTGCCAGAAATTCGGAGTGGCACTCGTGGTGGTCACGCACGACCCGAAGATCGCCGACTGGTGCAGCCGCCGCGTTGAAATCCGCGACGGCCTGATCCACTCGGAGGTGGCGCTATGAGTTCGGTGACGTTGATGCGGTCGGCGGTGTCGCAGACAAGCGAAGGGCGCTCGCAGCGGCAGATCGGCGAGCGCTGGGTTCGTGCGCTGTCGCTGGTTGCGGTGACGGTGGCGAGCTGGATGATGTGCACCCTTATGGGCGGCACCTGGATGTTCGTGGCGCGCGACAGACACCCGCACGAGGCGCTCGTGGAAGTCTCGAAAGACCTGGGCGGGCCGATCTCCATCACGTATATCTTCCTCGCGCTATTCGCGTGCGTGCTGCTCGTGCCGAGCCTGTTGGGTCTGCTCACCCAGGCCGCGCGCGCGAACCTGGGCGGGCGCGAGGAGCACCTGGCGGTGCTTCGCCTCATCGGCGCGACCGCCGGCGAGGTACGCGGGATGATGATCCTGGAATCGCTGCGCCAGGCGCTTGTCGGGTTGGTGCTGGGCTCGGTGCTGTACATAGTTACGTGCCCGGCGTGGAGTTTGCTGACGTTCCAGGAAAAGCGCGTCGACACCTGGGAAATGCTCACCTGGTGGGTCATCCCCATCGCCTGGATCGTCGTGCTGGTGTTGGCTGCGTGCTCAGTGTGGCTTGCTTTGCGACGAGTCTCCGTCACCCCACTCGGCGTCACCAAGAAAATCCCACCAAAGGGACAGAACATGATCACGCTGGTGCTCTCACTGGTTGGTGCGGTGGTGCTGTACCGCTACCTAAGCTCGCTGAGCATCGCTCCGCAGGCAGACGCGTTGGAGTTCGTGGTGGTGCTGGTCGTAGCCGGCGGCATTCTCAACGTCAACGCACTGATCGCCGTCGGCGTGATCCAACTCCTCGCACGCCTGAGCTACCGGGTCCCCGGGGCCGCAAACTACGTTGCCACGCGTCGGGTCGGCCGAGGCGCGAAAACCACCTGGAAGCGAGTGACCGCCCTGTACTTCGTGGCGTTCATTGGCGGTATTGGCGCCTGGATCTCCGCAGTACCGGAAGTCGAGGAAGAGCCCGTCCTGAAGATGATCACGGGTGATACTCCCCCCGGTGTGGCTATCACCGCCGTCTTCGCGGCGGTCTTGCTGGTGTCATCCACCCTGCTCACTCAGGCACTGGCCGTGGTGGAGCAGAAGCAACTGACCAAATCGCTCTACTTCATTGGCGCGCCGGCCGCGTTCCACACCAAGGTGGCCGTGCGCGAGGTTGGGGTTCCAATGCTGGTGGTGGCCCTGCTGGGATTCGGCATGGGCAGCCTGATGGGCACCGCCATGGTCGTGGTCCACGTCAATGTGATGGACAAGTTGGTGCTGTTCGGCGGGCTTGTTGCGGTCGCGCTGGTTGGCTGTGTCCTGGCGGTGGTGGGGACCGGTCGGCTTCGCGAGCAGGTGCTGCTCGGGATGGGCCGGGCGAGCGACTAGGTGGTTCTGACACTTTCAGACAGAAAAGTCAGGGTCCTGGGGATATAGGGCCCGTCTGACAAATTCAGCCGCGATCCGTCAGCGGGGACGGATCGCGGCTGAATTATGCGGGCAGTACTAGAAGTTCAGCTTGCTCATGATCGGCGCCGGGATGGCCTTCAGCACCAGGGAGATGGGGCCGAAGAGCTTGTGCACGAACACGGAGGACTTGCCGGCCAGGGCGGCCTCGACGGCGGCCTCGGCGACATCTTCCTTGTTCACGGTGAGCGGGGCTTCATCCAAGCCGTCGGTCATCTTGGTGCGCACCTGGCCCGGGCGCACGACGGTGACGGTGACGCCGTCGTCCTTCAGGGCCTCGCCGAGCTGCAGGTAGAACCCGTCGATGCCGGCCTTGGAGGCGCCGTAGACGAAGTTGGAGCGGCGAACGCGCTGGCCCGCAACAGACGACAGGGCGATGATCTTGCCGTTGCCCTGGCGCTTCATGTGCTGGCCCAAAAGCACGCCGACGGACATCGGGGCGGTGAAGTTGGTCTGCGCGGACGTGACTGCCGCCGCCTGGTCCTGCCAGAGCTGCTCCTGGTCACCGAGAGTGCCGAACGCCACGACCGCGACATCGACCTCGCCGTCCTCAAACGCCGCGTCGATGACGGCCGGGTGGGCGGCGAAATCGAGCGCGTCGAAGTCGATCAGGCGCACGTGGCCTGCGCCGGCTTGTTGGACGGCCGAGATCGCGCCGTCGATACGCGGGGAGTCCTTGCGCGCACACAGGGTGACGGTGGGGTTGCCGCCGCGGGAGGCGAGCTCGGCGACGATGGCGAGGCCGATCTCGCTGGTGCCGCCAAGGAGCAGGATGTGCTGGGC
This sequence comes from Corynebacterium faecium, assembly GCF_027257105.1. Classification (NCBI taxonomy): domain Bacteria; kingdom Bacillati; phylum Actinomycetota; class Actinomycetes; order Mycobacteriales; family Corynebacteriaceae; genus Corynebacterium; species Corynebacterium faecium. The sequence continues at coordinate 258,845 of NZ_JAPYJX010000002.1, forward strand.
TTGGCCTACTGCATTCAACATGGTCGGTTCTCCTTAGTTCAGCTCGAGTCGGCGGGACATGTCGGACGCGAACACGCCGGTCGGGTCGATGTCGCGGCGGGTCTTCAGCCAGCCGGGCAGCTCCGGGTACATCTTGTGGAACTTCTCGGCGGAGGTGCGGGACTCCTTAGCCAGGTAGAGGCGGCCGCCGAACTGCATGACCTGGTCGTCCAGGCGGTCCAGGAACTCGTTGAGGCCCGGGCGGATCGGGAAGTCCACGCACACGTTCCAGCCCTTCATCGGGTAGGACAGCGGCGCCTGGTTGCCCTCGCCGAACAGCTTGAACACGTTCAGGGCGGTGTAGTGGCCGGAAGACTGGATGTCGTAGATGATGTCCTTGAACGGCTCCACGGCGTCGGTGGGCACGACGAACTGGTACTGCAGGAAGCCGGCCTTGCCGTAGCCGCGGTTCCACTCGCCGATGAGATCCAGCGGCTGGTAGAACTGCGTGAGGTTTTTCACGTCGTTGCGGGAAGGCGAACCCATCAGGTAGTACGCCTCGCCGATGGCCATCAGCGACAGCTTGTTCATGGTCCAGGACGGGAAGATGTCCGGCACCGTCATCAGCTGCGGGGCCTTGAACTTCAGCGGGTCCTTGGCCAGCTTCGGCGCGTACTCCTTGAGCTGGTCCAGGGTGGCCAAAGAACCGCGGGAGATGGTGGAGCGGCCGGTCTTCGGCGGCGCGGAGATCGCGTCGAACCAGGCCGACGAGTAGGTGTAGTTCACCTCGGAGCCGTCGGAGTGGGCCGCGATCGTCTCGTCGAGCGTGTCGGTGCGGTCGGTGTCCGCGATGAAGTAGGCGGTTTCCGTGAACGTCATCTGGATGCGGGCGCGCAGGATGATGCCGGTTAGGCCCATGCCGCCGACGGTGGCCCAGAACAGCTCGGCTGTCTCGCCGGTCGGCTCCAGGTGCAGCACGCGGCCGTCCGCGACCAAAAGCTCCATAGAGAGCACGTGGTCGCCGAAGGAGCCTGCGGAGTGGTGGTTTTTGCCGTGGATGTCCGGGCCGATGGCGCCGCCGATGGTCACCTGGCGGGTGCCGGGCAGCACCGGGACCCACAGGCCGTAGGGCAGCGCGGCCTTCATCAGCTGGTCGAGGGTGACGCCGGCGTCCACGTCGACGATGCCGGTGTCCGGGTCGATGGAGTGGATGCGGTTCAGCGGGGTCATGTCGACGACGAGGCCGCCGCCGTTTTGGGCCGGGTCGCCGTAGGAACGGCCCATGCCGCGGGCGATGATGCCGCGGCGCTTGTGTTCTGGAAGCTCGGAGTTTTCGTCTGCCACCTGCTTGACAGCCTGGGCGATGGTGTCAACGTCGGCGGTGGAGAGGACCTGCGCGGTTGAGGGGGCGGTGCGGCCCCATCCGTAAAGGGATTGGGTTGTCAGTTCCATGCCCTCAACCATAGTCATACTAAAGGTCCATAATCGCGCGAATCTCCGCGGGCAACTCCTCCTGGCTGGAAATCACAGGTTTGCCGGCTGCCTTGTGCTCGCGCAGGATCTCGTAGATCCGGGTGCGGCCTTTGGAGTCCACGAAGGGCAGTTCCTCCGCCATGAGGCGGACCATGAAGTCGGACAACGGGGCGTCGATACGCTGTGCTGCCTCGTGGATCGCGTTGGGGTCGTCGCCTTTGTAATGCTTCCTCATGGAAAGAAAGCCTATATTGGGCGCCATGTCCAGCACCCTCTACCGCTCAGACCACCTCGCGCCGGTGATCCGCCTCACCGAGCGCCGGGCTGGTGCGACGCTGCTTGTGCGCGTCGGCCTGGTGTCGGATGAGGTTGTGTACCGGTGGGTGGGCATCGATGAGGACGCGACCATCGCGGACTGCTGCGAGATCGTGGGGGAGGTGTTCGGCGTCGAGGAGGTGGGTGCGGATGCGCCCCAGGAGCGTTTGCTTTGCGACGTCCTAAAGTCTCCCGGCGATTCCACCCACTTCTCACACGGTCTGTGGTCCTTCGAGATGCAGCTGGCCAACGTGTACCCGCGCGACGAGTCCACGCCGCCGTCCGTGTGCGTGGCGGGCTCCGGTTCGTTCGGGTCCCATTCCTTCGACATCGGCGCAGTCAACGCCCGGCTGATGGGGGAGGTCGAAGTGCCGGGGCTGCGCGCCGAGGTTCGCGAGTTCATGGCGCGGGCGCGCGGCCACGACTTCGCCCCGCTGCTGCAGGCCCTGGATGTGGGTGCGGGGGAGCGGATCGAGGCGTTGCCGGTGGAGACCGGGCGCGTGGAGAGGGACGCCTTTTGGTCCCTGGTGTTCGCCCTGACCTGCTGCGCGGGCGGGGAGACCGCGCACATCGCGGAGAGCATCTTCGCCTCCCTGGGGCACGGCGAGTTGCCGATCGGGGAGATCCGGGGGCTGTGCGCCAAGTCGCTCGCTGAGCTGGATGAAATCGGCGGCGAACGGAGCGCGGCGGCGATGCTGGATATCTACCGCCAGCTCATCCGCGGGTAGGGTATTCGCCCGTGGCCTCAAGTTCTACCCTGAAACAGCAGCTCATCCCGTTCCTTGTTATCGGCGTGAGCTGCGCAGTCATCGACTTCGGCATCACCCACAGCCTCATCGAGTTCATGGGGGTGCAGCGCGACCTGGCCAAGGCGGTGGGCTGGGTCTTCGGCACGCTCGCCGCGTACGTGCTCAACTCCAAGTTCTCCTTCGACGCCAAAATCAACGCGAAGAAGGCCGGCGCCGTGTTCGTTCTTTACGCCGTGACGTTTGCGGTGCAGATGGTGCTGTGGCGCATCACGGACTCGCCGCTGACCAACCTGGGGCTGGTCAACCCGTGGAAGAACCTGGTCTCGTTCGTGATTGCCCAGGGCGTGGCCACCGTGACCAACTTCGAGCTGCAGCGGCACCTGATCTTCCGCGAAGCCAAGAAGACTATGGCCGCCTAAAGTCCTCACGCGCGCCGCGGCGCAGCAGCTTCAGCCAATCGATGAACGCCTTCGGGTCTTTCTTCTCCAGCAGGAAGAACCAGCCGAAGCGCACCACCTCCTGCAGCTGCATCTTCTTCATGCCGCGCTGGTTAATGATGTAGCCGCGGTTCCGGTACGTGAAATACCGCTTGGTGGGGTTGTCCGGGAACTGGGCGTGGGCGCGTCCGCCCATGATCGGGTGGAACTCGCCCGAGCCGTCCGGGTGCAGGTAGAACGTGGTCAGCGCTGTGCCGTAGGGGAGTCCGGATTGTGCCAGACGACGGTGGTACTCCACCTCGTCGCCCCGGATAAACAGACGGTAATCCGGCACGCCGATGCGCTCCATCGCTTCCGCCGAGATCAGCGCGCCGTTGAACAGGCTGGCGTACTGGGGCAGGAAGTCGCCTTCGAGCTCATCGACGCGGCGGTGCCAGGTCGTGCCTTGTCTTAGTGGAAACGCGAGCTTCTCCGGGTCGTCGATGTTGGCCACCACCGGGGAAACCTCCGCCAGCTGGTGCTTTTGGGCGGTTCGGTACAGCTCTTTGAGGACGTGCTCATCCTTGGGGCGGCCGTCGTCGTCCGCGCACCAGATGGCGTCCGCGCCCAGGGCCAGGGCGTGCAGGAATCCGTAGGCGAACCCGCCCGCGCCGCCCAGGTTCGTTTTGGACGGGAGGTAGACGGCGCGGTCGGCCGCGAGGTCGTCGAGAAGCTCCTGCACCTCTTCTTGCGCCCCGTTGTCCACCACGATCACCCAATCCACCGGATGCGTCTGGTTGACCACCTGCTCCAACGAGTGTTTCAGCAGGTCAACGCGGCGGTGGGTGACAATCACGGCGGCGGTCGTGCCGTTCGGATTCAACGCAGTCATGCTTTTTATTGTGCCCGAGGGATCCAAACGCGCATTCTTCACGTCTAAGTAGGCATGGTGAATTTGTATGACGGGATGAATGTCGGTCCAGAGAACAGTCTGCTCCCCGCCGGGAACCTGCCTCAGGGGATGCAAACGATGCAGGTGAGCGCGCGATTCCACATGCTCGCGCGGGAGCAGAGATCCTACGAGTTAGCCAGGGCGGACTCGCTAAACCACCCGCGGGGAGTGATCTACCAAGTCCCTGCCGCGTATCGTGCCGTCGCCTTCGGCATAGAGAACCCCTCCACCGTGGTCCTCGCCCATGGCGCGCTCGCGCTGTACGGGCTCAGGTACCGGGTGGAGGGCAAGGACACTGTGCTCATGGACCCATCCGCGGAACGCAACTCACACGGCAACATCTACAAGCCGTCGATTGTGCGCCGGGGGTGCAAACCCGAGCACGTTTGGCAGGTCAGCCATTGTGGCTACGCGCTGCAGGTGGCCAGCCCTGCGGCGGCGACGGCGCAGGCGTTGAGGGAGATCCGGAGGACGTCGCAAGGCAATGACCGCACCTTCGCAGGCCACAGCCTGGACCTGGTGGAAGCGATCACGCTCCTCGACTGCGTGCGGCGCCACCTGGACATCGACCCAACGGACATCATGCAAGCGAGCTCAGGGACCGTGTGCCAGCGGTGGCTCACCCGCGCGCTTGCGAAGTCGAGCAAGCTGGCGGACTCGCCGAAGGAGACCGAAATGCGCCTGCTCGCCCAGATGGTGTGCGACAAGTTCGGATTGCGGCTGGAGGAACAGGTTGTCGTCCGGGACGGCGGTAAGATCGTGACCACGTTTGACCTGGCCATCCCAGAACTCGGGATCGGGATCATGTACGACGGTGCCCACCACGGTGAGGCGAAGCAGTGGCACAAAGACGCCGAGATCAACACCGATCTCACCATTTGCGGGTGGCGGGTGCTGCGCTTCACCTCGGCGTCGTTGCACAAGTTAGTGGAGAAGCTCGAGGCGCTGATCCGCAAGCTCCAGTCCTGACAGATTACGGCAGCGGTTTGTGCCGACCTGGGGGTTTAGGGCCGGTCTGACAGATTCGGCCGTGAAGTGTCAAGAGGGGTGGGGCAGTCCTGACAGATTACGCCGGCGGTTTGCGGCGACCTGGGGGTTTAGGGGCCGTCTGACAGATTCGGCCGCGAAGTGTCATCGCCGTGGAAGCGCTCGACCAGCTCCGCGACGTACTCGCCGGTCTCGGGGCCCTCGTACGCGCCCACGACATCGGCGACCAGGCCGGCTTCGCGGATCTCGCCTTTGTCCACCCACAGGGCGGTGTTGCACAGCTGGGCCAGGAAGTCGTTGGAGTGGGAGGCGAAGACCAGGATGCCGGACTTTTTCACCATCTCGGCGAGCCGGACGCGGGCTTTGGCCATGAAGGCGGCGTCGACGGCGCCGATGCCCTCGTCCAGCAGCAGGATCTCGGGCTCGATGGAGGTGACCACGCCCAGCGCCAGGCGGACGCGCATGCCGGTGGAGTAGGTGCGAAGGGGCATGTTGAGGTAGTCGCCGAGCTCGGAAAACTCGGCGATTTCGTCCATCTTCGCCTTCATCTGCTTGCGCGTCTGGCCCAGGAACAACCCGCGGATGATGATGTTTTCGTAGCCGGAGATCTCCGGGTCCATGCCCACGCCCAGGTCGAAGACGGGAGCGACGCGGCCGCGCACGTCGGCGACGCCGCGCGTCGGCTCGTAGATGCCCGAGAGCAGGCGCAGCAGGGTGGACTTGCCGGCGCCGTTGTGGCCGACCAGGCCGACGCGGTCGCCTTCCCTCAAATGCAGGTTGATGTCGCGCAGCGCCTCCACGACCACGGTGTTGGAGGCGTTCTGGCCGATCTTGCCGCCGGCGGAAGACATCACGGCCTTCTTCAGGGAGCGGGACTTGGCGTCGAAGATGGGGAAGTCGACGCAGGCGTTGTAGGTGTCGATGGAAACCATTTCCGAATCCTTTCTGTGGCGCGGCGGAGCCGTGTCACACCCAGTACGGCACGCGGAAGCGCCAGCGCTTCATGGCAAGCAGGGTGATCAGGACGCCGGCGACGGTGCAGGCAAGGACGATGCCCCAGTGGTAGGCGGCCAACGGTTCGTCGATAAGCGGGGCCCTCACGATCTCAAGATAGTGGTAGAGGGGGTTGACCTCGGCGAGCATGGCGCGTTGGGCGACTTCGCCGCTCTGGTCTTTGAGGGTGCGGGTGGTCCAGACGATCGGGGTGACGTAGAAGAGCAGCTGCACCAGGGCTTCCAGCAGCGGGGCGACGTCGCGGAAGCGGGTGGCCACCATGCCGAAGAACATGGCCACCCACACGCCGTTGACCACGAGCAGGGCCAGGCCAGGGATGAACAGCAGGGTGTGCAGGGTCAGCGGGATGCGGAAAATCAGTACCAAAAGCAGCCAGATCACCATGTTGTGGGCCAAAAACAGCAGCTGGCGCCACACCAGGCGGTACACGTGCACCGACAGGGCCGATGGGAGCTGCTTGATCAGGCCCTCGTTTTCGATGAAGACGTTCGCGCCGTCTTTGATGCAGCCGGAGATGAAGCCCCAGACGATGAATCCGACGGTGACGTGCGGGAGGAACTCCGCGACGTCGATTTGGAACAGCATGGAGTAGAGCAGACCCAGCGCCAGCGACATCACGCCGGTGGCGATGGTGATCCACAGCGGGCCGAGGGTGGACCTTTTATACCGCTGCTTGATGTCCTGCCATCCCAGTTGCAGCCAGAGCTCGTGTTGGCCCCAGCCGCGGATGAGGTCGTCGAACGCGCGCCGGAAGGTCTTGGACTTCGACGGCGGCGTGTCTTCGCCCGGAGGGCTGGTCATGCGGGCGACGTCTTGGCGCAGCTGTTCTTGGTTGTGCACGCAGATCACCCTAGTGCACTGTATTTGCGCACCCGAGCTGGCGGTGTGCGCCGTGTCGGACGGGCGTGCATAATTGGGACATTCTTGCCTGAAGGGAGGTCGGCCGTGGCGTATGACGTGTGGGGAGTGCGTGGACTCTACACATCGCTCGGTAGCGGCTGGACGTACCTGAACGCCCACACGCAGCCGCAGGTGCCGGAGAAGGTGGCCACGGCGGTTTCGCGAAGCTTCCGCAGCGCGGCGCTGGTGCCGCCGCCGGAGCCGGTGCTGGGATCGCACTCCAAGGAGGCACTGGGACAGCCGGAGGGCGTGCAGTACCCGGAGGCGGCGCGGGTGGCCATTGCGGACCTGACCGGCGTGATGGCGGATCAGGTGGTGCTCGGCCCGAGCGTGTCTGCGCTGTACTCGGCGCTGGTCAACGCGATGAAGCCGATGCTGCGCCGCAACTCCTCTGTGGTGCTGAACCCGCTGGACCGCCCGCACCTGACCAAGCGCCTGCAGCGCGCCGGGCTGGACGAGGTCTGGGCGCAGGCGGACCTGGCCACCGGCGACCTGCCGGCGTGGCAGTACAGCGAGATCGCGGACGGTTCCACCCGCCTGGTGTCCGTGCCGGCGGCGCACGCGGAGCTGGGCAACGTGGTGCGGGTGGCGGACATCGCGGAGGCTGTGCGCGCGAAGTCGAGGGCGTGGGTGCTTGTGGACGCCACCGCGTACGCCCCCTACCGCCCCCTCGACCTCGAGGCCTGGGGCGCGGACGTGGCCGCGGTGGACATCGCCCAGCTGGGCGGGCCGGATATCGCCGCGCTGATTTTCCGCGACTCCGCCATGTTCAAGCGCCTGGACATGGAGGCGCTGGACCTGGAGGTTTCCCAGGGGCTGGCCGGTGCGGTGCCGGCGGTGGTGGACCACTACGCCTCCCTGGTGGAGGGGTTCTCCGGCCGTGCGACCCGCCGCAACCGCCTGAAGCACTCCCTGGACGCGACCACCGCCTACCTCAACGGCCTGCGGGATGACCTGCACACGTTCTTGGGAACCCTGCCCGCCGTGCACATCGTTGGTGTGAGCGGCGAGGCGGCCGCGGACGCGCGCGTGGAGCGCATCCCGCGCCTGGCGTTCGGCGTGACGGGCGTGCCCAGCGAAACTGTGCTGCAGCGGCTGCTTGCCAACGGCATCGTGGCCACGAAGACGTGCGCCACACCGCTTCTCGACGACATGGGCGTCGCCGACATGGGCGGCGCCGTGACCATTGCCATGTCCCCGTTTAACACCCAGAACGACATCGAGCAGCTGGTGCGGACGGTGGCGTCCCTGGCCTAAACCGTCAGGATGATCTTCCCGGTGTTGTCGCCGGAATCCAGGTGCTGGTGGGCCAGCTTGGCGTCTGCGAGCGGGAAGCGCGCGGAGATGTTCGGGGAGATCTTGCCGGACTCGATCAGCGGCCACACATTTTCCACCGTGGAGGCGACAATCGCCGCTTTCATCGGGCGCGGCCGCGCGCGAAGGGTGGTCGCGGTGACGGACAGGCGGCGCGGCATCATCCGCCCCAGCGACAGCGTGCCCTTCGGCCCGCCCTGCACCGCGATGACGATGAGGTGCCCGTCCGTGTTCAGCGTCTTGATGTTCTGCTCCAGGTACGGCCCGCCGACCACGTCCAGGATCGCGTCGGCCCAGCCGGGCAGCTCCTCGGCGAAGTCCTGCTCCTTGTAGTTGATCAGGATGTCGGCGCCGAGTTCGCGGCAGTACTCGAGCTTCTCTTGGCTTCCGGCGGTCACCGCGACCTCGCAGCCGAGCGCCTTGCACATCTGGATGGCGAAGGAGCCGATGCCGCCCGCGCCGCCGTGGATGAGCACGCGGTCGCCCTCGGAGATCCCGGCGATCATGCCCAGGTTCGACCACACCGTGCACGCCACCTCGACCACGCCGGCGGTCTCCTCCACGGTCAGGCCCGAAGGGGTCGGCGTGAGCTGGCCTTCCGGCACCGCCACGTACTCCGCGTAGCCGCCGCCAGCGAGCAGGCAGCCGACCTCCTCGCCCTCCTTGCGGCCAGTCGTGCCCGGATCCACGATCACACCAGCGCACTCCAGCCCCATAATCTCGGACTCGCCCTTCGGTGGCGGGTACTTCCCGGCGGCCTGCATCAGGTCGCCGCGGTTCACGCCGGCGGCGACGACCTTGACCAGGACTTCGCCTTCGCGGAGGTCGGGCGTAGCGACGTCGATAAGCTTCAGTTCCTCATTGATTGCTTTCATGCGGCCAGGGTAGCTGGGCGGAGGGAGCTCCATGTGTGTGATGAAAAAATTTCTACGAACAGTCAGCGTACAGGTAACGGTTGGAATAAGCTAAGGGTGTTCCCTAACGTAAAGGAATTTTCATGATCACCACGATCCTCAGCCTCATGTCCTCCGCCGCTTTCATCTGGTCCATCCTCGAGGTGTTCACCGTCACTCAGCAGCGCCCGGGCATCTCCATTCCGGATGCAGCTCGAGTTGCAGCGGCTAAGCACGGTATCCACTTCTAACGAAGCCGTGCGTCAGCGGGTCTCGCCAGAAGGTGGGGCCCGTTTTCTCATGCTGTAAGGTAAACCCGTCGCTTTTCAGCGGCTTGGAGACGTGGCAGAGTGGCCGAATGCACCGGTCTTGAAAACCGGCGAGGTTAATCCCTCCAGGGGTTCAAATCCCCTCGTCTCCGCCAACTTCTTTTTGGGGGCATTTGCTTAACGACGCCTTCGGTTTCCCTCCCTTCCTTAAATCCCGGTGAATTTATTGGGGTTGCCTAGGAATTGCGTCGGATACAGGTGTAACCTCCAACACACGTCCGTCTCTGAGTTGTACGCCAATTGGTGTGATCAGAGCGGGGAAATGGACACAGTTGGAACGCTCACTGATGTGGAGGACAGGGATGAGCGAGAAGCAAAGGAAGAACCGATGGTGGCGTAGCGTCGCCGCGGTAGTAAGCACGGTGGTGCTGGGCATCGGTGGCGTGGCGGTGCCGGGGGGTGGGCTGGTGCCTAGCGCAACAGCTCAGAGTGGAGAAACCGGTCAAAACTGGGACTCCGTAGACGCGCCCACGTGGAACTTTGCGGTTGAAATCACGCCAGATAACGACGAGCCGACCGGTGACTTTAACTACCGGCTAACTTTTGACGCGCGACCACCTCAAACACCGGCGAGCGATACTCCAGGTTCTTCTAATCTGCAGAATTTTTATGCTTTCATTCGGTCGGAGGACGGAAAAACGGAGATTTCTCAGCCTTCGGCAGAAAATTTCAATTGGGCTTCGGGCACGACCCATGCCGTTACTGAAGCAACGCAGGTTGATGGTGGGTGGATCGTCCGGTTTGGGAATGAAATACCTAATGGAGATTATCCAATCTCTGCTGAAATCCCCGCGCGAGTTGTGCCTGGTCAAACGGGACCCTTTGAAGCATTCGCAGATGCTGGTGCCGAGCTCTCCCCCAAAGTCGGATGGGAAAAGATCGATGGAAAGCTAGAGTCTCTGCCCTCTAATGATCTGCATTTCCACTACACAGACAATGGTTGCGTCGGTGAGCAACACTCAACTCTTAAGTTGAACGGTGGCGGATACGGGGAACAGCTGGTTCAGCTCTTCTTGGGGACGGATGATTCCGATTTCTACTGGGCCCAAGGCAGCCCCAATCCCAACCGCTTGGAAGAGTGGAAACAAAAAGGCTTCATCTTTGGGGATGGCTATTCGCTCCGAATTACCGACCCAGATGGTAACGCCATCACACAAGAGGTTTTTGAAAAACGTCTGGACGACGTGGGTGCACCGCGCAAGCCCTATCAGTTCCCGGATGGCACTGCCCCACGGTGGCTAAATGCTTTTGAATGGCCAGCTAAGGATCCTGCAAACGTTGTAGAAAGCGACGAGGTTTGGCTGAGGGATGGAACCACTATTGAGTATCACCAACTTGTTGGAGATAACCAGTGTCGCTTCACTGCAGGTAAGCCCTTTGGACACGTGCACACACACTTGGTGACGGGGCGTGGTCCTGTGTCAGCTTATGACGACGCGAGCGTAACCTTTGCTGAGGTTGAACCTACGACGGTGACCACCGAGTCAGTAACTGCGACGACCACAGTTGCTACCACATCAGTGACGGCCAGGGTGACTCCGACGACGGTAACGACGACGCCGACCACAATCCCCACTACTGTGACTACGACGCCGACGGTGGGTGCAACGACAACGGTAACTACCACGCCCGTGGCTACCGCGTCGACGACTACGTTTACTCCTGTAAAAACAGCACCGGCCACCACCACGACACCTGTGGAAATCGCCGGTACGACCACGACTACTCCGACGTCGACGGCACCCACATTTGTGACTACGCCGACATCGACGGCGGGCACGGTGACCACGACGGTCGGGACGAAGAGTGTCACTGCAACCACGACCCCGACGACGGTTACCACCACTCCGACCGAGACTGCTTCGACTGTGACGGTCACTCCCACCTCCACCGAGGACTGCGGTTGCGAGCCGACGACCACCACCAAGACTGAGAAGGTCCCGGTACCCGTGCCAACGACGGTTCACACCACAACGACTGCTGAAGCTCCGAAGCGCGGCACCATTGGTGACCGGGTGTGGGAGGACACCAACGGTGATGGTGTTGAGGATCCGGGCGAGAAGACTGGTATTCCGAATGTGCCGGTGGTGATCGTCGATAAGGATGGCAACGAGGTCACCCGCACGGTTACCGATAAGGACGGTAACTGGAAGGTTGATGTTGAGCCGGGTGAGTACACCGTGCGTTACGAGCCGGGTGATCGCACTCCGAGTGATAAGGAGCAGGTCGAGCGCACCATCGTTATCGAGCCGGGCGAGGAAAACTTCGATGTGGACCTGGGCATCCTGCCGTCTGGTTCTGTCGGTGACCGTGTCTGGAATGATGCGAACGGCGACGGTAAGCAGGGCGAGGATGAGCAGGGCCTCGAGAATGTTGTGGTCCTGGTGTCGCGTGAGGGTGAGCCGACCCGTTCTGCAGTGACCGATGAGAACGGTGATTGGAAGATTGAGGGCCTGAACCCGGATGCTGAGTACGAGGTTCGCTTTATCAAGCCTGAGGGCTGGGAGGCCACCGGGAAGGTGCCGGGCTCGGATGAGTCTGGTCTGATCTCGAAGGTGACGGTGAAGCCGAACGAGTACAACGACTCCTACGATCTCGGTCTGAAGAAGATCGATCCGGACTGCGGCTGTGAGCCGGAGGAGCCGGGAACGATCGGCGACCGCGTGTGGATCGACGAGAACGGTGACGGCAAGGAAGACCCGAATGAGAAGACGGGTGTTCCGGGTGTGACCGTGATTGTGAAGGATCCGGATGGCAACGAGGTCACTCGTACCGTCACCGACGAGGACGGTAACTGGAAGGTTGATGTTGAGCCGGGTGAGTACACCGTTCGCTACGAGCCGGGTGATCGCACTCCGAGCGACAAGGAGCAGGTCGAGCGCACCATCACGATTAAGCCGGGCGAGGAAAACTTCGATGTGGACCTGGGCATCCTGCCGTCTGGTTCCGTCGGCGACCGTGTCTGGAATGACGAGGACGGCGACGGCGAGCAGAGCGAGGATGAGAAGGGCCTCGAGAACGTTGTGGTCCTGGTGTCGCGTGAGGGTGAGCCGACCCGCTCCGCAGTCACCGATGAGAACGGTGATTGGAAGATCGAGGGCCTGAATCCGGACGCTGAGTACGAGGTTCGCTTTATTAAGCCTGAGGGCTGGGAGGTCACCGGGAAGGTTCCGGGCTCTGACGAGTCTGGTTTGGTCTCCAAGGTGACGGTGAAGCCGAATGAGTACAACGACTCCTACGACCTGGGTCTGAAGAAGATTGATCCGGATTGCGACTGCGAGCCGGTGAAGCCGGGCACGATCGGTGATCGTGTGTGGATCGACCTCAATGGCAACGGCAAGCAGGACCCGAACGAGACTGAGGGCGTGCCTGACGTCACCGTGATCGTCCGTGACAAGGATGGCAATGAGGTCACCCGCACTGTCACCGACGAGGACGGCAACTGGAAGGTCAACGTCGAGCCGGGCGACTACGAGATTGAGTACCGTCCGCGCGACTGGAAGCCGACCGACCCGCAGCGCGTGACCCAGAAGGTCACTGTTGAGGAGGGCAAGGAGTACCTGGACCTCGACCTCGGCGTGCAGAAGCCGAAGCCGGGTGAGCCGACCCCGCCGACGGATACGCCGGATCCGGAGCAGGGCTCGTCGACTGAGAAGCTGGATCGTTGTGTGGCTAACGCGGTGCGCTCGCCGCTGCTGTACTTGGTGCCGGTGGCGCTGCTGGGTGCGTTCGGCGGCGAGATCGCCCGTCCGTACATGGGCGCGATCAACGAGCAGGTCAACCAGATCAACGCACAGTTCCAGGAGGCTATGCGCCGCAACACCCCGGACTGGGGTCAGGGCGGCCGTGGTGGTCGCGACAACGACCAGTTCGCTGAGCTGCGCGGCCAGATCGACGCGGCAAACCGCCGCATCGCGGAGCTCGGCCAGGACCCGAACGTCCAGCGCTTCGGCACCGTCGCCGCTGGCATCATCGGCCTGATCGCCGCGGGCGGCGTGCTCTACGACTGGTGCTCCAACGAGGAGGGCGAGGCGTTCACCGCCGTCGGCGGCTCGTCCAGCAAGGACGCGGCGTAACCGCTAGCTAATCGACGAAAACCGGCCAGGCTACCAACCTGGCCGGTTTTTCTATTGCTGGTGCTGTTTAAACGAGCTCGTCCGGGAACAGCTCAGGCATGGTGTGGAATTGGCGGGTGCCGGGGAAGTCCGAAGGTACGTCGATAAGCAAATCCTTTGCTCGCTTCGTATCCGGACGATTCTGGCCGGCGACGACCTGCACCTTCTCAATCGGGAACTCGCCGCGCAGCTGCACCACCGCGGCACCGTCGTTGCGGTACGCGAAATTCTCGCCGAGCAGACCGGCGACCTCCGAAATGGACTCGGCGGAGCTGCCGAGGTTGTCCGCGCGCCACGAACCCTCAAGATCGCCGAGAGGGACGCCAAGGAGGACAATGCCGTCCGCGGTCTCGGCCAGCGCAGAAGTCTTCGGGGTGAAATAGAACGGCACGGACGCGCTCTCGCCGATCAGCGGGCCAACAGAGAGCGAATCCAGCTTGGCTGGGAACCAAACTAGGTAATCAGACGGGTCATTTGAAGTATCGCGGGCGGCGAGGCCGGAGGTGAGCCAAGTGTGGATTTTCATGCGCCCGAGTATACGGATTTCGCGCAGGGCGATCCGGGGTGTATTTGGACGCGCGGGGCCGACAGAGTAATGTGGAGCAAGGTCTGGAGATGTGCCAGAGTGGCCGAATGGGGCTCCCTGCTAAGGAGTTGCCCCCTTGACGGGGGCCGCAGGTTCAAATCCTGTCATCTCCGCCACCGCGCCCGTAGCTCAACGGATAGAGCATCTGACTACGGATCAGAAGGTTGGGGGTTCGAATCCCTCCGGGCGCACTCGTGTCATGAGTCGCGTCATGCTTGACGCATGAGTCGCGACATGCTGGACGGACCGGCATCCCAGTTGTTTTTATTCTGGGGTGCCGGTTTTGTTCATTTGGGGCGAAGTGGTGGGTCACCGTGTTTCCAGTAGGCCTGTTGGTAGTCGTGGGTGTGAGGGGCACGCGATTTCGGTGCGATTGCCTCGGCGCCGCCTGCGTCGTAGGCGTTGAGGATCTGATGGACGCGTTGCCGTGAGATGCCAAAGCGCTTGGCGACGTTGGTGGGTGTGCCGCCTTGGTCTCTGACGGCTCTGTCGATGGCGAGGTTGCGGTTGGGACTGTTCATGGTGTCAAACATGTCCCGACTCATCAGTCAAGCGTCACCGACACGGCTGAGGTAACCCTAAGTGTCAACAATGACGCGACTCACCTGTCAAGGATCACAACGCCTTCCGCAGGCACACCCCGTCAAATATGTCGTGACCTCAGGCACCTCCGGGCGCACTCGTGTTTTTCGTGCGGAAACCCCTGCTTGGCGGGGGCTTTCGGCGTTTGTGGGTGTGTTTGGGGGCGAGTCCTGACAGATTACGGCGGGCGTTTGCGGCGACCTGGGGCGATGGGGGCGCTCTGACAGATTCCGCCGCGATGTGTCGGGGGATATAGCGAAAAAGCCCCGCCGGTGGGCGGGGCCGGGGTGCGACCGTGTTAGCTCTGGCGGGTCTCCACCACCGGGGCGGCGACGGTCTCTGCCGGCTTGTTGTTGCTGCTGCCGCCGATGGTGACATCGACGCCGTTGACGCTCGGGATGCAGGTGCGGACGGCTGCGGTCACGAGCAGGGCAGCGACGACGCCAACAGCAGCGCCACCAACGGCGGTGAGCTGCGCGGGTTCGACGTTGAACTGACGGGCAGCGTCGTTGAATGCGCGCTCAGCCCGCTTGGCAGCCTCGTCGAGGCCCGGGACGTTAACCTGGCCAGCCAGCGCGAGCGGGATCAGCGCGACCAGCGGAAGACCCAGGCCCACCAGGGACGCGATGCAGCGCGGGTCGGATGAGCCGCCGTCGATGCCGACGTTGGCGTCGATGAGGTGGTCGCCGTTCTCTTCCTGACCGTTGCGCTTGCGGGAGGAGCCGACGCCCACCAAGCCCCCGTTGGCATTGCCAGTGACGAGCACCTCCGGATTTGCGTTGCCGGTTGCGACCACGCTGTTGTTCGACCCGTTGTTGTTGCCGATGTTCGACGGGTTCGCATTGTCAGTGATGACCACGGTCGGGTTGGCGTTGTTGGTTGCGACCACGTTGTTGTTCGACCCGTTGTTGTTGCCGATGTTCGACGGGTTCGCATTGTTAGTGATGACCACGGACGGGTTGGCGTTGTTGGTCACCACTGCGGAGTTGTTCGAGCCAGCATCGCGCAGGTTGTCGTTTGCATTGCCCGTGATGACCGGGTTGGCATTGCCCGTGACCACTGCAGAGTTGTTCGAACCAGCGTCGCGCAGGTTGTCGTTTGCATTGCCGGTAATGACCGGGTTGGCGTTGTCGGTGATGACCACGGACGGGTTGGCGTTGTTGGTCACCACTGCAGAGTTGTTCGAACCAGCGTCGCGCAGGTTGTCGTTGGCGTTGCCCGTAATGACCGGGTTGGCGTTGCCCGTGACGACGGCGCTGTTATTGGATCCGTTGTCGTTTGCATTGCCGGTGATCACGGGGTTGGCATTGCCGGTAATGACCACGGTCGGGTTCGCGTTGCCCGTGATTACCGGATTGGCATTACCCGTGATTACGGGGTTCGCATTGCCGGTAATGACCGGGTTCGCATTGCCGGTGACCACCGGGTTCGCGTTGTCAGTCACTACAACGGAGTTGTTGGAACCGTTGTCGCGCAGGTTGTCGTTCACGTTGCCGGTGATGACCGGGTTGACGTTGTCGGTGATGACCACCGACGGGTTGCCGTTGTTGGACAGGTTGTCCTTGATTTCGACAGTCGGGTTCGCATTGTTCGTGATCACCACGGACGGGTTGCCGTTGTTGGACAGGTTGTCCCGCGGGTTGACGTTGTCGGTGATGATCACATTCGGGTTGGCATTGTCAGTGATGATCACGTTTGGGCTGCCGTTGTTGTTGCCGATGTTCGACGGGTTCGCGTTGTTGGTGATCACAACGTTGATCAAGCGGCCAGCACCGCCGCCGTTTCCACCCTCACCGCCGCCGCTTCCGCCCTCGCTACCGCCAGTGAGGCCGCCGATGATGTCGCCCAGGCCGCCGAGTAGGGCGCCACCGGTACCGGCACCGATCAGGCTGCCCAGGATCGGCCCGAGGATGCTAGCGACGGTGCCCGCCGTTTCTGCGGGTGTCTTTGACGGGTTCTTGGCCGCGATCTTCAGGGTGGTCTTGAACGTGTCAGTGCCGTCGTTCACCTCGATGGGAAGGTCGAAGTCGCCTTCCTTGAACGTGGTTGGTGGGGTGACGCGGATGGTGGCGCCGTCGTTGGAGACGGTCCAGCCAGTCGGCAGAGCGGCGCCGCTCTTAGACACGCTGACGCCCTCCGGCAGTGTGATTCCCTCGACGGACTGCGCGGACGTGGACTTCTCAAAGTCCAGCGAATGGCGGGAATCCAGCTGCTTTTCCCATTCGGCGCCCGGGCGCTCGTCGATGATGTTGACGCGCAGCGTCGTGTCAAAGGTTTCGCCGGCGGCGGTGGTCACACGCACCGGGATGTCCTTCTCACCTGCACCAAAGGCGGCGGTGGACTTCGGACGGATCAGGGTCAGCGTGCCGTCGTCGTTCTTGAAGCCCCAGTTGAAGATGGTGTTCGCGCGCGGGGCGACGGTGTCGCCGGGCTGAAGCTGCAGCCCTTCGACTACAGCTTCATCGGTGTTCCAAAAGTTCGCGGTGTCGAAGCGCGGCTCGAAGGTAGTGGCAGTGGTGCCTTCGCTTGTCGACGGCTGCTCCGCCGGTGCCGGTTCCGCGTCACTCGTCGGCGTGGTCGGGACCGCCTCAGTGGTGGTCGGCTCGGCAGTAGCCTCAGCAGTGGCCTCGGTGGTGGTCGGCGCAGTGGTGGCCTCAGTGGTCTCCTGGGCCTGGACCGGGGAGACGAACGGTGCCACGAGGGCGATCGACAGGGCACCCGCCGCGATGACGGTGCGGCGGGAACGAACGGACTTTGCCATGGTGGCTCCTCAACGACTACTCAGGGGAACGTCAGCGATACATGACACATATCGCAGATCACGCGTAGATTTTTACATACTCCAGTCCAGAATGGCCCTTTCGCGCGCAAAAAGTTTCAGACTGGGTACCCTCGCCGTGTGACTACGGCCAACGCGGCGGCGATCGCGCACCTGGAAAAACAACTGAACCGGCACCGGTTGGACTCCGGCGACCTAGACGGGCTCCACGAGGGGCTGGCGGAAATCCCGTTGCACGATGTGGTGCATGTGGTGGAGCGTCAGCCGTCGAAACGCGGTGCTGTGCTCATCCGCCTGCTGCCGCCGGAGCGTGCCGCGGCGGCCTTCGACGCGCTGGATCCCGCCCACCAGGCGGGGATTGTGGAGGCGCTCGGGCGCGAGGACGTCGCCGGGCTGTTCAGCTCGCTCGGCGCGGAGGACCGCGTGCGCATGCTGGACAACCTGCCCGCGGAGATCGCGGAGCGGTTCCTGGGGGATCTGGACGAGGAAGCCCGCGCGGACACCGACCTGATTCTGGGCTACGAGAAGGGCTCGGTCGGCCGCGCGATGAGCCCCAATGTGGCGGCGGTTGGTCCGGGTGAGGGGGTGCGGGAGGTCGTCGAGAAGCTGAGGGCGAACGCCGACGACCTGGAGACCGTCTACACCATTGCAGTGGTGGACCCGGAGCGCACGTTGTGCGGCGTGGTGGGGCTTCGCGACCTGTTCAAGGCGACGCCGGACGCGCGCGTGGTTGACGTGATGCGGGAGCTGCCCTCGGTGCAGGTCAGCGACGACGCTGAGGACGCCGCACGACGCCTGCTGTCCTCGGGGCTGCTCGCGTTTCCGGTTGTCGACGACGGCAACCGTGTGGTGGGCATCTTCACCCACGACGAAGCCGCCGACATTGTCGAGCACGCCGACAGCGAGGACACCGCGCGCCAGGGCGGCGCCGAGTCCCTGAAGCAGCCGTACCTGTCCACCCCGGTGCTGAAGCTGGTGCGCTCGCGAATCGTGTGGCTGCTCGTGCTGGCGCTCTCCGCGATCCTGACCGTGCAGGTCCTGGGCGTTTTCGAGGACACGCTCGCGCAGGTGACGGTGCTGTCGCTGTTCATCCCGCTGCTCACCGGCACCGGCGGCAACACCGGCAATCAGGCGGCAACCACGGTGACAAGGGCGCTCGCGCTTCACGACGTCACCAAAGGCGACATCCTCAAAGTCATGTGGCGCGAACTGCGCGTCGGCGCGACTCTCGGAGCAGTGCTCGGGGTGCTCGGATTGGCCATCGCGTGGGCCGTTTTCGGGCAGGATATCGGAATAGTGATAGGAAGCACACTATTTTGTGTCTGCGCCATGTCCGCGACCGTCGGCGGCATGATGCCGATCGTGGCGAAGACCGTCGGCGCGGACCCGGCGGTGTTTTCCAACCCGTTCATCTCCACCTTCTGCGACGCGACCGGTCTGGTGATCTACTTCGCCATTGCGAAGTCGGTGCTCGGCTTGTAGGTGGGGTGTTGTTTGCCCGTTTGGCCTGCGGTTTTGGCGGTGAGTTCACCTGGGTGTAATGTTCTTTTTCGTTGTCCGCACGGCAACGAACTGAATACGCGCCCGTAGCTCAACGGATAGAGCATCTGACTACGGATCAGAAGGTTGGGGGTTCGAATCCCTCCGGGCGCACCAAGTTTTTAACGCCCCGAGCGTACCGCTCGGGGCGTTTTGTGTTTCTCTCAGGATTAGGTGGCGCCTGAGCGCTCATTGTTAGGAACTTTAGAAAACCTTTTAAAACTGAAAAAGCCCTGATTAAAGGCGTTTTCAAAGTTTGCACTTGCTTGAAAGCAGCTGTCCAAATTGGTAGGTTTTACGGCAGTTCCGCGGGAGAAGTGTGTTCTATGTACTTCTTCCTCGAATTTCTCCCATTTGCAAAACAACCATTGGAGCCATCTTGAAGAACGCTTCCTCCCCGTTCGAGTTCAACTCGGACGCTGCCGCCCAGGGACCCTTGAACCCTGGGCGTTACAACGCAATGTCCTCCGCGGGCCGTTCAGTACGCCGCGGCTTCTCCGGCAAGCGCACCGCAGTGGCGGGCATGACCGCTGTGTCGCTGGCGCTGGGTGGTTTGACCGTGCCGAGCGTTGTTGGTGGGGGTGGATCCGGGTTTGCTGAAGCCCAAACGGCGGATCAATGCGCCCAAAAGCCCTTGCGACTAAGTCTCACTAAGGGCACTTACATCAACCCTGACAATTCAAAAGATCGAACTGCCGACAGCTGGCAGGCGGTTATTAACCCGCCCAACAATGACCGATGTAAGCACCCGCTAAGCCGAGTAGTGCTCTATATCGGGGAGTCGCAGAGTAATCAGGGGTCAATCCCGGCGACCGACGAATATATTGTGCATGCAACCCCAGGTACAGGAGCAAATCCCAAGGATTACTACGTCGGAACTGCTACTGGTAACGCCGGCACCGCAGAATACAATGGTAAGACATATCGCACCATTACGTTGGATCTCCCGGAACGGATGGTTCTCCTAGGCGACCAAGCTCAAAAACAGGAGTCAGACGTACGCCGTATTTCGATTTGGAAGCGTGGCGCCGCGGACTCTATGCCTTATTCGGGTGCTCAAGTCGGTCGAGACGATTTTGTTTTGCAGCAATCCTCAACTGCGTCGGTGTCGGGCAAGATTGAGGGTTTGCCGAAGGACAAGTCTGTCACGGTGACCATTGGTGATAAGTCGACGACGGTTGATGCCAATGGTGAGTACACGATTGAGGGTGTGCCGGCTGGTGAGCAGCAGGTTGTGGTTTCTGATCTGCCGGGGTATTCGATTGAGTACCCGGGCACGGTGACTGTCAGCCCGGAGGGCACGCCGTCGGTTGATGTGACGGTGTCGCCGAACCCGTCGTCGGTGTCGGGCAAGATTGAGGGTTTGCCGAAGGACAAGTCTGTCACGGTGACCATTGGTGATAAGTCGACGACGGTTGATGCCAATGGTGAGTACACGATTGAGGGTGTGCCGGCTGGTG
>NZ_JAPYJX010000002.1:279326-328126 GCF_027257105.1 Corynebacterium faecium
AGCAGCAGGTTGTGGTTTCTGATCTGCCGGGGTATTCGATTGAGTACCCGGGCACGGTGACTGTCAGCCCGGAGGGCACGCCGTCGGTTGATGTGACGGTGACCCCGGTGCCGACGACGTCGAAGCCTGCGCCGACGACTACGGCTCAGCCGACGACGTCCGCTCAGCCGACCACGTCGAAGCCTGCGCCGACGACTACGGCTCAGCCGACCACGTCGAAGCCTGCGCCGACGACTACGGCTCAGCCGACCACGTCGAAGCCTGCGCCGACGACTACGGCTCAGCCGACGACGTCCGCTCAGCCGACGACGTCCGCTCAGCCGACGACGTCCGCTCAGCCGACGACGTCCGCTCAGCCGACGACTACGGCTCAGCCGACCACGTCGAAGCCTGCGCCGACGACTACGGCTCAGCCGACCACGTCGAAGCCTGCGCCGACGACTACGGCTCAGCCGACCACGTCGAAGCCTGCGCCGACGACTACGGCTCAGCCGACGACGTCCGCTCAGCCGTCCACGCCGAAGCCGACTGCCGCACCCGCACCTTCCACGGACTCCAAGCCGGAGCCGAAGAAGCCGAGCATCGTCGGCACCATCACCGACCCGGAGGGCAACCCGCTGCCGCCGTCGAAGGATAAGGACGGCAAGCCGCAGCCTCCGACGGTGACCGTCAAGGACAAGGACGGCAACCAGGTCGTCGACCCGATCGAGGTCGACGAGAACGGTAACTTCGAGGTGCCGGCGCTGCCGGAGGACGGCGATTACGTGGTAATCGTCGATGCACCGGACGGCTTCAATGATCCGAAGCCGCAGGTTGTGCCGGTGGAGAAGGACAAGACTTTCGAGCTGCCGCCGATCAAGGTGGGCAAGCCGGAGGTTGAGCTGGACAAGGACAAGCCGGCTGCAAAGCCGGGTTCGGTTCACGGCTGGTTGGTCGATGACTCGAACCGTCCGATCACTGGCTCCGACATCAAGCTGGTGAAGAAGGGCGTCACCGACCCGGAGACCGGTGAGAAGTTCGACTACGAGGTCCCGATTAAGGTCGACGCAGACGGCTACTTTGTCACCCCGTCGATCGACTTCAAGTACTTCCCGGACGGTAAGGCCGACTTCGACCTCGAGGTCACCCTGCCTGAGGGCTGGCCGGATGTGGACGTCAACGGCGACAAGATCAACCGCACCGTGACCGTCAAGTCTGGCGAGTCCACCCCGGTGGAGATCAAGGTTGAGGCACCGAAGACCCAGTCCATCGTCGGCCGCGTTGACGACGGCAACGGCAATGCTGTGCCGGGCACCGTCGTTGTGGTCACCGACCCGCGCGGCAACTCCCGCGTCATTCCGGTCGAGGACGACGGCTCCTTCGAGATCGACGACGTCATTCCGGGCGTCCACGACGTGGAGATCCTCACCCCGGGCCGCGGCAACGACGTGGACCCGATCAAGGTGCCGGTGCGCGCTGGCGAGGACGTCGAGCTGCCGGAGATCCACCTGACCAAGAACAAGTCCCTGAAGCTTGAGAAGCGAGTTTGGGGCCGCGACGCCGACAACAACGGCAAGGTCAAGAACAAGGACGGCGAGCTTGTCGACGATGTGATGACCGTCAAGGACGGCGAGGACCTCCTCTACGCCCTGATCGTCACCAACGACGGCGACGAGCCGATCAAGAACATCACGTTCGACGATCCGGAGCTGGATAAGCGCAACATCGAGCTGACCATGCCGGAAGGCTGGACCGCCGAGTCTGAGCTGGCTCCGGGCGACTCGAAGGTCTTCAACGCCAAAATGAAGGCGCCGGAGGACGCGTTCGACTTCAACAACGTCGCAACCGCAAGTGGTGTCACTTCCAAGGGTGAGAAGGTCAGCTCCCTGCCGGATTCCGCCTACACCAAGTTCCTGCGTGGCGCTGTGGAGAAGAAGGTCAATGCCCGCTTCGCCACCAACAAGGACAAGCCGGTCAAGGCCTCGGCGAACTCCCCGCTGGGCTTCACCTACGAGGTGAAGAACACTGGTTCCACGCCGATGGTCAACGTCAAGCTCACCGACATCGTCTACGAGGACGGCGTTGATGAGGACAACTGCAAGCCGGTCAAGGCGTCCGAAAAGGCGGAGGACGGCCAGTGCTACCAGCTCGACGTGAAGGAGCCGGAAGGCTTCACCGGCACGCTGCTGCCGGGCGAGCGCGTCGTCTTCAGCGCTGAGTTGCCGGAGGGCCTCAACCCGGGTGCTAAGCACCACAACGCCGCTGAGGCTCGTGGCGAGCTGCCGGCACGTCCGGGCCGCGGCGACGGCTACACGGGTGAGCCGGAGTACGGCGAGGATCCGTCGTCCGTGCTGATCATCTCCCCGAAGGACAACATCAAGGGCAACGCCCACGTTGTGGTCTCCGAGGGTGCAGAGCTGGACGCTAGCGATGTCCAGGTGGTTGCTTGGGTCGACGAGAACGGCAACGGCAAGCAGGACCCGGACGAGGGCCTGTCTGGCCTGAAGATCTCGCTGGCACCGACCGACGGCACCCCGTCCTTCGCCGGTGAGTCCAATGAGGACGGCAATGTCCTGTTCGAAGGCTCGCCGTACGGCAAGTACACGCTGAAGATTGATAGCCCGGGCAACCTGCGCCTGGTCGATCCGAAGGATCCGGAGAACAACTCCTTCGATCCGGGTGCGGTCCTCGAGTCCAAGGAATTCGAGGTCAACAAGGCCGAGCAGGTGATCAACCTCCAGCTTGAGACCCCGCGCACCGCTGGTATCTCCGAGGGCGGCGCTCAGGGCGAAGAGGAAGACAGCTCCCTGGGTAAATGCCTGGCGTCTGCGTCCTCCGTGTCCAACCCGGTTGCGTGGCTTGTTCCACTCGGCCTGCTCGGTGCCGTCATGGGCGGCATCGGCGTGATGTTCGAGGATGAGCTGAACCAGATCTCCGCTCAGGCCAACGCAGCGATCCGTGGAGCAATGCCGAACGTCGACCTTGGCATCGGCTTCCAGCAGCCGGAGTGGGTCACTGAGATCCAGGGTCAGTGGCAGGCACAGATCGACCAGGTGAACCGTCAGCTGGCACAGATCAACCCCGCAGCCCCGGCTGCTGCGGGCGGCGTCGCTCTGCTGGCTATCGCTGGTTTGCTCACCGGTGTCTTCTACGCCGGCTGTGAGGCTGGCTGGTTCGAGCCGAGCGAGGAGAGCAGCTCCGCTGGTAGCTCCTCCAAGGCAGACGCTGAGGGCACTGAAGATGTCGCTGGCTCCAGCAGCTCCAGCTCCGAGGGTGGCAGCTCCAAGAAGAATGAGGCTGACGCTGACGCCCAGCCGGAGGCAAAGCCGGAAGAGGCCGCCAACTAAGGCCCCGAGGGCTCTAGTCCATGGCTGAGTTCTAGAACGTGCCCCGGTCTCGTCGATACGCATCGGCGAGACCGGGGCGCTGTGTTTTTACAGGCAATAAATATTGAGACAGCGCGATGAAACGTATACATTCGTAGGTGCTTTTTGGGCTTTCGCGCGCTTTTTCACATTCGAGAGGTAATAATGGCTGCAAACTCCAAGGTCAACCGCATCGCCGGGCTGTCGCTCGCCGCTGCTGTCGCGGGCACGCTGACGCTCGTGCCCGTTGCGAAGGCAGAAACCACGTCTCTGTCCTCGGAGTCCACTACGTCGAAGGCTCCGGTCGTCTCCACGGAGGACACCAGCTCCGCCGCCCCGGCAACCTCTTTCACCGCCGCTCCGGTAACGACGTCGGTGAAGTCGGCTGAGGGGACACCGAAGGCGTCGACAAGCAATGTTGCCCCCACGACCAAGGCTGACAAGTCTGAGGAGTGGGCCGACATCCTCAAGGGCTTCGCCTCCCTGATCGTCTCGGCGACCGCTGCAGGCTCCGGCACCTCGGGTGTGCAGTACACCTCCGACAATCACACCTACAGCGCCGTGGCCAGCAACCCGACCAACGGCCGCCTCTACGCCGTGTCCGACGAGGGCCACCTGCTGCGCATCCACCCGCAGACCGGCAACCTGAAGGGCCTGGGCGAGATCCCGGGCGTCGACGCGAAGAAGATCACCTCCGCAGCCTTTACTCAGGACGGCACGCTCGTGCTTTTCGACGGCGAAACCGTCTACGCCAAAGACCTCGCCGACGACGAAACCGGTCCGAAGAGCAAACCGGAAAACCTCGAATTTGTGAAGAAGCCCGTCGAGGGTGTGCGCGACCTGCCGGAGCTTGCGTGGGCTCCGACCGACAACGACGGCGAGCTGGTCGCCCTGGCCACCAAGGACGGCAAGGCGACGCGCTACACCCTGAACGTGAAGGACGCGAAGGTCGCTGAGGCTCCGGCAGAGGTGAACAAGGGCGTCGACCTGGCCGACGTCGCCGCGTTCGAGTACGCTTACCTCGCCGACGACGCCACCTTCTTCGCTGACGGCGAAGGCAACGCTGTCAAGCTTGAGGACGGCAAGATCGTCGACGTTGAGACCGACCGCACCGAAGAGGACAACTACAAGGCCGTGGCCGGCCTGGAGGCGAAGCCGAAGTCCGCCGCTGGTGAGACCCCGGCCTCCGGTGAGCCGACCACTACGGCCGCTGATGCTCCTGCTGGCGCTGACTCCGCGACCGTTTCCCCGACCACCACCGCTGAGCCGACCCCGTCCAAGAAGGCCCCGAGCGTTGGCCAGCGAAACGCCGAGGTCGTCGAGCTTGACGTGGAGGTTGTCACCGCGGATGGCGGCCTGGTGCGGGACGCCAGCTTTGTGAGCGCAGACGGCACCGTCGACGGCGCGACCGACGAGTCCGGCAAGGGCAAGGTTTCCCTGAAGCTGGACGAGGCCTCCCGCGGCAAGGACACCTTTAACCTGGCGATCGACCAGGCGCCGGAAAACTGGGGCGTGGCTGTCGCCGAGGTTCAGCGCGGTGCCAAGTCCGTGAAGTTCGTCCTCCCGAAGGGGGAGGATGCTTCCGCGACCACCACCGTCGCGGCGCCGAAGGACACCACGTCCTCGACCACTATGAAGACCGCTGCGCAGGGCGATGACGGCCTCATCGAGGTGGACGTCCTGGTCAAGACCGCCGACGACAAGCTCGTCGAGGGCGCCGAGTTCAAGAGCGAGGATGGCCGCGTCTTCGGCACCACCGATGCGAACGGCCGCGGCAAGGTCACTATCGACCCGAAGAAGGACAACGCCAAGCTCGTCCAGCTCACGCTGAAGGAAGCTCCGAAGGGCTACAAGAACGCTGATGTGGTTATTCGCCGCGGCGACACTGAGGCCGAGCTGGTGCTCCCGCGCGACCCGAACGCGACCCCGTCCTCCACGCTGAGCAAGCCGGATCAGGTGCTGAAGGTCCTCGACCAGGTGCGTCCGGTGGCGTCGTCTTTCCTCGCCCCGGCGGCTGCGCTGGCCGGCGCTGGCGGACTGGCGGGTGCCGCGGGTGCGGGCGGCTCGAAGAGCACCAAGAGCACCAACACCACGTTCGGCGGCACGAAGGTCACTTCCAGCAGCACCACGGGTCGTTCCACGGGCCGCTCCACCAGCGTGACCCCGTCCGCGAAGGTGGTCACCCGCAACGGCAACTCCACCAAGGTGGCCAAGGCGAACACGTCTACTCGCGCTACCTCCTCCGACAAGGACACGGAGCGCGACGGTGATCTCGCGGATACCGGTACCCCGATGCGCGCAATCATCGCGCTGGGTGTGCTGTCCGTGCTCATCGGTGGCGCCTACCTGGCCCTGGGCCGCCGCCGCGAGAACCAGTAAGCCCGCGTAGAACACAAAAGGCGGTTCCCAGCCTCGGGAGCCGCCTTTTGTCATCCCGGAAAGCTAGAACACCTCGACGCGCCCGCCCACGGACTCGATCTGCACCAGCTGTTTCTCCCAGCCCGGGGTGCCCGGGTGCACGCGCATGATCGGGCGGGAGGAGATCTCCACGGGCGAGACGGACTCGCGTCGCGCTCCTTTGCGCGCGGCCATGCGCAGGTGGGCGCGGTGGCCGGACTTGGTCAGGTCCTCGAGCGACGGGCGCTCGCCGGACAGGGAGTCGCGGGCGCCTTGGAGCAGGTTGATGAACTCGTCGAGCACCGGCACCAGGGATTCCGCGTTGGTCTCGCACATGTTGCGCACGAGCTCCGGGTCGGTGCTGGCCACGCGCGTGGCGCCGCGGAAGGAGCCGGCGGACAGGGACTGCGCCAGGGTCCCGCCGTGGTCGCCGACCAGCGCCAGTGCCTCGGCGATCACGTGCGGCAGGTGGGACACGCGGGCGACGGCTTCGTCGTGGCGGTCCACAGAGACCGGCACCGCCTCCGCGCCGACCACCGACGCCAAGCGGCACACCACAGTGAACAGCTCGGCCCACGCGGGGTCGCCGGGGTGCTCGCGGGCGTAGTCGAAGGTCACGGCCCACGCGGCGCTGGCGAACAGGCCCTCCTGGGACGCGGTCCACCCGGAAAACTCCGTGCCGGCCATGGGGTGCCCGCCCACGTAGCGGGACTCCAACCCGCGCTCGACCACCAGGTCGTAGACCGGCTTTTTCACGCTGACCACGTCGGTGATGCCGCACGACGGCGCGAACTCGGCCACCTGGTCCAGCACCGAGGCCACGGCCCGCATGGGCACGGCCACGACCACCAGGGCGCCGTCGTCTTCGGCGCGGCGCAGCACTTCTTCCACGGAGTCGGACACGTCGAAGCCGTCCCTGCGCGCGGCACCCGCGCCGTGCAGCGTGAACCCGTAGACGCGCTCGCCGCGCGAGTGCAGGTCGCGCATGAGCGATCCGCCGATGAGTCCGAGGCCGACGATGCACACTGGGGGCAGCTGATGTGTAGTCACCGCACACAGTCTAGTGACACCTCCGCGGACGCGGACTACGCTTCGACACCATGAGCCAGGATTTCCCGGACGGGTACGCAGTCACCGTCGAGCGCACCGGCGGCACGTGGCGTGTGCGCGAGTTCGACGACGACTTTTCGGACCTTTCCACCTCCATCACCGCGGTGCGCAACCTGCGCGCTGAGGGGCCGGCGTTCGCGCTGCTTAATGTGGAGGAGGATTACCTGGTCATCGTGCGCCCGGGGCCGTCGCAAACCCGCGTGCTCATCTCGGACGCGACGATGGCGGTGGACGACGATTTCGCCGCGGACATCCTGGACGAGGCGGGCGCTGAGATCCCGGACATCGACCCGGACGAACTGGACAATGTGGACGCGTGGGCGGACGGGGACTTCGACATCCTCGCAGATCTCGGCCTGTCCGAGGAACAGATGAGCATTTTGCTTGACGACGACGCGGACCCGGCCGACCTCGCCCAGGCAATCGCCGACGAACTCGGGTTTGGCGACGAGTTGGACGACGTTGTCGGCTAGCCTGCGGCGCGCCGAGGAGCGCATGCGCGTCGCGCTCGAGACCACCAAACAGACTCCCGCCGGCGACGTGCCGGTGGGCGCTGTCGTGTTTGATGCTGGCGGGGAGGTGGTGGGCAGGGGCGTGAACCGTCGAGAAGCGAACTGCGATCCCACCGCTCACGCCGAGGTGGAAGCGATCCGCGACGCCGCGCGGACGTTGGGGACGTGGCGGTTGGACGGCTGCGAGCTGGTGGTGACGCTGGAGCCGTGCACGATGTGCGCCGGCGCGATCCTGGGCGCGCGGGTGTCCTCGCTGGTCTTCGGCGCGTGGGAGCCGAAGACGGGCGCAGTGGGCAGTGTGCTGGACGCGATCCGGGACCCGCGCCACCTGCACACCCCGGAGGTGCGCGCGGGTGTGCTGGAGGCGGAAGCTGCCAGAATGCTGAGCGAGTTCTTCGAAGATCTGAGGAGTAATTGAATCGTTACCCACGGCGGGCCGTTTTGGGCCTACAGTGGGGAACCTAGCTGATCCCAACGAATAAAGGAGTAAGACAATGGGTATTGAGGACAAGGCAGACCAGCTCAAGGGCGGCGCTAAGGAAGCGCTGGGCAACGTCACCGATAACGAGAAGCTCGCCAACGAGGGCAAGGCTGACCAGCTGATCGGCTCCGCCAAGGAGAAGCTCTCCGAGGCTGGCGACGCGATCAAGGACAAGGCCAACGAGGTCGCAGCCAAGGTCGAGGACAAGCGCGACGAGGCTGAGGACGCTGCTGAGCGCTAATTTGGTTATCCGGCAGCGCTGCCGTTAATCTGTTCGGCGGTAGCGTGTCCGAGCGGCCGAAGGTACTCGCCTCGAAAGCGAGTGAGGGTAAAACCTCCGCGGGTTCAAATCCCGCCGCTACCGCCAAAGTGTTAAGCCCCCGGAAACGGGGGCTTTTCGCATGTCGGGGGTGGCCACTAGGATGGGCCGGGTTACGCTCGCGCGGGCCGCGGGCGGGAAGGAACGGGTCTTTTACGTGGCGAAACTGCTGTACAAACTCGGGCGCTGGTCGTACCTGCACAAGTGGCGGGTGGTCGTCGCCTGGCTGTTGCTGCTCGGGGCGACGGCTGCTGGCGCGTTGTCGCTGATGAAGCCGTTCACGGACGAGTTCGCCATCGAGGACACCCCGGCTATCGACGCGCTGGACACCATGGCGGAGAACTTCCCGGACGCGGGCAACGTGGCCACCGCGCCGAGCGTGAACCTGGTCTTCGCCGCGCCGGAGGGCGAGCGGCTGGACACCCCGGAGCACATGGCGGCGATGGACAAAACCGTCGACTACATCCGCGACCACCTGGGCGTGGAGGGTCAGCGCTTTGGCAACCCGGTGCAGGTCAACGAGGAGCTGCAGCGCACCATCATCGACCAGATGTCGCAGATGGGCATGCCGTCCGAGCGCGCGGAGGCCGACGCGCACAACATGCGGATGCTTTCCGACGACGCACGTATCGCCTACACCACCTTCGACTTCGATGCCCCGTCCTCGATGTCCGTGGACCAGGCGGACCGCGACGTGGTGACTGAGGCCATGCAGCTGGGCCGCGACGCCGGGCTGCAGGTGGAAGCCGGTGGCGCCGGCTTCGGCGACCCGATCGCGGTGAAGACCACCTCCGAGCTGGTGGGCCTGGGCGTGGCGTTTGTGGTGCTGGTGGTCACGTTCGGCTCGCTGGCCGCGTCGGTGATCCCGCTGATCTCCGCCGTGGTGGGCGTAGGCATCGGCGCCCTGTTGGTGCTGCTGACCACCCACTGGGTGGAGCTGAACAACGTCACCCCGGTGCTTGCGGTGATGATCGGCCTGGCCGTGGGCATCGACTACGCCCTGTTCATCCTCTCCCGCTATCGCCAAGAGGCGCGGGACCTGCCGCCGGACGAGGCCGCGGGCATGGCGGTGGGCACCGCCGGTTCCTCGGTGGTCTTCGCCGGCACGACGGTGTTCACGGCGTTGGTGGCGCTGGCGCTGGCGGGCATCGAGTTCCTCACCTGGATGGGACTGGCGGCCGCGGCCACCGTCGCGATCTCCGTGTTAGTGGCGCTCACCCTCGTGCCGGCGCTGCTGGGCCTGTGGGGCTCGAAGGCGTTCGCCGGCAAGATCCCGGGACTTGCCGGCAATCCCGGGCCCGGCAAGCGCCCGGGCAAGGACCTGGACGAAAACTCCCTGGGCCGGCGCTGGGTCCGCTTCGTGGAAAAGGCCCCCGGCCTGGTCATGGCCGTGGTGGTGCTGGGCCTCAGCGCCCTGAGTATCCCGGTGCTGAACCTGGAGATGGCGCTGCCGTCTGACACCACCTCCAACCTGGACACCACCCAGCGCAAGTCCGCCGACCTGATGGCGGAGGGCTTCGGCCCCGGCGTCAACGCCCCGCTGCTGTTGGTGGTGGACGCACACAGCGTCAACCCGGATTCGGAGATCCTGCAGCCGTACATGGACGCCATCCCGGACGAGGCCGGCGGCGACGCCGAGAAGGCCGCGATGGCCAGCTTCATCTACACCGTGGGCGAGGTCGGTGCCGTCGGCGGCATCACCCACGCCCAGCTCATCGGCGCCAACGATGACCTCACCGCCGCGCAGATCCTGGCTACCCCGGACGGCGGCCCCGAGGAGCAGCGCACCCTCGCCGTCGCCCACGGCGTGCGCGACGTGGTCGGCCAGGTGGAGGATGCCACCGGCACCGACATCGGCCTGACCGGCCTGACCGCGGTGCAAATGGACATCACCGAAGAGCTCGCCGAGGCCATGCCGTTGTACTTGTCCATCGTGGTGGGCCTGGCCATCGTGCTGCTGATGGTGGTGTTCCGCTCCATCCTCGTGCCGCTGGTGGCCGGACTGGGCTTCTTGCTCTCCGTCGGCGCCGCGTTCGGCGTGACCGTCCTGGTCTTCCAGGAAGGGCTGTTCGGCCTGGTCAACACCCCGGGCCCGATCCTGTCGTTCCTGCCCATCTTCATGATCGGCGTGACCTTCGGCCTGGCCATGGACTACCAGGTCTTCCTGGTCACTCGCATTCGTGAGGCGTATCTGCAACGTGGAAACGTCGATAAGCTTCGCGCCGTCCACGAATCCACCGTCGAAGGCTTCGCGCAGGGCGCACGCGTGGTCACCGCCGCCGCGATCATCATGATCGCCGTGTTCATCGCCTTTTTGGACCAGCCGCTGCCGTTCATCCAGATCTTCGGCTTCGCCCTCGGCGTCGCCGTGCTTTTCGACGCCTTCTTCATCCGCATGGCGCTTGTCCCCGCCACCATGTACATCCTGGGACGCTCCACCTGGTGGATGCCGAAATGGCTCGACCGCCTCCTGCCCGAAGTGGACGTCGAGGGCACCGAACTAGAAAAGGAACACGCATGACCGACGTGACGTTTGAGGCCCACACCCAACTCGAGCCCGCGCCGGGCCGCCACGGCCGCACCGGCGTGATCCACACCCCACACGGCGACATCCAAACCCCGGCGTTCATCCCCGTGGCCACGAAGGCGACGGTGAAAACGCTCACGCCGGAGCAGATCCGGCAGACCGGCGCGCAAGCGATCCTGTCCAACGCGTACCACCTGTACCTGCAGCCCGGCCCCGACATCGTGGACGAGGCCGGGGGCGTGGCCGCCTTTGAAAACTGGCACGGCCCCACCTACACCGACTCCGGCGGCTTCCAGGTGATGAGCCTCGGCGTCGGTTTTAAGAAAGTCCTGGCCATGGATGTCGCCGGGCTGACCGAGGGTGATATCCGCGCCGCCAACAAAGACCGCATGGCGCGCGTCGACGACGACGGGGTGGACTTCAAATCCGTCATCGACGGCTCCTCGCACCGCTTCACCCCCGAGGTGTCCATGCAGATCCAGCACCAGCTCGGCGCCGACATCATGTTCGCCTTCGACGAGCTGACCACCCTCGTGGACACCCGCGCCTACCAGGAGCATTCCGTCGAGCGCACCCGCCGCTGGGCCCGCAGGTGCCTGCTGGAGCATGACCGCTTGACGACGGCACGTTCCGACAAACCCCTCCAATCCCTCTGGGGCGTGGTCCAAGGCGCCCAATACGAGGACCTGCGCCGGCAGGCGGTGCGTGGCTTGCTGGACCTGGATAAGGAGGCCCGCGACGAGGGCCGCCGTGGCTTCGGCGGCTTCGGCATCGGCGGCGCGCTGGAGAAGGAGAACCTGGGTACCATCGTCGGTTGGGTCACCGATGAGCTGCCCGTTTCGATGCCCCGGCACCTGCTCGGCATTTCCGAACCCGACGACATCTTCACCGCAGTCGAAGCCGGCGCCGACACCTTCGACTGCGTCGCACCGACACGCTTGGGTCGCCGCGGCGGGGTGTACACCCTGGACGGGCGCCTGAACCTCGCCGGCGCCCGGTTCAAGCGCGACTTCACCGGGGTGGACGAGGAGTTCGGCGGCTACGTCTCCGAGAACTATTCCCGCGCCTACATCCACCACCTGCTCAAAGCCAAGGAGTATTTGGCCGGAACGCTGTGCACCATGCACAACCTGGAGTTCATGATCCGGCTGGTGGACAACATCCGCGCCGCCATCGACGCCGGCGACTACGAGGCCTACCGTGACGAGTTCCTCGGCCGCTACTACGCGGGGAAGTAGCAGACACAAAAGCGGGCCCTTCCCTTTTCGGGAAGGGCCCGCTTGTTGGTTTCTACCTACCTGCTGGCCTTAGCTTTCAAGCCTTAGCGCATTGCGAGGAATGCTGCGCCGATGCCGAGGGCTGCTAGGGCTGCGATGACGCCGCCGATGATGGCTGCGATGTTGACCTGGCTGTCAGCCTTCTTCGGGGCCTCGGCCTTGGCCTTGGCTTCCACCTTCTGCTCGGCCTTGGGCTGCTCGGCGGGGACGACGCCGGGTTGTGCCTCAGCCTCTTCAGCCTCGTCGACCTCAGCTACTTCTGCTTCGATCTCGGCGGGGACTTCGGGTTCTGCGACCTCGACGGGTGCCGGGGTTTCGATTTCGATGTCTTCTTCGACCTTTTCGGCTTCGACTGGTGCGGTGACGCGGGCGCCGATGGACTCGGCGTAGGCGCCGATGCGCGGGTTGTCGAGTACCAGGCTGTCCCAGTCGGCGGGGACGAGGACCTTGCTGGCCGGGGTGTCGGCGAAGTACGGCTTTTCGGAGTAGTTGAAGTAGTCGAACTGGCGGTCGTAGTTCATCACCGAGTGGTAGCCGGCCTGCATCGGGGAACCTTCAGCGATGTCGGTGACGTACTGCTGGGCGCCCCAGTGGCGCAGCCCCAGGGTGTGGCCGAACTCGTGGAGGATGGTGTTTCGCACCTGCTCGTCGTTGGCGCGGCCATCCGGGTTAGCCACGTAGAAGGAGCTGTCGCCCACCAGCGACAGGCCCGTGGCGTTGGAGCCAGCGCGCATCCGGTCGCCCAGCACGCCGGGGCGGAAGATGTTCGCGCGATCACCAAGGTTGTTGATGGTGTTAATGAGCTGGAACGCCTCAAACTTGCTCGGGTCGAAGTAGAAATCGCGGTACTCCAGCGTCTCGCCGCCGTGGACGTCGGAGTAGTTGGGGATGTTGGTGTAGTGCTCGCCGGCATCGATGTGCAGGCTAATGCCGTGGTCGGCAAACAGGTCCACTAAATCGTCCAGGCTCTGCGTCGACGGGGCGTAGGAGGTGCGGTTGGCGTTGGCGCACTCGCGTGCCGCGCGGGTGTCGCACTTCAAGGTGTCGTATTCCGACGACATCCAGTTCAGCTGCATGAACAGATCCGGGCGGTTGGGGTCTGCTCCCCAGTCCGGCAGGGGGATTTCTGTGCCGTCTGCTAAAACGACGCCTTGTTCTTCCCAGATGTCGGGCAGGCCGTCGCCGTCGGAGTCAACGAGGGTGGCGGTGTTGGTCAGCACCGGTGCGAGCTCGATCTCTTGGGCGGCGTGTGCGACGTTCGCGCCGGAAACCGCGATGGCGGCGGCAACTGCTGCGGCGATGGTGTTTCGGAATGCTGCTCGCATCTCGGTGACTCCTTGGTGTGCGTTTTTCTCTTTGTGACATCCCCGAGTTTATGCACCGAATATGCGCAGGTAAACCGCTCGCCGCCAGGCTGAAAAATACCCTAAATCGTTGAACATTCCGTCCGGATTGTTCAACGTTTCCACCCGTTCCTAGCTGCGGATTGTTCATCAATCTGCCCGCGTGATCCGCCGTTTCGTCAGCATTGTTCAACGATCAAACTGCAAACGCGCGCGGATGGTTGAACAATCCACTATCACTGCATTTTATACACGTTAAGGTGTTTTCCAGCATGGATTCCGGCAATTTTGCGTCTACCTGCATGTTTCGGTTGATCATACTTTTCATGCGTTCTTAGTTTTGACGGGTTTTCCCTCAGAAATGCCGTAAACCCCCTGGATTGTTCAAAGATCCGCGGATTGTTCAGCAATCCGGAACACCCCGCTACCCCCGCTTTTTACCCCCGCTGCGGCGGCAGGGCACCGTCGCAAAGCAAAAAGCCCGCAACCGCAACGGCTGCGGGCAGAAAAAGCCTGGTTTAAACGGACGTCTCGGCCCGGCGCACCGCCGCGATGGTCGGGTAGGTCACCGGCAGGAGCAGCACCTCCATGGCGGTCTTCCACAGAAAGCCGACCACCACGTAGTTCACGAATGCGCCGGTGGAGTTGATTCCAATCACAGCTGCGGCAATCGAGCAGAACAACAAGGTGTCGGTGAACTCGCCCACGATGGTGGAGCCGATCAGGCGCGCCCACAAGCGGTCGGTGCCAAAGCGGTCCTTCATCTTCTGCAGTACCCACGCGTTGAGCAGTTGCCCCACCACGTAGCCAGTCAGCGAGGCCACCACGATCCGCGGAAGCAGGCCGAGGACGGCAGCGAAGGTGTCGTTCATGTCGTAGAAATCCGCGGCCGGCAGCCAGATCGCTATATAGAAGGACAACACTGCAATGACGGCGATGGCGAAGCCGGTGAACACGGCGCGCCTCGCCGCGCGAAACCCGTAGACCTCCGCGATCACGTCGCCGATGACGTAGGAGATGGGGAAGAGGAAGAACGCGCCGTCGGTGATCAGCGGCCCGAGCGCGACGCCTTTTTGCGCGGTGATGTTGGAGATCAAAAACACTGCGCAAAACAGGGCGAGCAGGTAGGGGTACGGGGAGCGGGAAACGTGGGGTGACATGCGCTTTATCATGGCACACATGCCTGATTTTCAAGCTCCCGCCGGCCGCTACGCCCCGAGCCCCAGCGGCGATCTGCACTTCGGCAACCTCCGCACCGCGGTGTTGGCGTGGTTGTTCGCGCGGCAGACGGGCCGCAACTTCTACCTGCGCGTGGAGGACATCGATTCGGAGCGCTCGTCCGCGGAGTCCGCGCAGCGCCAGATCGAGGATCTGCAGATGATCGGCCTCGACTTCGATCCGCCGGTGATGTACCAGCACGACCGCGGCGACGCGTACGCCGATGCGCTGTCCCGCCTGGATACCTACGAGTGTTACTGCACGCGCCGCGACATCCGCGAGGCCGCTTCCGCGCCCCACGCCCAGCCCGGCATGTACCCGGGCACCTGCCGCGATCTCACAGAGGAACAGCGAGCTTTTCGACGCTCCGAGCTCCACGCCGAAGGCCGCCTC
Organism: Corynebacterium faecium; assembly: GCF_027257105.1. Lineage (NCBI taxonomy): Bacteria > Bacillati > Actinomycetota > Actinomycetes > Mycobacteriales > Corynebacteriaceae > Corynebacterium > Corynebacterium faecium. Next base: position 294,248 of record NZ_JAPYJX010000002.1, read on the forward strand.
CCGGCAATCAGGCTGCGCGCGCACGTGAAAGAGTGGACGGTGCGCGACTTCTACCAGGGCGAATACACCGGTCCGGTGGACGACGTGATCCTGAAGCGGGGTGGGCGCATCGACCAGGCGCAGGCGGGGGATTGGGCGTACAACCTGGCCGTGGTCGTCGACGACGGCTACCAGGGCGTGGATCAGGTAGTGCGCGGAGACGATCTGTTGTTTTCAGCGCCGGCTCAGGCGTACCTTGCCGACCGCTTAGGGCTCACAGTTCCCGTTTATATTCATGTTCCGCTCGTGGTGGGGCCGGAGGGGCGCCGATTGGCAAAGCGCGATGGGGCGGTGACGTTGCGGGAGATGCTGCGTGGAGGCAGCGCGAAAGAAATTGTGTCGAAAATCGCGGAATCGCTCGGCTACGTGGGTGCTTCGAGCGTTCGAAAGTTACTGGAGGAATTTGATCCGGCGCAGCTTTCGCGGGAGCCGTGGTTGTGGGCGCGATAGGTTATTGCCCGAAGCCCTCGCCCTTGCGCCACGTCAGGGCCGCGCCGGGGGAGACGGGCGAGGCCGGGTCGAGGATGTTGTGGACGCGAAGCCACTGCATATCCACCTGTTCGGCCGTAATGTCCACGATCGTGTAGCCGTGCGTGTCCAGCGCCACGTGGTGCAGGCTGGGGTTCGCGGCGCGCAGGTAGCCGCACGCCGCGCCGAAGACGGGGTGGCCGGCGCGGATCTTCGTCGACTCCGCCACGTTCGGCGCGGTGATGGACGAGCAGACGATCTCGCAGCCGATCTCCTCGCCGCCGTGAATGATGGTGTGCGCCCACTCCGAGTGGATGTCGCCGGTGAGGAAAATCGGGTTCTTGCCCAGGCGGCCCAGGGTGTTGATCAGGCGGCGGCGCTCGAAGTCGTAGCCGTCCCACTGGTCGCCGTTGAGCGGCATGTCGTTGAGCTCGGGAATCGGCGCCTGCGCCGGCACGATGTTCGCGCTGAGCGACTTAGCGACGGGGCGCGTGGCCGCATGGTTAAACGCCGCGCCGATGTGCAGCGGGGAGAACATCACCGAGTTGCCCAGCGCGTTCCACGTCGCGGTGGAGCGCTCGAGGGTGTCGATGAGCCAGTCGTACTGCTCAGAGCCGAGCATGGTGCGCGCATCGCCGGTCTGGCGGGCGCCGCCGCGCCAGAACTCCTTGTCGCGGTAGGTGCGCAGGTCCATGATGGTCAGCTCAACCAGGTCGCCGAAACGCAGGGAGCGGTAGATGTGGCCCTCGTCGGAGGTTGCGGTCAGGCGCACCGGCATCCACTCGTAGTAGGCGCGCATGGCGGCGTCGCGGCGTGTGTGGAAGTCGCCCTCGTCCGCGTTGTGGTTTTCGGCGCCGTCGCGCCAGTTGTTGTTGGCGAACTCGTGGTCGTCCCACACCACCACCCACGGCATGGCGGCGTGGGCGTCGCGCAGGTTGGGGTCGGTGCGGTAGCGGCCGTAGCGGGTGCGGTAGTCCGCCAGGGTGACAATTTCGTGGGCGGGCTGGTGCAGGCGCACGGGCCCGTAGCCGGCGTATTCGTACTGGGCGTATTCGTAGATGTAGTCGCCGAGGAACACGGTCAGGTCCAGCTCGCCGTCCCAGCCGCGCGCCGCCATGTCCTTGTAGGCGGGGAAGAAGCCGGATTCCCAGTTGGCGCACGACGCGACGGCCCAGCGTTGCCGGTCCACGTGGCCAACGGGTGCGGTTTTGGTGCGGCCGAGCGGGGAGGCGGCGCCTGCGTGCGGGCCGTCTGCCACGGTGAACGCGTAGTAGTAGACGGTGTCCGGCTCCAGGCCGCGCACGTCGACGTGGATGGTGTGGTCGCGCTCCACCAGGCTTTCGGTCTCGCCTTCGGCGATGACGTCGCGGAGCTGTGCGTCGCGCGCGACCCGCCAGCGCACCCGGGTGTTGGCGCCGCCGCCGGAGCCGGGCATCGCCTGCTCGTCGGGGGTGATGCGCGTCCAGATCACCACTGCGTCCGGCTGCGGGTCGCCGGAGGCCACGCCGTGCACGAACGGCAGCGGCGGCAGTTCCATCTCCACGGGCACCGGCTTCGTGGGCAGCGTGCTCTGCGACTGCGCACTCGGCACCGCCACCGCCGCACCCGCCGCCGACGTCGCCACAGCGGCGGTGCGCAGGAAGCCGCGTCGAGACAGGCGCTTTTGCCTATCGACGCCCTCCGGTTGCCTCCGCTCACACCCGTACACGCCCCACAGTGTGGAGCGTGCGTGGCCGGTCCGCTACCGGGGGAGGGCGATGTAGCTGGGAATTCGCCGGAAGTTCGCGCGGAGTTTACTTACTGCGCTTCAGGGGTGGGGGTGGGGCGGCCGGCCAGGCGGGCGTCGATACGCAAAAGCCCCGAGCCGTCCGCGCCGACGAGCTCGAGCTGGTCCACGATCTCGCCCACAGTGGCCTCTTCTTCAATCTGCTCGTTGAGGAACCAGTTGAGCAGCGGGCGGGACTCCAGATCGCCCACCTCGTCCGCCAGGCGGGTGATGGTGCGGATCTGCTCCGAGACCTTCTTCTCGTGCTCGAGCGCGGCCTTGAACGCGTCGAGCGGGCCGGTGATTGCCGGCGCGTCGATCTCGATGGTGTGGGGCACAACCCGCGCTCCGCGGTCAATCAGGTGCTGCGCGAACTTCTGTGCGTGCTCGCACTCCTCGGCGGCCTGGGCGGTGAACCACTCGCAGAGGCCGGGGAAGGACAGCGCGTCCATCTCGTTGGCCAGGTGGCGGTAGATGTAGGCCGCCGCGTACTCCTCGGTGACTTGCTGGTTGATGGCTTCAAAAAGGCGTTCGTCGATCATGTCCCGCGAGTATATGCGTTGAAGCCGGCACCCCGCGGGGCGCCGGCTTCGGATTTGGCGGAGGATGTGGGATTTGAACCCACGAGGGTCGTGAAACCCGCACGCGTTCCAGGCGTGTGACATAGGCCGCTAGTCGAATCCTCCAGCGACACTCGAAAGCGTCTTGCGATATATTAGACCACCCCGCGCCCACCGCCAAAACCGCAGCGCATCCGGCGTTAGTGCGCTTGGCTTGTTTATCGGGGGCCAACATGGCTACAGTATCGGGCAGGATCTCACGCGGTGTTATCTTGTGAACTCCCCCAGGGCGGGAACGCAGCAAGGGTCAGCGAGCTCTGGCAGGTGCGTGGGGTCCCTTTTTCATGCGCGCTACGATGTAACCCATGTCTCTTTCGGATCTCGATCCCACCCAGTTCTCCGAGCTGGCGCAGCGCACCCGCCAGCAGTACGACGAGCTCAAGGCCCGCAACCTCAACCTGGATCTCACGCGCGGGAAGCCGTCGAGTGAGCAGCTCGACTTCTCCAACGCCTTGCTTTCCCTGCCGGGGGAAGGCGACTACACCGACAACACAGGCGCGGACGTGCGCAACTACGGGGGCCTTACCGGCATCCCGGACATCCGCGAGTTGTGGGCGGAGGCGCTCGGCATCGACCCGGACAACCTCATCGCAGGCGATTCCTCCAGCCTGAACATCATGTTCGACCTGATCTCCTGGTCGTATATCTGGGGCAACAACGACTCGCCGCGCCCGTGGAAGGACGAGGAAACCGTCAAGTGGATCTGCCCGGTGCCGGGCTACGACCGCCACTTCGCCATCACGGAGCACTTCGGCTTCGAGATGGTCCAGGTGCCCATGACCCCGACCGGCCCGGACATGGACGCCGTCGAGGAACTGGTCAAGGACCCGCAGGTCAAGGGCATGTGGACGGTGCCGGTATTCGGTAACCCGACGGGGGTGACGTTCGCACCGGAGGTCGTCGAGAAGCTTGCTGCGATGGAAACCGCGGCGCCCGACTTCCGCATCGTCTGGGACAACGCCTACGCCATCCACACCCTCACCGGCGCGCAGACCGACAACCCCGACGTGATTGCGCTCGCGGAAAAGCACGGCAACCCCAACCGCTTCTGGTACATGTCGTCCACCTCGAAGATCACCCTCGCGGGCTCCGGCGTGGCGTTTTTCGCCTCCTCGAAGGCGAACTTGGAGTGGTACGCCTCTCACGCCTCCATCCGCGGCATCGGCCCCAACAAGGTCAACCAGCTCGCACATGCGCGTTTGCTTGGCGACGTCCAAGGGCTGCACACGCTCATGAAACAGCACGCGAACTCGCTGGCGCCGAAGTTTGAAGCCGTCATCGGCATCCTTCAGGGGCGCCTCGGCGAGTACGGGGTCGCGCAGTGGACCGAGCCGGAAGGCGGCTACTTCATCTCCCTCGACGTGCTGGACGGATCCGCCACCCGCGTGTGGGAGCTGGCCAAGGACGCCGGCATCACCCTGACCAAGGCCGGCGCCTCCTTCCCTGGTGGCGTGGACGAACAGGACCAGAACATCCGCCTCGCGCCGTCGCTGCCGCCTCTCGACGAAGTGCGCACCGCGATGGACGGCGTAGCCACCTGCGTGCTGCTCGCCTGCGTGGAAGCTGCGGAGTCCAACGCGGGCTAGACTTGCCCGCGTGGCTCTGTACAGGAAATACCGCCCCGCAACGTTCGGCGAGGTCATCGGCCAGGAGCAGGTGACCCGCCCACTTTCGACCGCCCTGGACAACGGGCGGATCTCGCACGCCTACCTCTTCTCCGGCCCGCGCGGCTGCGGAAAGACATCCTCGGCGCGCATCCTGGCGCGCTCCCTGAACTGCGCCGAGGGGCCGACTTCCACCCCGTGCGGCGTGTGCGAATCCTGCGTTGCACTCGCGCCGGGCGGGTCCGGCAACCTGGACGTGATGGAGCTTGACGCCGCTTCCCACGGCGGTGTGGAGGACATGCGCGAGCTGCGCGAGCGGGCGCTGTTCGCGCCGGCGGAGTCGCGCTACCGCGTCTTCATCATCGACGAGGCCCACATGATTACCAAGGAGGGCAACAACGCTCTGCTGAAGATCGTGGAGGAGCCGCCGGCCCACCTGATTTTCATCTTCGCCACCACCGAGCCGGAGAAGATGCTCGGCACCATCCGCTCGCGCACCCACAACTACCCGTTCCGGCTGCTGGCCCCGCAGGCGATGCGCGAGCTGGTGCAGCACGTGGTGGAGGAGGAAGGCGTCCACGTCGACGAGAACGTCTACCCGCTGGTCATCCGCGCCGGCGGCGGTTCGCCGCGCGACACCCTGTCGATTCTGGACCAGATGCTCTCCGGCGCCGGCGAGGACGGCCTGACCTACGAGCTGGCGCTGCCGCTGCTCGGCGTGACGGACCTGACGCTTCTCGACGCCGCCGTCGACGCCCTCGCCGACCGCGACGCTAGCGCGATGTACCGCACCATCGACCAGGTCATCGAGTCCGGCCACGAGCCCCGCCGCTTCGCCCTCGACCTGCTCGACCGCATGCGCGATCTGCTGCTGATCCGCACCGTCCCGGATGCCTTCGGGCAAGGGCTTGTCGACGCACCTTCGGACCGCGCCGACATCCTCACCCAAGAAGCCCACCAGTTCTCCCCGCAGCACCTGGCGTTGTTGGCGTCCGAGGTCAACGACCGCATCGCGAGCCTGCGCGGCGCCACCTCGCCGCGCCTGCTGCTGGAGATCATGGCCGCTCACCTGCTGACGCTGCAGCCGGGCGGCGGGGCCGCCCTGCCCGCCCCGGCCACCGGTGGTGCCGGTGCTGCTGGTGCTGTCCAGCCCCAGCCCGCGCCTTCCCCGCAGCAGCCTCAGACAGCGCAACAACCCAGCCCTTCCCAACCGGGCGGCGGCGCGGCCGCGGCGGCCGCAGCAGCTGCCGCCGCGGCGAGCGCTACGCGCAACCGCCAGCAGGAGGTGCCTGCGCAGCCCGAGCCCAAGCCGCAACCCGCGCAACCGGAGCCGCAGCCGGCAGAACCCCAGCAGTCTGAGCCTAAGCCTGAGCCCCAGCCGGATACGGACGAGTTGTTCGAGCGCATCGACAAGGACTGGACGCGGCTGCGCCAGTCCGTCGGCGAGCGCAACAAGGTCGCCGAGATCATGCTCACCGAGGCCAAACCGCTCGGCTTCGACGGCGACGTCCTCGTGGTCGGCCACCACACCGGCGCGCTGGCCGAGCGCATCAACGCCGAGAAGAACAACGCCGACATCGCCACTGTGCTTTCGGAGAAGCTCGGGGCGAAGATCCAGGTCCGCTGCGTCATCGGCACCGACCCGTCCACCACGAACCTGCGCCGCCCCGCCAAGCGCGAGGTGTGGAACCCGGGCGCTGAAACCAGCAGCGAGGACGGCTCGAGTTCCGACAGCGCCGAATCCGACGACCCTGCGCCTGCCAGCGGCTGGGACGCGCCCGCCCAGATCGGCGGGCCCGCCGCGGAGCAACCCGCCCCGTCGCAACCACAGGCACAGCAGCAGCCGCAGCAGCAAGCCCCGGCGCAGCCAACGCCCGCCAAGCGCGAGGACGACTGGCGCAGCGCCGCCCTGGCCGCCAGCCAGAAGGCCGCCGAGAAAGCCAAGCGCGAACGCGACGAAATTCCGCCGCCGCCCGAGCCGTATGACTATGACGAGGGGGAGCCGGAGGCGTCGATAGGCAATGTGCCCGAATACACCCGCGAGGACGAAGAACGCGACATGGCTGACCAGGCGCGCGACGAAGCCGGCACCGCCGACCGCCGCGACGCCACCGAAGTCGCGATGGACCTGCTCGCCGCCGAGCTCGGCGCGAAGCCGTTGTAGACTGGCGCGAGAACTATTAGCGAACGAAAGGGGACAACCATGACCCAGCCGCAAGACATGCAGGAACTCATCCGCCAGGCCGCCGAGGTGCAGGCCGCCCTCCAGCAGGCGCAGATGGAGCTGCTGCAGACCGAGGTCACCGGCACCGCCGGCGGCGAACTCGTCACCGTCACCATGACCGGCGGCGCCGAGATCACCGACATCAAGATCAAGCCGGAAGCCGTCGACGCCGACGACATCGAGTCGCTGCAGGACCTCATCCTCGCCGCGTACCGCGACGCGCACAACCAGGCCGGCAAGCTCGCCGAGGAGAAGATCGCCCCGCTGACCGGCGGCGCGATGGGCGGCGGCGCCCCGCAGGGTGGCGCGCCGCAGGCAGGCCCGGGCGAGATCCCGTTCGGCGGCATCATCTAACTCCCGCTCTACGCGTCCGGCCCTTTGCGCGGTCGGGCGCGTTTTCTTATGTGAAAGGACGCCGTGTTCGAAGGACCACTGCAGGACCTTATCGACGAGCTATCGCGCCTCCCCGGCGTCGGACCGAAATCCGCGCAGCGGATCGCGTTTCACCTGTTGAAGGAGGAACCGGAGGACGTCGATAGGCTGCGCGCCGCGTTGGCCGCCGTGCGCGACGGGGTGACGTTCTGCCGCATCTGCAACAACGTCTCGCGCGAGGACGTGTGCCGCATCTGCGCCGACTCCGGCCGCGACAAGGCGCTCGTGTGCGTGGTGGAAGACGCGAAAGACATCCAGGTCATCGAGCGCACCGGCGAATACTCGGGCCGGTACCACGTGCTTGGCGGGGCGCTGGACCCGCTGGCCAACGTCGGGCCGAAGGATCTGGCGATCGCGCCGCTGTTGCAGCGCATCGGCGGGGTGCTGCCGGATCTGGAGGGCGCCGAGGCGCCGGCGGTGTCCGAGGTCATCTTGGCCACCGACCCCGACACCGAGGGCGAGGCGACCGCGTCGTATCTGGTGCGGCTTTTGAAGGATTTTCCGGACCTGACCATTTCCAGGCTGGCCTCGGGCATGCCGCTGGGTGGGGACTTGGAGTTTGTCGACGAGCTCACGCTCTCCCGGGCCCTGACCGGCAGACTGCGGTTGTAGCGCCGCGGTTCCCGGGTGGGGGCGGCTGTGGACAACTTTGGGGCTGGTGTGGCGAGTTATCCACAGATTCTGGTTCGGGGGTTGTGCAGGGTTGCGTGCCGTTTAGTGTTCGTGGCATGAACCCGTTCGACGCGTTTATCGAGGCGATGGCCGCAGCATCCATGGAGACGCTGCGGCACTTCGACCTGTCTGTTGCGCTGGACGCCGGGATGGCACCGGATCGGGCACGCGCGTGGGACGCAATGCAGAAGGTGTACTACGGGCCGACCAAGTTCACCCGGAAGCAAGCCCTGGCGGCGCAGAAGGCCCGCGGGTTCTCTCTGGACGAGCTGGCGCTGATCGAACGCCGCGTCGGAGGCGTGAAAGACGCCGGCGAGCGGTGGCGGCTGCGCCTCGCCTTGCTGGATGTCACCGGCGGGTACCGCGCAATCGAACGCGCCGCACGAGAGCTGGTGCCCCGCGAGGATAACGCGCCGACGAAGAAGCAGGTCGCGTTCTCCGCACCGAAGAATGGGCGGGCGCGCATCACCATCGACACCACCGACCGCAAAGCAGCAGACCTGGAACACCGCCTGAAACAAGGCATCGACGCCACACAGCCGGCCGCACCCCAGATGGAGGAAGCGTTCTGGCGCATCGTCGAAGGCAAAACCGGCGGGGTCGTCGCCGCGGCACCGCGCCCGATCGTGCTGGTGCCGATCACCGAACACGCCCGCATCATGGCGGGCGAAGGCGACGACGTCATCCTCACCTTGACTGACGGCACCACCATGACCGGGGCGGAGTACATGCAGCAAGAGTTCGGCGACACCTTGGAGGTTGCCGCCTTCCACCCGGAGGAAGGGGCGGTGAACCTGTACGACACCGAGCGCTTCGCCAACCAGAAACAACGCGACCTCGCCTGCATGGTCTCACCCGTGTGCGCCTTCCCAGGCTGCAGGCACGGGGCGTTAGGCTCCGAGATCCACCACGTGAACGCCTGGAAACACGGCGGCTACACCAACATGAACAACCTCGTGCCGCTGTGTAAGTACCACAACCGGATCAACGACGACGACCCCTGGCGCAAGAGCCGCGGCCGCATCACCATGATCAGAGGCGCACCCTGGTGGATCTCACCCCGCGGGTACCACCTGAAAAACACCGACCGCGGAGCACTCGACCAACTCTTCGGACCCAGAGGCACACCCCTGCCCTAACAACGCGAAACGCCGCCGCCCAACAACGGACGACGGCGCTCACGCATGCGGTTTTTAGCGCAGGCGCTCCTCGCGCAGCTTGGTCACCGCGTCGAGCTCAAGCGGCTCCAGCTCCGCGAGCGGGATGTCAAGGGCCCGGGCGATGAGCAGGTCCGCCAGCTGCGGGTTGCGGGCGAGCGCCGGGCCGTGCATGTAAGTGGCGATGACGCTGCCCTGCACGACGCCGTCGACTTTTTCGCCGTCGGCGCCGTTGCCCACGCCGCGGGTCACGCGCCCCAGCGCCGACGCATCTGGGCCCAAGACGGTTGCGCCCATGTGGTTCTCAAAGCCGGTCAGTGGCTCGGAAAGCTCGGCGGTGATGCCGGCGCGGGTGGGCTCGGAGGCGAGTTCGCCGGTGGCGCGGCGGGTCAGCGGGGCGGTGGTGACGTCGAGAAGCCCGACGCCCTCGACCTCGTTGCCGTGGGCCCGGAAGGTATGCCCGAGCACCTGCAGGCCCGCGCACACGGCGAAGATGGGCCGGCCGTCGGCGGCCGCGGCCTGCAGCCCAGGGGACGCGCTCAGTCGCGCCGCGGCGAGCAGTTGGGCGGAGTCTTCGCCGCCGCCGAGGGTGTAGAGGTCGTGGGAGGGCGGGACGTCGTCGTGAAGCATGATGCGCTCGACGGACGCCTCGATGCCGCGGCGGCGCGCGCGTTCGCGAAGGACGAGCGCGTTGCCGTCGTCGCCGTAGGTGCCCAGCACGTCGGGCAGGACGAGGCCGATGGTGAGTTTAGGCACGGTAGTCCTCCTCCTTGGTCAGCGCGCGGCGCAGGTTGAGCAGCGCAGTGTAGTTGGCCAGCACCTCGACGCGCCCGGGCGGGCAGGCGCGGATGGCGGCGATCGGGTCGTGGACGACGTCGTGGCCGATGCCGCCGTAGGTCAGGCGCACGGCGAGGTCGGTGGCGCGCTCGCCTGCGGCGACGACGTGGGTGTCGCCGAAGTCTTCGAACTTGACGTCCCAGAGCCAGGAGACGTCCTCGCCGTCGCCCTGTTGCGCGTTGACGGCGATGACCACGCCGTCGGCGTCGCGGTCGACCATGGACAGCGCCTCTTGCCAGCCGGCGGGGTTCTTCGCCAGGAGGAGGTGGACGTCGTGGTCGCCGAGGTGGACGGTGGTGTAGCGGCCGGCGACGTTGTCCACGTCGGCGGCGGCGCGCACGGCGGCATCGAGGGGGACGCCGAACGCTTCGACGGCGGCGGCGATGGCTTGGGCGGCGTTGCCTCGGTTGGCGCGGCCGGGGAGTTTGAGCTCAAGCTTTGCGACGCCCTCCGGTCCCACCAACGTTTCCCCCTCAACCCGGTACTTGGGGGTGGGGCGGCGGAATTCGCGGCCGTCGGGGAGCGGTTCGACGGCGTACCAGTCGTCGTCCTCGCGCACGACGTGCCCGCCGGAGCGGGGGTTGGTCACGGAGTCGCCGGTCCAGCCGGCGCCGGCGGATACCCAGACGACGTTGGGGTGGTCGTAGGCGATGGAGGTGATCAGCACGTCGTCGCAGTTGGCGACGACGGTGGCGTCCGGGTGGGCCATGACGGCGGCGCGCAGGGCGCGTTCGATGGAGTTGATTTCGCCGACGCGGTCGAGCTGGTCGCGGGTGAGGTTGAGCAGCACGAACGCTGCCGGCTGCAGGCGCTCGGCGACTTTGGGCACGTGTAGCTCGTCGCACTCGAGCACGATCGCGTCGGCGTCTTTGCCGGCGAGGAGGGCGGAGATGATGCCGGCGTCCATGTTGTCGCCGCCGTCGTTGGTGGCCACGGTGTGCTTGGCGCCGACCGCGCCGGCGAGCATGCGGGTGGTGGTGGATTTGCCGTTGGTGCCGGTGACGAGGACGGTCGGGCGGCCGCCGCCGAGGGAGGCCATGATGTTCGGGTCGATCGCCGCGGCGACGAGGCCGCCGATCATGCCGCCGGCGCCGCGGCCGGTGGCCCGCGAGGCGGCCGTTGCCAGGTTGGCGGCGGTGGCGGCTACCGCGGTGCGGAAGCGGGAGATGGGTTCTTGCATGCGGACAAGGCTACTCCGCGGATTCCATCTGTCCGACTAGCCGCGCGAATTCTTCGCCGGAGACGATGGGGATGTCTTTGCGGTGGGCGTGCATGGCTTTGCCTCGCAGGTCGGCGCCGCGTTGAATGGCGTCGGTGACGGTGACGGACGTTTCGCGGGTGACTTTTTCGCGGTAGGTCAGGCCGGCGCGCACGCCGGCGTCGATGAGCTCGTCGGGGTTGAGGGCGATGTCGTCGGAGACGACGAATTCCATGCCGCGCAAAAGTCCGCCTTTGCCGAGGTGGCCGGGGTTCGCGCTGACTGCGGGGGCTTTTTCCGCATCCACGCGTATCGACGAGCGCTGCAACCCGAACGCGTCCGGCGCCAGGTCCTCGGGGTTGAGCTCGACCAGCCCGCCGGGGGCGAGCTGCAGGTACATGGCGACGAGTTTCAGGGTTTGGCCGCGCGAGAAGTCGGCTTCGGCCTCGCCGATGCGCTCGGTGGAGGCGGTCGGCGGGGTAGACGCCACGCCGACGAGGTTGGCAACGGCGTTGATGCGGGTGTCCACCGGGATGTGGCCCTGCCTGCGCGCACTAGCCAAAAGGTCCACGATCGCAGTTGGCTTAGGGACGTGGCCGACCCTCTGGCGGCGCCTGTTGCCGCGGCCGCGGCGCGAACGGTTCGCCCGGGCCGCGGCGTTCATGGCGCGGCGCGCCTCGGAGACGAGGAAACCCCAGGTGGTGGGGGAGTCGTGGGTGACGAGCACGCGGCCGTCGAGAAGCTTGTCCAGCGTGCGCAAAAAGCGGGAGAAGCGCGGGGCCTGGGCGAAGTCGTGCGGGGTCAGACCGTGGGTGTGGGCGGGGCCGGGGTCGGTGCCGGGGTTGACCACGGCGTGGAACTCCTCGCCCACGCGCCCGGCGGCGTCGAACGTGACCGCGTCGATGGTGAGCAGGCGCCCCGTCGACGGGTGAATCCCCGTGGCCTGGGTAAACAGCGCCACGTAGGGGTAATCGTTCTCAGTCATCGTTCCAACGTAGCTTACGGCTCGGCCACCTCGTACAGCGGCTGATCCAGCCTGGTGTTGGAGCGCACCTTCAGCCCGCCGATGTTGTACTCGTACGGCTGCTGCTGCGGCGCGGGATCCGGGGCAGGCGCGGGAGCCGGTGCGGGGGCGGGAGCGGGCGCTGGCGCCGGGGCCGGTGTGGGGGCCTGCTGCTGCGGCACCGGTGCCGGGGCTGGCGCGGGCGCGGGGGCCGGGGCCTGCTCCTGCGGGGCAGGGGCGGGCTGCTGGACCTCCACCACGGGCTCCGGGGCCTTTTCCGGCAGCTCGGTGCTGAACTGGGAGGGCGAGGGTTCGGTGGATTCCTCGGTCGGCTCGGTGGAGGGCTGTGTCGAGGGCTCTGCCGAGCTGCTCGGCTGCGAGACCTCCACGGTTTCCTGGTACGCCGAGGTGGAGTCGCGCTCCAGGCTGGACGGCGAGCTCATCACCACGGTGCCCACGCCAGCCAGCACGAGCGCCGCGACGGCCGCGGCGGCGGCGATCAACGGGCCGCGGGACTTGCCCGGCTCGCGCACGGACTCTGCCGGGCGCTCCTCCGTGTCCGCGGCAAGGGCTGCGGCCTCCGCGTCCACGGTGGCGAAGAAGTTCGTGCCCGGGTGCGCGACTTCCACCTCGCGCACGATCGGCGGCAGCGGGGAGATCGGGATGTCATCGGTCGGGATCGGGCCGGCGATCACGGCCAGCGACGTGCCAGCCTCCACCGCGGTGGTGTAGCCGCGCGCCACGGCGATCAGCCCGCGGTCCTCCAGGCGCCGCAGCGTCGGGGTCAGCGCCTCGCCGGCGGCCGGGTCCAGCTCGCCGATGATGTCGCCGTCGACGCACAGCACGATCTCGCCGGCGTCGTCGAAGCCCATCGACACCAGCACCTGCGCCGGCGCCTCCACCGGCAATGAACCGCGCAAATCCGCCACGTAGCGCTCGCCTGCTGGCAGCAGCGCCCACGGCTCGCGCGGTGGGGTGTTCACCGGCAGCACCTGGCCGGCCGGCGGCAGCACAATTGCCCCGCCATCTGCGGCCACCACCGGGGTCACACCAGACGACGCCAGCTGGGCTAGCTCCGCGTCCTCCACCGAACCGACGACCTCGCCGTCCACCACGACGTCGAGGTCCGGGGTGAGGGTGGCCGAAGGAACGTCGATAGGCAAATGCTCCACGGGGAGGCGACGGGGGCCCGAAGGCACCTCGTACATGGCCATCGCGAACCTCCCGCTGAAATGTGTGGTTAAGTCACGCAAGTATAGCGCGCGGGCCTAGTTCGCGGCAGTCGAACGGTTCACCGCGGAGACGATCGCCTCCAGCGACGCGCGCGTGGTCGACCCGGCGATACCCACGCCCCACGCCGAGGTGCCGTCGACGTCCGCGTGGATGTAGCAGACCGCGTCCGCGTCGTCGCCCGCGCTGCGGGCGCGCTGCGAGTAGTCTTGCACCTCGAAGTCGATGCCGACCTGCTCCAGCGCGTTCGCAAACGCCGCGATCGGGCCGTTGCCGGTGCCCGCGACCTCGCGGGAGGCGCCCTCGTAGACCACCGTGGCCTCCACGCGGGTGTCTTCGCCCTCCTCCTCGGCGGCGTCGATGCGGTAGTGCGCCAGCTCCAGCGGGGAGTCCAGGTCCAGGTAGGTGGTGGCGAAGACGTCCCACATGTTCTTGGAGTTGACCTCGCCGCCTTCGGAGTCGGTGATGTTTTGCACGATCGCGGAAAACTCCGGCTGCATCGCGCGCGGCATGTTGATGCCGTGGTCCGTCTTCATGATGTAGGCCACGCCACCCTTGCCGGACTGCGAGTTCACGCGGATCACGGCCTCGTAGGTGCGGCCGACGTCCTTCGGGTCGATGGGCAGGTACGGCACCTCCCAGGTGGTCTCGCGCAGCTCTTCCCAGGTGACGTCGGAGCTCGTTGCTTCTGGACGCACATTCTGTGCCAGCGCATCCAACCCTTTGTTGATCGCGTCCTGGTGCGAGCCGGAGAACGCGGTGAAGACCAGGTCGCCGCCGTAGGGGTGGCGCTCCGGCACACGCAGCTGGTTGCAGTACTCGACCACTTCGCGGATGCGGGTGATGTCGGAGAAGTCGATCTGCGGGTCCACTCCCTGGGTGAGCATGTTCAGCCCCAGCGTGACCAGGTCGACGTTGCCGGTGCGCTCGCCGTTGCCGAACAGGCAGCCCTCGATGCGGTCGCCGCCGGCCAGGTAGCCCAGCTCGGCGGCCGCGACACCGGTGCCGCGGTCGTTGTGCGGGTGCAGGGAGATGATGATGGACTCGCGGTTTTCCAGGTTGCGGTGCATCCACTCGATGGAGTCCGCGTAGACGTTCGGCGTGATCATCTCGACCGTGGACGGCAGGTTGATGATCATCGGGTTCTCCGGCTTCGGCCCCATCACGTCCACGACGGCGTCGCAGACTTCCTTGGCAAAGTCCAGCTCGGTGCCGGTGAAGGACTCCGGCGAGTACTCCCAGCGCCAGTTGGTGTCCGGGTAGTCCGCGGCGATGGTCTTGATCAGCTCCGCGGCGTCGGTGGCCAGCTTCTTAATCGCGTCGCGGTCCTTGCGGAAGACCACGCGGCGCTGCAGCTTCGAGGTGGAGTTGTAGAAGTGCACGATGACGTTCTTCGCGCCGGCGCACGCCTCGAAGGTGCGGCGGATCAGGTGCTCGCGCGCCTGCACGAGGACCTGGATGGTCACGTCGTCGGGGATCATGTCCTTTTCGATGATCTCGCGCACGAAGTCGAAGTCCGTCTGGGAGGCGGATGGGAAGCCGACCTCGATCTCCTTGAAGCCCATCTCCACCAGCAGGTTGAACATGCGGCGCTTGCGCTCGGGGCTCATCGGGTCGATCAGCGCCTGGTTGCCGTCGCGCAGGTCCACGGCGCACCACTGCGGCGCGCGGGTGATTTTCTTGTCGGGCCAGGTGCGGTCCGGCAGTTGGATGTCTTCGACCTCTTCGGCGAAGGTGAGGTAGCGGTCCACCGGCATCTGCGAGCCGCGCTGCTTGTTCCATGCGGGCTGGCCGTCGTAACGCGGGCCGGAAGGGGTCTGGATCTCGCGGGGTGCGAAAAAGTCGGTCATTGGAGTTCTCCTTTTGTTGGGGGTGTGTTCCACGGCCGGCCAACAGAAACTCCGCGACGGGGTGCCGGCCGTGTTAGTTGGCCTGATTCCCGCCGCGGCGTAGAAGGAGAAGCGCCCTGTGCGACATGTGGCACACCTTACATCAGGCGGGCGGTGTCGCGCGGGATTTATATCCATCCAGTCACCGGATGCTCACCCGCGTGAGCATTGCGGCGGCCACGAGCATCACGCCTATCGACGTCCCGACGGCCGCCCACCCCAGCACCGAATCCACGCGGAAGGATTCGCCGAGCACAAGCAGGCCCAGGGAGAACGCGACGAGCGGCTCGATGATCTTCGACGCCGGCAGCGAGGTGGCCAGCCTGCCCGCGGCGAAGGCGTACTGCTGCACGACCGTGCCGGCCGTGGCCGCGGCCAGCATCGCCCACAACTGCCACGTGGCGAGCAGGCCGGTCACGCCGCCGTGGACGAAGCCGTCCACCGCCACCTTGGAAAACACGGCTTGGTAGCCGTACATGGCGCCGCAGGCGGAGCCGAAGATGAGGGCTTTGCCGGCGGGGGGACGTCGAGAAGCAATGGCGTACGAGGCCGCAATGATGGCCACCGCGGTGCCCACGACCGCCCACCACTCCCAGGCGGCGGGGTCGCGCTCGCCGGGCAGCGGGCGGCCGAGCACGACCACCCCGCCCACAGACGCGGTGAGCAGCACCGCCCAAAACGCCTCCGTGGTGTGCATGTGGCGCTTGTCCGCCCACGCCGAAAACAGCAGCGTGAGCATCAGCGACAGCGCCAGGATCGGCTGCACCACCAGCAGCGACCCGAACGCCAGCGCCGCGGCCTGGAAGCCGTACGCCAGAAACGCGATGCCCATCGACGCCCACCACGCCGGCCGCTTCAGGGACTCCAGGGGCGAGTCGTTGTTCTCCCCCTCGGGGGCGCCCGCGCGCATGATGCGGTGGCGCCACACGGTCCCCGCCGCCATGGTCGCGGCCGAGATCAGTGCGAACGCGACGGCGAGAAAATTGTTGTGCACAGTGAATGATATTAACGCGGGTGGCTGAATCGGCAGTTTTGGGACGCTATTCTTGACCGTTGGAATGCACGCAGATCCGCGGAGGTACGAATGGCACTGATCGTTCAGAAATACGGGGGATCCTCCCTGGAAAGCGCGGAGCGGATCAAGGCCGTGGCCCAGCGGATCGTGGACACGCGCCGCGCCGGCAACGACGTCGTGGTGGTCTGCTCCGCCATGGGCGACACCACCGACGAACTGCTCGACCTCGCCGCAGAGGTCAACCCCACCCCGCCCGCGCGCGAAATGGACATGCTGCTCACCGCCGGCGAGCGCATCTCCAACTCGCTGGTGGCCATGGCGGTGCACGCGCTGGGGGAGAAGGTGCAGTCCTTCACCGGCTCCCAGGCCGGCGTGATCACCACCGAACGCCACGGCAACGCCCGCATCCTGGAAGTCACCCCGGGGCGCGTGCAGGAGGCTGTGGACGAAGGCAACATCGCCATCGTCGCCGGCTTCCAGGGCGTCAACCGCGAAACCAAGGACGTGACCACCCTCGGCCGCGGCGGCTCCGACACCACCGCCGTCGCCCTGGCCGCGGCGATGAACGCCGACGAATGCGAGATCTACTCCGACGTCGACGGCGTCTACACCGCCGACCCGCGAATCGTGCCGGACGCCCGCAAGCTGGACACCCTCTGCTTCGAGGAGATGCTCGAGCTCGCCGCGTCCGGGTCGAAGATCCTGGTGTTGCGCAGCGTGGAGTACGCCCGCGCGTTCAACGTGCCCATGCGGGTGCGCTCGTCTTACAGCACAGATACCGGCACCCTGGTCGCCGGAGCATTGGAGGATATCCCCATGGAAGAAGCAGTACTTTCCGGCGTGGCCACCGACGACTCGGAAGCCAAGATCACCATCCTGGGCATCAAGGACGAGGTCGGCGAGGCCGCCAAGGTCTTCCGCGAGCTCGCCGACGGCGAAGTCAACATCGACATGGTGATCCAGAACATCTCCAGCGCCGAAGACAACAAGACCGACATCACCTTCACCCTGCCCAAGGCCGACGGCGCGCGCACCATGGAGAAGCTGCGCGAGCTGCAAGCCGCCGAGGGCTGGGACGATCTGAGCTACGACGACGAGATCGGCAAGGTCTCGCTCGTCGGCGCGGGCATGAAGTCCCACCCGGGGGTCACCGCAGACTTCTGCGACGCGCTGCGCGATGCCGGCATCAACATCGAGATGATCACCACCTCCGAGATCCGCATCACCGCCGTGGTGCGCCAGGCGGACGTGGCCGAGGCCGCGCGCGCGATCCACACCAAGTTCGACCTCGGCGGCGACGAGCCGGCCGTGGTCTACGCAGGCACCGGACGTTAGAAGGAGTTTTCAATGACCACTCTCGCAGTCGTCGGCGCCACCGGCCAGGTCGGCCGCGTGATGCGCGACATCCTCACCGAGCGCAACTTCCCGGCCGACAAGGTCCGTTTCTTCGCCTCCCCGCGCTCCGCGGGCACCGTACTGGAGTTCTGCGGCGAGGACATCACCGTCGAGGACCTCACCCAGGTCACCGAAGAGTCCGTCAAAGACGTGGACATCGCCCTGTTTTCCGCCGGCGGCGCGACCTCGCGCGAGTGGGCGCCGGTGTTCGCCGCCGCGGGCGCGACCGTCGTGGACAACTCCTCGGCGTGGCGCAAGGACCCGGACGTCCCGCTGATCGTCACCGAGGTCAACCCGGAGGCGGCGCGCGAGCTGCCCAAGGGCATCATCGCCAACCCGAACTGCACCACGATGGCGGCGATGCCGGTGCTCAAGCCGCTTCACGACGCCTTCGGTCTAACCACCCTCCGCGTCGCCTCCTACCAGGCAGTTTCCGGCTCGGGGCTCGCTGGCGTCGAGGCGCTGGCCACCCAGGTTGAGGCGCTGGGGGATCCGCGCGGGCTGGTCCGGGAAGACGTCGAAAAGCCTAGCGACCTCGGGCCCTACGTCGAGCCCATCGCGTACAACGCGCTGCCGTTTGCGGGTTCGCTTGTCGACGACGGCTCCGCCGAAACCGACGAAGAGCAGAAACTGCGCAACGAATCGCGCAAGATCCTGGGTATCCCGGAGCTGAAGGTGGCCGGCACCTGCGTGCGCGTGCCGGTGTTCACCGGCCACACGATGGTGGTGCACGCCGAGTTCTCCGAGGCCGTCACCCCGCAGCAGGCGGAGGAGATCCTGGCGGGCGCGCCGGGCGTGAAAGTGGTGGACGTGCCAACGCCTCGCGCCGCCACCGGCATCGACGAGTCCCTGGTGGGCCGCATCCGCCAGGACCAGAGCGTCGACGGCGGACGCGGGCTCGTGCTCGTCATCGCCAGCGACAACCTGCGCAAGGGCGCGGCGCTGAACACCATCCAGATCGCCGAGCTGCTGGTCTAGCGCCGGGTGGCGGGGCGGAATAGTTCACTCGCGGCGCCTCGGTCGCTGAATTACCCCGCAGCCGCGCGCCGAATAATTCACTACGCGCAGGTCGCGAAAACCCCCGTGCAAGATCGTTCACTATCTCGTGAACTTTCCCGCACAGGGGTTGTTTTTGCTTCGACGTTGGGGCGCTACAGCTTGGTGGAGCCGTTGTCCTTCGCGGAGACTGCGGTCGAGCCGCCGGTTTCCTCCGCGGCATCCTCGTCCTCTTCGTCCGCGTTGGCGTCGCCGCCCAGGCTGTTGTCCGGCCCGGCTGCGGCCTCCTCAGCCTCTTCGGCGGCGATCATGTCGTCGACGGTGTGGTCGTTCCACGGCTCGTCGGGGTTGCGGCGGTACTCATCGGCGGAGACGGGGTCGGTGTAGGAGACGTAGACCACGTCGGAGGGGTTCTCGCGGTCGTCTTCCTCGAACTCGCTCTCATCGTCGTCGAGCAGCTCCTGGGCGACCTCTTCCTCGAGGGCCTCGGACAGCTCCTCGGAGTCCACGTTGGACTTGGAGGTGAGGTACTCGAGCTCGCGCTCGTCGTTCTTGGTGAAGCGCTCGGCCGGGTCCATCTTCTTGCGGGTCAGCTCAAGGGCGCGGCGGCGGCGGTCGCCTTCCTTGCGCAGCTTGGGGATGCCGCGGACCCACGCGATGGTCATCACGAGGATGAGCAGCAGGCCCAGGTAGCCCAGGATCGGGTAGACGGTGGAGACCAGCTGCTGGAAGCCCACGAACGACAGCACGAAGCCGATCAGGCAGGCGGAGATGAAGATGACGCGGAACTTGTCTTCGCGGCCGCGGGCGAGGCGCTTGCCTAGGGCGAAGAACATGCCCAGGGAGGTGGCGAAGATCATGCCGAAGATGACCAGCGACATGATCAGGCCCATGGTGGGGTTGATGTCGGTGATCAGGGTCAGAAGCGGCATGTCCTGGCCTTCGACGGTCTCGATCTTGACCAGCAGCGCCAGCGCCAGCATCATGAGCATGACCAAGTAGCCGATGCCGCCGAACAGCCCGCCGAGGCCGGCTGCGCGGGTGTCCAGCTGGTTGCCGCCGATGACCAGCGCCATGGACACCACGCACATGACGTTCAGGCCGGTGTAGTTCAGCGCGGAGATCCACCAGTTGGGCAGGGAGGTATCCACCTGCGCCGCCGCGGCGTTCAGCGCGTCCCAGTCCGGGTGGGCGTTGATCAGGGTCCAGCCGCAGCCGAAGATGACAAAGATCAGCAAAAACGGGGTGAGCGCGCCGATGGCGCCGGTGACCTTGTCCACATCCAGCATGCCGAAGCCGATGGTGGCGGCGAGCATGAGCACCGCGCCGATCCACACTGGGATGCCGAATTGCTGGTTCAGGTTGGCGCCGGCACCGGCGAACATGACAAAGCCGATGGAGAACAGGGTGACAATGGTGGCGATGTCCAGGATCCAGCCCATCACCTTCGAGGAGATGGAGCCGAGGACTTCCATGTGCTCTTTGGCTTGGAAGAAGGAGCCGAGCTGGAGGATGGTCACGCCGGCGATGAGCATCAGCGCGGAGCCTAAGACTGCGCCCCAGATGCCTTGGGTGCCGAAGGCGGAGAAGTACAGCATCGCTTCCTGGCCGGATGCGAAGCCTGCGCCGACGACGGTGCCGATGAAGGCGAATGAAATTAGTAGTGCGTTTTTCAGCATGAAAAAACTCCGGGAGTTGTTTAGCAAAACCTTTTACAAACTTATGCGAATTTCTCCCGGTTGGCACCTTTGCATGCGCTTTACGACGATCCTTCGGCCGTGCCCGCCACCAGATCCCGCCGGGCGCGGGCCACCCGGGAGCGAATAGTGCCGACGCGCACGCCGGCGATGCGGGCGGCTTCTTCGTAGGTGTAGCCCATCACTTGCGTGAGTACGAGGGCTTCGCGGCGTTCGGGCGGCAGCTCGTCGAGAAGCGAGCGCGCGTCGATGACGTCGCCCCAGGTGTTGGGGTTGTCGGGGCTGGGGTTGGCGGCGGCGACGTCTTCGTATTCGGCGGCGGATTTGCGGGGCCGTGCCATGTCGTGGCGAACGGAGTCCACCCAGGCGCGGCGCGCGAGCGACAGCAGCCAGGTGCGCGCGCTGGAGCGGGCTTGGAAGCGCGGAAGCGACCCGAGGACGCGCAGGTAGGTCTCTTGCGTGAGGTCGTCGGCGTGTTGGGGTCCGGCGAGGTGGGCGAGTAGG
This sequence comes from Corynebacterium faecium, assembly GCF_027257105.1. Classification (NCBI taxonomy): domain Bacteria; kingdom Bacillati; phylum Actinomycetota; class Actinomycetes; order Mycobacteriales; family Corynebacteriaceae; genus Corynebacterium; species Corynebacterium faecium. The sequence continues at coordinate 314,993 of NZ_JAPYJX010000002.1, forward strand.
CGCCACACGTCGTTTTGGGTGAGCCGGATGAATTCGGTGAGCGCGTGTTTGTCGCCACGGCCGGCGCGCAGTGCCAGGTCCGTGACGTACGCGTCGTCGCTAGTGCTCACAAGCCCATTAGGTGGTTTTGTCCGAGACGGTGACGCCGTACAGGGAGCGGCCCATGACGAACGACGCGACGGAGCCGACGATCCACACCGCGGCGATGGCCAAAATGGCGCGGATGAAGTCGTTGAGGTCGAAGCCGGTGGTGGACCAGGAGTGGATCAGCTTGGCCACGATGAGGATGGGAAACGCGATCACGACCAGCGGTCCGAGCACGTTCACGCGGGTCAGGGCGTCGGGGGCGCGCAGCTGCAGGATGGTGGTGGCGACCACGCAGATGGTGGCCAGGACAACCAGCACGGCGACGATGATTTCGGCGATGGTCATTAGCGGCGTCCTCTCGAGATGATGCGTGCCATGGAGATCGTCGGGATCACGCCGCACACCAGGCCGGCGAGCAGCGGGATCTCGTACGCGATGGCAGACGAATTGAACAGCGTCCACACGAGGAAGATGGCGATCATGGAGTAGAAGATCACATCCGCCATCACGGCGCGGGAGAGCTCGTCTTTGGTCAGGATCACCGCACCCAGCGCGATGAGCAGGCTGACGGCCATGATGATCAGGCAGATCTGCATGATGGTGGTGAACATGGCTTAATCCATCCTTTCGGCCGGCGGCACGTTGTCGCCGTTTGTGTCCGGGCCGTGGTCGACGTAGGGCTCCCAGGCGACGGTTGCCGGGTCGATGGGGCTCTTGCTTAGCGACGGCCGAAGGTGTTCCTCCATATCCGCCAAACCCGCGATGACATCTTCCGGGTCGGAGCCGAACGCCGCCTGCACCAGCAGGATGATCGGCCCGTTGTCGGCGACGGGGTGGCGCAGCCCCATGGACAGCGTGCCCGGCGTTGCGGTGATCGAGGTGGTGAACCAGAACACGTCCCAGTCCGTGTTCACGCGCAGCGGGTAGTAGATCACGATGGGGTCGAACTTCGCCGCCGGGTTGAACGCCTTGGCGACGGCATCGAAGCCGGCCACGAAGATCTCTTTGGCAAGCCAGACGGCGTACTTCACGCCGTGGAAGAAGCCTCGCATTAGTTCTCGCCTCCATTGGTTTCGGCGCCGAAGGTGTCGCCGGGTGCGGGGACGCCGATGGGGTCGTCGCCGAGCACGGCGGTGGTGTAGGCGTCAACGTCGAGCAGGTCGTCGACGGCGTTGGTGGTGATGTCCCACATGTGGCCGGCGAAGATGAACATGCACAGCGACATGACCATCAGTACTGCGGACGGCAGCATGAAGCTGGCGCGGACGTTGAGCGCCTCGGGGTAGTTCTGCATCGGCCGGCCCCAGAACACGCGCTGCCACATGCGCATCATGGACAAAAGCGCGCCGAAGGATGCGATGATGATGGCGGTGATGGCGACCCAGGAGCGCCAGTCCCCGGCGGAGGCTGCCGCGAGCACGACGGTGACCTTGCCGAAGATGCCGGAAAACGGCGGGAAGCCCACGATGGAAAACGCGCCGGCGACGAAGACTGCGGACGTCCACGGGTCGCGCCGGGCGATGCCGGAGAGTTTCGCCATGGTGCCGGTGCCGTAGGTTTCCTCGATCGCGCCGGAGTTCAGCACGAGCGCGGCGATGGTGATCATGTGGTGCAGGGTGTAGAGCAGGCCGGCGGCGAGCGCGTAGCGTGCGTCGTCGTTAGTGAATGCGAGCATGATCAGGATGAACGGCATGCCGTTGACCATCTGGTAGGCCAGCACGCGGCGCATGGTGGCCTCGGCCAGGCCGGCGTAGCCGCCGATGATCATGGAGATGACCATGACCACGATGAGCAGCGTGTTCCAGCGCGGGTCCATGTCGAACATGATCACCCAGATGCGGAAGAGCATGTACACGGCCACCTTGGTGTGCAGGCCGGAGAACAGGCCCATCACGGCTGCGGAGGTGGACGGGTAGGTGCGCGGCAGCCAGGTGTAGACGGGGAATACGCCGGCCTTCGCGGCGATGGCGATGACGACGATGCCGGTGGCCACCGTCGCCGGGCCGCCGCCCGCGGCCACGCCTTGCAGCGAGGCGAGGTTCACCGCGCCGGTCACAGCGTAGAGGTAGCCCACGCCGAGCACGAGCATCGTCGACGCCGCCAGGTTGACCAGCACGAACATGCGCGCGGACAGCAGGCGGTGGCGGGTGCCCGTCATGGCGATCAGGCCGTAGGACGGCAGGAGGCACACCTCGATCATGACGAAGAAGTTGAATAGGTCGGCCGTCAGCAGCGCGCCGGAGACACCGGTGACGAGCACGAGCGAGAGCGGCACGTAGAACCGCGACTGGGTCTCGCCGACGACGATGGCGAACCAGTTGGACGTCAGCGCCACGATCATGGTGGTCACGATCATCACCGCGGAGAACGTGTCGGCGGCGAACGAGATGCCCACGCCGCCCTGGTACAGGCCGATGACGTGGCTGATAGTGCCGTGGTCGCGCGTGTAGCCGTAGAACCACACGCCCATACCTAAGTTGATGGCGGGGATGAGGATCGCCAAAGCGTCGTTGAGCCACTTCCAGGGGCTTAGGGCCGTGACCGCGGAGACGATCAGCGGCAGCGCCACAAATACGGGCAGGATTGCGTCTACGGCCATTAGTCGGTCACCCTCAGGCTTTCGTTGTCAACGTGGCTGATCTCGCGTGCGCGGATCTCCTCCAGCTTCTTCTGGTTTAGCCGGGCGTTGCGGCCGGCGGTGGACAGGGCCGAGGGGCTCAGCCGCATCTTGGAGTAGCCGGCGTCGGTGCCGGTGGGCTGCTCCGCGGTGTCGTCGTTACGCCCCAGCGCGGACAGCATCAGCAGGATCGTCGTGGTGGCCATCGCGATCACGACGGCGGTGAGCACGAATGCCTGGGGCAGTGGATCCGCCATGTCCTCGAACGGCACACGCGACGGGAAGGCTTCCCCGCGCCATGCGCCGACGCCTGTGGCGAGCAGGGTGAGGTTGGTGGCGTGGCCGAACAGGGACATGCCGAAGATCACCCGCACGAGGCCGCGCTGCAGAACCAGGTACACCGATCCCGCGACCAGGACTGCGATGGTAAGTGCCATGACCATGGGTTAGTGCTCCTTCGTGATAACCGGTTGCGGGTCGTGTGCCGGGTTGATCGGCTCCGGGTGCGCGTCCACGGGGTTTTCGGGCGCCAGCGGGGCCGGGATGCTCGGCAGCGGGTTGTCTTCTTCGTCGCGCGAGTAGTCCAGGTCCGACAGGTCCATGCCGGGGCGCAGGTAGCCGCCGAGCGCGTTGATCGCGGCGGTGACCATGCCGAGCACGGCGAGGTAGATGCCGAAGTCGAAGATCAGCGAGGTGGTCATGTGCTCGCCAGCGATCTCGCCGTGGATGGCGTACATGAACCCGCCCTCGATGAAGCCGAGGAAGCCGGAGGAAATGGCGATGATGATGCCCCAGCCGGTCAGGCGGATCGGGGTGAAGTTCTTCACCACGTCCGCGTCCGCGCCGCGGGACAGGTAGTTGATGGCGAACGCCGTGGCCATCACAAGCGCTGCGACGAAGCCGCCGCCGGGGGCGGTGTGGCCGCGGAAAAAGATCAGCACGGACAGCACCACCAGCACCGGTGCGACCAGGGCCGCGGCCTTGCGCAGCGGGATGGAGTTGAGCTGGGACTGGCCGAAGGGGCGTGGGCGGGTGCCGGCCTCGAACAGGTGGCGCGGCATGGAGCTGACCACTGCGGCGATGACCACTGCGGCCATGCCGAGGACGGACAGCTCGCCCAAGGTATCGAAGCCACGGAACTCGACGATGATCACGGCGACGATGTTGTCGGCGCCGGTGACGTCGCCGCCTTCGGTGAGGTACCACTCGGCCAGTTCGGAGCGGCCGCGGCGGCCGGTCAGGCCGTAGACGCCGAAGAAGGTGACCACGCCCGCGATCAGGGCGAAGATGGAGGCAAGAGCCTTGCGACGAGCCTTCGTCTCCGGGAACATCCGCGGCTGGTAGCGAAGCACCACCAGGATGACCACCACGGTCAGCGACTCGACCAGGAACTGCGTCATGGCCACGTCCGGGGCGCCCAGCAGGAACATCTGCAGGGTCATGCCCACGCCGACGGTGCCGAGCAGCACAGCGGAGGCAAGACGGGAGCGGGTGAACACCATGCCCAGCACGGACATCGCGATGATGGCGAACGGGATGAGGTCCCACCACACGTCCAGGCCCTCGGCGCGCGGGGCCGGGGTGACGCCGTCGATGCCGTCGGTCAGGCCGATCACGCACAGGCCCATCGCGGTGACGGACGCCAGCAGCGGGAAGAGGTGGCGCGACGGGTTGAAGCCGTCGGCCAGCGAGCCGAGCTGTTTGCCCAGGTTGGACAGGCTGCGGGTGAGCCAGGCCAGGACCTCGGTGCCGTCTGCGGGCAGAAGGTCCTTGTTGCCCAGTGCTGCGAAGACGCGCTTGCGGAAGAACACCACGAACACCACGCCGGCGACCAAAACTGCCAGGGACACAAGGAACGGCGGGGTGACGCCGTGCCAGAGTGCGAGGTGGGTGGTGAAGCTGTCGTCGCCCGTCACGGCCCGCACGCCTGCGGAGACGGGGTTGTCCACCCAGAACAGCAGGAACGGCAGGACCGCAGAGGTCAGGCCGGGCAGCGCGGCGGGCAGCCAGAGGGCGGTGGGGGCTTCGTGGACGTCGGGGAGGTCCTTTGGTCCGTCGATAAATGCGCCGAAGACGATCTTCGCCGAGTACACGAAGGTGAGGAACGCGGCGATGCCGGCCACCGTGAGCAGGAGCGCGCCGTGGGAGGATTCGTGGAAGGCGTCCAGGATGGATTCCTTGGACACGAAGCCGAACAGCGGCGGGATCGCGGCCATGGATGCGGCGGCGACGATGGTGGAGGCGAACGTGAACGGCATCTTGTTGTAGATGGGGCCCAGGCGGCGCATATCGCGCGTGCCAGCCTCGTGGTCCACCACGCCGATGAGCATGAACAGCGAGGACTTAAACAGCGCGTGGGCGAGTGTGTGCGTCAGCGCCGCGGCCAGCGCGACCGGGGTGCCGATGCCGATCGCGGCGACGATCCAGCCCAGGTGGGAGACCGTGGAGTAGGCGGTGAGGTGCTTCAAGTCTGTCTTGGTGATCGCGAACAGCGCGGACATCAGCGCGGTGAACAGGCCGGCGATGACCAGCAGGTAGTTCCACGCGGCGACGTCGGAGAAGATGGTGGAAAAGCGCACCAGCAGGTAGATGCCGGCCTTGACCACGGCCGCGGCGTGCAGGAACGCGGACACCGGTGTGGCAGCGGCCATGGCCTCGGGCAGCCAGAAGTGGAAGGGGAACTGCGCGGCCTTGGTGAACGCGGAAAACGCGATGAGCAGCGCGACTACGACGGTGACGCGGTTGTCGCCCCACACATTTGCCGCGAGGATGTCCTGCAGGCGCGTCGTGCCGGTCTGCGCGGAGGCCACGGCCAGGCCAGCCAGCAGCGTCAGGCCGCCGAAGAAGGTGAGGATCAGGGTGCGGTAAGACCCGGCCTCGCCGGAGGAGCCGGAGCGCGCGATGAGCAGGAACGACGCGATGGAGACGAGCTCCCAGGCGATGAACAGCAGCACGGCATCGTCGGCAAGCACGAGCAACAGCACCGACAGAGTAAACGCCGTCATGATGGTGTAGAAGCTGGTGTTGCCGTCGCGCTCGGGCAGGTACGCGGCGGAGTACAAAAAGACCACGCCGCCGATGACCAGCGCCAAAAGCGCGAAGAAGATACCCAGCCCGTCCGCGCGCAGCGCGAAGTCCACGGAGGTGCCCGTGCCCATCACGTCGCGCGCCCACTCCTTGGACCATTCAAGGTTCGTACCGCGGGAGACTTCTGTGAACTTAGAGCCGAGCACGGCCGCGGCGGCGAAGAGTATCGCCGCGAGCGGGTACCCGGCCTTCTTGTCCATGACTCGCACGAGGATCGGTGAGAGCACCACCGTCGCTGCGACGAGCCCGATGACAAGGGGAAGTGTCATGGTGAACCCATTTCATTCCATGGTTTTGGCAAGAACCCTTACGACAGTATCAAGGCTGCCGACACGGTTCTAACGGTGCGCAGTTCGGGCGATGTGCTGGCGGTGCGCCTCCCGCAGCAAGTTGGGCGCGAGTGCTAAGAACAATGCCATGAAATCGGGCAACGCGTGGCGGTTGGTGTGTGCGCTTCTGGCGCTGGTTGTCGGGGTGTTTTTGCCCATGAATCCGGCCGAAACGTGGACGAACGCGGGGCGCGATGCTGAGGTTTCGGGCGCCCCGCAGGTCGGCCCGGACAATCTTGGCGATGCGCGCCGCGCCGCCGGTGAAGCCGGGCAGCAGGCGAAGGTGCTCAAGGAGGGCGCCGGCCAGCTCGCCGCGGGCATCGGTGAGGCGCAGGGGCAAACTCAGCAGCTTATCGACGCCCTCGCGGCCGCCCAGTCCGGCTCCCAGCAACTCGCCGACGGCATGGTCGAGCTCCAGGCTGGCACCGGCCAGTTGGGCGCGGGCGCGACGCAGCTGGCGGATTCCATCGGCGAGGTCGTCGGCCAGGTGTCCGGGTTTGAGGCGGTGCGCGGCCAGGTGGTCGCTGCCATCGACCGCTCCATGGAGGAGCTCAAGGGCGCGAAGGACCCGGAGGCGGTCAATGCCCGCGAGTCGCTAAAGGACCTGCGCGCCCAGGCGGAGACCGCCCAGCTGCCGCCGGATGTGGTAGCGAAGATGAACCAGCTTCGCGACGGCTCCCGCGACCTGGCCAATCAACTCGCCGTCCCCGGCTACGGCTTCCACGACGGTATATATACAGCCACCAACGGCTCCGCCGAGTTGGCCGCGGGCCTGCGCGAGCTGCAGGCGCAGACCGGGCAAGCCACCGGCGGCATCGACGAGCTGGTTTCCGGCGTGGAAAAGATCAACCAGATGGCGGGCATGAACGCCGACAAGGTTGGCGCGGTGCGCGCGGCCCTGCCGGTGCCGGCGGTCGCGCCGGGTGCCGCAGAGTCTGGGCCGGCCGGGTCCACGTTGGCTCCGGTGGCGGCGATGCTGCTCGCCGCCATGGCCGTGCTCGGCGGCACCGCACTGGCGGCGGCGGCGTGGTTCGCATCCCGCGGCCGCTGGTGGATCCTGGGCGCCGGTTCCGTGGTTTTGGCCGCCGCGGGCACCATCTTGGCCGGGGTGATCGGATCCGGGTTTGGCGCGCAGGAATACGGGGTTGCGTTTGTAGGTCTGCTGCTGGGCACACTCGCCAGCGCGGGCCTGGCTTCCGTGTTAAGTCGAGCATTCGGCACTGGGGTTGGTCTTGGCGCAGCTGGCGTGCTTGCGCTGGTGCAGGCCGGGCTCGTCGGCTGGGTGTGGCGCACCGCGACCACCGCGCAGGTTGATTCTGTGTGGGTGGCGTTGTCGCAAGCAGCGCCGATGCACTGGGCGTCGACAGCGGTGTCCGCAGCGGGCAACGGCGGCGACTACCGCGGCATCGTCTCGGCGGTGTTGCTGTCCGCTCTGCTTGCGGTGGCGGGCCTGGTTGGGGCACGGGGTCGTCGTTAAGCAAACGCTTAGGTAGACAGCAGTTTCTCCGATCCCTAAAATGTGATGTTAACTGTCACCTCTCTGTTGGAACGTGGTGACACCCGCGCTAGCCCGCGCGAAAAAAGACGGCTCCCGGAGCGATCCGGGGGCCGTTTTTTGCATTGAAGGTCCGGTTGCTGGGGGAGTAGTTAAACCCCTCGTGATGAAAAAGCGCCGCTAATTGAACACCGATTTCACTTACCTACAGCACATATAGGGCCCGGGAGCTGCGATGATGCGGACGTAACCTGAAATTAACCTGAATGTAGCCTCCTGTACGCAACCTGAGAGTAGCTTGCGCCGTGGTTACAAAAACCATCCCTCTTACCTCAAGGAAGTCTTATGCGTTTCTCCTCCAAGGCAGTGGCAGCTGTCGTCAGCGTCTCCGCGCTGGCACTGGCGAACCTGCCGGTTTCTCTCGCTCAGTCCGCGGAGCAGGCGTTCAACGGCAAGGACACCTGCATCACCATTGATTCCGAAGGCAACGTCGTCGCGCCGCAGCCGGGCGACTGCACCCAGTTTGGCAAGGGTGGCCAGGGCAACTCCGACGCTCAGGCCCGTAACGTCATCTTCATCCTGGGCGACGGCATGGGCCACCAGGAGATCACCGCGGCGCGCAACTACCTCAAGGGCGCGAACGGCCGCTTCGAGGGCCTCGACGAGCTCACCGCGTCCGGCGCGTACACCACCTTCGCCGTGGGCAAGGACGGCAAGCGCCAGTACGTGACCGACTCCGCCGCGTCCGCGACCGGCTGGTCCACGGGCGGAAAGACCTACAACGGCGCGCTGTCCGTGGACATTACGGGCAAGCCGCACGAGAACCTCTTGGAGATGGCCAAGAACGCCGGCATGCGCACCGGCAACGTCTCCACCGCGGAGATCCAGGATGCGACTCCGGGCGCGATGCACTCGCACATTTCCAAGCGCGGCTACTACGCACCGTCCGGCGAGGCGAAGCCGGTCAAGGGTGCTGAAGCTCGTGAAAACGGCGGTCTCGGCTCCATCTCCGAGCAGATCATCGATACCCGCGCCGACGTCACCCTGGGCGGCGGCCGCAAGTACTTCGACGCTGAGGTGCTTGAGGGCGGCGAGAACCGCAACCCGTTCCTGACCGAAAAGAACGACGGCGGCGCCGACTGGGAGGCCGGCAAGTCGGTCCGTGAGAATGCGATTGCCAAGGGCTACCAGGTTGTCGACGACAAGCAGGGCCTCGAGGGCATCACCGTCGCAAACCAGGACCAGCCGGTGCTCGGTCTGTTCCACGACAAAAACATGACCCGCAAGTTTGAGCAGACCGTGCCGGTGAAGTCCGATGGCACCACCGAGCCCGAGGTCTGCAAGGAAGCGGATCGCGGCGACGAGCCGTCCGCAGCTGAAATGACGAAGAAGGCCATCGAGCTTCTCGACGACCCGTCGGCGGACAAGGGCTTCTTCCTGCAGGTCGAATCCGCATCCATCGACAAGGCGGACCACGCGGCCGACGCCTGCGGAATGATCGGCGAGACCGATCAGATCGACGAAGTGATCAAGGAAGCCCTGGACTTTGCCAAGAAGGACAAGGACACCCTGATCGTGGTCACCGCCGACCACGCGCACACCGCCGAGATCATTCCGGACGGCCGCCCGTCTGTGTCCGCCGTGACCCGCCTGCAGTCCCCGAAGGACGGCGGTGCGGTCATGTCCGTCGGTTTCGGCACCCAGCCGTGGCTGGATGAGGAGGGCAACCCGGTCTTTGACAAGAAGGCAAACGGCGACCCGTTCGACACCCCGAACTTCTCCATGATGCACACTGGCACCCAGGTACGCATCGCCGGCTACGGCCCGGGCTCCGAGAACGTCAACGGCCAGATCGACCAGACCGACGCGTTCTACGTCATGGCCAACGCGCTCGGCCTCAACGGCGGCACCGACGGCGGCCAGAAGCCGTGGAAGATCAATAAGGACAACAAGGTCGTATCCCTGGCCAACCGGTCGAAGGCCAAGTCGGGCGACGAGCTGTGCTACCTCGTCGCCGCCGGCGAAGCTCCGAAGGTGGGCGACTGCGCCCAGTTTGGCAAGGACGGCCAGGGCATCGACAACGCCAAGGCGAAGAACGTCGTGGTCCTGATCGGCGACGGCACCGGCGACTCCGAGATCACCGCAGCCCGCAACTACCTGAAGGGCTCCGCTGGCCGCTTCGAGGGCCTGGACAACCTGGACTACACCGGGTACCTGACCACTTTCTCCCTGGATAAGGAGACCGGCCTGCCAAACTACGTGGCAGACTCCGCCGCCACCGGCACCGCGTGGAACTCCGGCGTGAAGACCTACAACGGCGCCATCGGTGTGGACAACGCCGGTAAGCCGGTCGCCACCATGGGTGAGCTGGCCAAGGCCCGCGGGATGAAGATCGGCAACGTCTCCACCGCCGAGATCCAGGACGCTACCCCGGCTGCCTTCGCCGCGCACGCGCTCGACCGCTCCTACTACGCACCGTCCGGCGACAAGAAGGTGGCCAAGGGCGAGCAGCTGCGTGAAAACGGCGGCTTGGGCTCCATCTCGGAGCAGATCGTGGACCTGCGTGCCGACGTCACCCTCGGCGGCGGCAGCAAGTACTTCGACACCGAGGTCGTTCAGGGCGGCAAGTGGAACGCCAGCGGCAACACCTGGACCGCCGGCAAGTCGGTGTTGGACAACGCGAAGGACAACGGCTACCAGGTGGTGACCAACGCGTCTGAGCTCGAGGCCATCGCTGAGGCCAACTCCGACAAGCCGGTGCTGGGCCTGTTCTCCGAGGGCAACATGCCGCGCGTGCTCAACCAGTCCATCCCGACGACCGACGGCGGCGACCTGCAGCCGGCGACCTGTGTGGCCAACCCGGAGTTCACCGAGGAGACCCCGCGACTGGGCGCGATGACCTCCAAGGCACTCGAGCTGCTGCGCAACGACAACGGCTTCTTGCTCCAGGTCGAGTCCGCGTCCCCGGACAAGGCCGACCACCAGGCGGACGCCTGCGGCCTGATCGGTGAGGTCGGCCAGCTGGACGAGGCCGTCCAGGCCGTGCAGAAGTGGGTCGAAGAGACCGGCGAGGAGACCCTCATCGTCGCCACCGCCGACCACGCCCACACCGCACAGATCACCTACGACAACGCCAACACTGCCGGCCGCGTGACCCAGCTGACCACGGTGGATGGCTCCACCATGGCGGTCAACTTCGCCACCTCCAAGACCAACGAGGACGAGGACGCCCTTGGCGGCCAGCAGCACACCGGCGCGCAGCTGCGCGTCGCGGCGTCCGGCCCGGGTGCGGCGAACGTGACCGGCCAGATCGACCAGACTGACCTGTTCTTCCTGGTCAACAACGCCCTCGGCATCGAGAGCATCAACCACGGTCTCACCTTCGACACCACGATGACGCCGGTTGAGGCCCAGCCGGAGGGCGACTCCGAGGGCTCTGCGCAGGGCTCCTCGATTACCAGCCCGTTGCTGATCGCGGTGCTGTCCATCTCGGGCATCATCGGCCTGCTATCGCTCATCGCGCTGCTCTTCCCGTTCCCGGTCGATGAGGTGCTCGGCCCGATCGCGAAGCGCTAGACGCCTCCCGCCTATCGACGCCATATCCCGCCCACCCCGCAATGCTCAGGGGTGGGCGGGATATGTCGTTGACGCGACTGTAGGGACTACATGCGAGGCATGTTCATGCCGGGCACGTTGATGCCCAGCATCGGCAACGCCGCAACGATGCCAGCCAGCGCCAGCAGGGCAGCGATCACGCCGCCGACGATGGCGGCGACATTCGGGGTGTCCTTCATGTCGCCCTTATCGGACGAGCCCTTGTCACCCGGCTTCATGCCATCCTTATCGCCCGGCTTCATGCCGTTCATGCCGTCCATGCCCGGCTTGGTCTTATCCAGCGCGATGGGGGCGGTGGGGTAGTCCATTTCCTTCACGTCGCCCTTGGCACAGGAGGCGGCGGCTGCGGCGTTAGCTACGTCGATAAGCTGCTGGTTCATGAAGAGCATGCCGCTGGGGGTTGCGGACCATGCCTCGTAGAGCTCGGTGCCCTCGGTGAACGGGGCCTCAGCCATCGGGGTGGTGGAGGGGCCGACCTTCCACGCGTCCACGTCGACGTCCTCGAGGGTGGTGACGGTGGTCGGTTCGGTCTCGTCGAGCATCTGCATTGCATCGGTGTACGGCTTGACCAGATCGGCCGGCAGGATCTTGGAGTAGTCCGGCGCCTCGCCCTTGAGGTCGGACTCGTTGGCGGCCATGACACCTGGGTAGACCGTCTCCACAGCGGCGACGAAATCGCGGGCGCGCTCGTGCTCGCCGATCTGCTTGGACTCGTCGAAGGTGCCCATGATGAACTCCTTCTCCATATCGGTGAGGGTGACTGCGCAGTTGCCGTCTGCGTCCTTCTCGCTGACGGTGGCGGCGTGGGCCGGGGCGGCGACGGTGCCGAGGGCGATCGCGCAGGCGGCGGCGCTGGTGATGATGCGTTTCATGTAGGCCTCCTTGAGGTGTTGGTGTGTACTCGAAGCGGTACGTTCATCAGTGTGATGGGGGCCATGTTGCGAGAGCGTTAACGGGAGGGGTGGGACGAAAAAGAGTGGTCCCCGCATCCCACTTAAGGAATGGAAGACCACTCACGTTTGTCATGCGCAACGATTCATGCGCTATCCGGTACTGCGAACTCAATCCCAGCCGGTCCGAGAGGTGGTGGGCAATTAGCCCAATTCCCTCGGACAGTTAATTATAGGGTGGCGCGAGCCAAAGTCAATGAGTTATTTCTCCCGCATGGTCACAATGTTGACTTTGCCCTGCTGAATATCGTCAAAACTATCCAATTCCAGCGCACGGCGAAGGCGAGCTGCAACTCGAGCCTTCGGGGTGTTGCGTCGAGCTGGATCCATTCTTCCGTGTCGGCGCTCATACGCTATTGAGCTAGCAACAATATCGGCTAGCTGCAGGAAATCGCTTGCTTCAGAATTGAAGTCGTAGGCCTCCAGCACGCATCGGCTTCCTAAGGCACGGTTAACATCGCTTTTCACGGTTTGTGCTACTGATTCCCCGCGGGGAGTCTGAACGAGATCGACGAAGACGTTTACAAGTTCTCCGCGATTGATATTTCCGCGAATCAACCTTGATGCCATGGTTGCTTGCTGTTCCCATGTGTCCTTGTCGGGATGGAAAGAACCTGTGGAGTCATAAACGGAGCCGCCAACGCGTACATCGGCTGCGGCTAGAAGTTCGACAAGATCAAAGTAGAAGTTGACCTTGTTGTTTTTGATATCGGCGAAGTGGATCTCTTGGTGGAATTTGTGGGCTTGGCGCAGGTGGCGGATCTCTCTGTCGAGAAGCTGGAGATCTCTAACCTTTACGAAACCAACTACGAAGAAGCCGCCCGAAGAATTCGGGTTAAGGGTCAAAAAGTGTGTCCAGAATCGCGGATTTTTAGGGATTGACCTGTAGGTTTCAGGAAAGTATATGCTTCCGGGGCATATATCTGGGTCTCGAGCGTTCAATCCTCGGTGTGG